>DATDLS010000362.1:0-12370 GCA_036519195.1 Occallatibacter sp. | reverse complement strand
GTCAGCTCCTCTCTGTACTTCCGAGCCAACATCCCCCGGATTCCGGTAGGGCGTGGCCCGCAAAGCACATGATGATCGCCTAAATTGGCGACAGAGCGACGGCGGCTCCCACAAGGTCCAGATTCTCGAACTAGGAAGGCTGCCAAATCATGGGCGTCTCTCGGGGTATTGGGGAGAACCCATTCCCTACTGGGATGCCTGGCTTCGGAGAGACATTCGGGGCGTGATCCTCACTAGCGACTGCGAGTGATTGCACATACAATCCTCCGAAGAACACTCAGTTCTCGTCTTTTCCACGCGTTGCCTTTCGCCAAAGTGCGCGAAAGTCAACACCAATTCCGTAAAAGCTCGGGCGATTCCGGATCCCCCCGCGTCTCGGCACCAATCATCGCCTCCAGCTTGTCAACGAACTTGGGATCGCTCTCAGTAATCGGCTTGCGGCCACCTCCCGCGCGGCGGATTCGACCTTCCAGTGTCTCTCCAGACTCAATCTCCCGAATGCCTTTGAGGATAGCCTTGCGCGACAAGCCGCATGCACGGCTGACCAGAGTCACGCCTCCCCAGCCTAAGGCCTTCGCTTCACTTGCCGCCATCAGCCGACGCCTACGTTCATCTAAATGCGGCCAGAGGTCGCGAAACTTCTCCGACAACTCAGTAACAGTAATCATTCTGCTGAAGCTTAACTCGGATCAAAGTCAAATCCAAGTAACTAGTTTGGTTCCTTTATTTATTTCCATAGCCTTAGCTCGCCATCGGGCGGAGATGGACTACGCACGGACGCCCAGATCGAGATGGATGTGGTCCACGCTCTGGACTCATCGAAGGCTTTGAATAAGGACATGATCACGGCTGAGACTTCTCAGGGCGACGTGACACTCTCCGGAACCGTCTCCGGCGAGGCTTCGAGCGAACTGGCCGAGTTAATCGCTTCCCAAATTCCTGGGGTGACCAAGGTCAACAACAATTTGCGGTTTACGATCCCCAAGGAGCCTCAAAGCGCAGCCAATGCCAGCGTGCCGGGCACGCAACCAATCGCTGGCGGCGCCCAGGCGGAGGTCGTTCCACCTCCTCCCGCGCAGGCAAGTCAGGCTTCCATGGGTCCCGTCAGCATCCCTCAAGGAACCCTGCTGCATATGCGGACCAGCGAATCGGTGGATAGCAAATTGGCACGAGAAGGCACGCCCATCCAGTTCACTGTGATACACGACGTAAGGAGCGGAGGAATGCTGGCGATTCCCCGCGGGGCAACCGTGCATGGTGTGGTAGCCGAAACCAGAAAGTCCGGCGAGTTTTCCGGCAGGGCGGATCTTGCTCTCAAGCTCACCTCGCTTGATCTGGGTGGACAAAATTATCCCCTGGATACCGACCTGTTCAAGGTCAAGGGTCCGAACAAGGCCGGTGAAACAGCACACAACATCTTTGGCGGCGCATTGTTGGGAGCGATCATTGGCGGCGTCACAGACCGTGGTGTGGGCGCGCTTATCGGCGCAACGGCAGGGGCAGGCGCGGGCACAGCACTCACTGCGGCGACTCCCGGACCGGGAGTATGGATTCCCGCCGAGGCCTTGGTGGACTTCCACCTGACCGAGCCCCTCACAGTTACTCCGGTCAGCGCATAGGAGGCGGCCCAGTTGGCGCAGGGGCTCTATCCCGGCGGTCCCGCCCTCTACCGTCGCAGCTATGCGCCCGGGGGATTCTACGCTGGTTTTCCAGACTACTATGCTTACCCGCCCGTCTACTACCGTCCGTACTATGTCGAAGGAGGGTTTTATTACTGGCGCTAGAAGCCGGGTGACTCACCTAAGTGACCGATGTTTCGAATGCAAGAAGCCCGATTTGAGCACTTGTGTTCAGCTTGGTGAGTGACGCATTCATCGGCATGAGTTTTACTGGCGAGATTCTGAGCGCGATCCCGGCGCTGCGCAGCTTCATTCGGCGCGCTCAATTGAGCTTAGCTCCGATATGCGGATGGTGATATTCGGAACCCGAGAACCTGCTGGGCTGTTGAATCACTAGGAATTGCCAGCTCGGCGACTCGCCCAGGAAGATCTGCGTCAGGCCAGGGGCATTATCGACAATCATCGCGGGCACCCGTTGACCTACTTCTCGCGCCCGCCGTAGACTAGACGACATCCTAGACCGCCCTGACCTCCTTTGACCGATCATGGAGGTCTGGAGCGGAATACGTCCTCGATTCATTGTGAGGTGACATGACGGAACGGACAAGTTTTGAAGCGGACATTCGCCCACTATTTACCGAACGAGATATACGCGGAATGAGCAAGGCGTTTAACCTGGCGAGTTATGAGGAGGTGAAGGCGCACGCGGCAGTCATCTACGACCGCATTCGGGGAATCGGTGGAGCGGTGATGCCGCCTCCACCGCCTCGAGGAGAAGGCCCCTGGCCTCCAGCTCGCATCGAACTATTTGCCAAATGGATGGCGGACGGCAGTCCACGTTAGACTGCACATTTGGTATCGCTGACGGATAACCGCTGACTCAGACGCTGAACAAGCAGAAGGCCTTCGAAGTCGAAGACGAACTTCGACTCCTGTTGCCTTGCGTCCGATACCGCGAGTACAACATTCACTTTAGAACTGTACGCTCGCCTTGATTCCCTGCGTTGCAATGACCGCTCCCAATCAGTCGCATGCAGGACCCGTCTTGAAGAGGATCGAGAGCCAATGCGACAAGCGGCCCCTGAAGATGCCGGCCGGAAGGTATCGGTACTTGGAGCCGCACAGCGGATTGTCAGCAATGATCCAGGTGTCGGGTAGCGCCTCGAACGGGGGCAGGAATTGTCTCTCCGCATCCCTTGCAGCGGACGGCGTAATCGCGGGGCCGGGTGTCGCGTACGTTGAACATGCTGAGATGATTGGCGGATAAAGAGGAAAGTCTAGTCCGGCAATCCCGGGGCGATTGAGGAACTCGAACAGCCGACTGAGGAACGACTCAATGGGGGCGGACATCGTGCTCCGTTTTGGCATAATCGTTGGAGGCCAGTCCTTCGATCGCCCTGCACTGGCCCTGATTCGTTCGAGAATCGATTGTTATTAAGAACAAGAGCGTAGAATCCGTAACCACATCCAATGTGCGCGAATCAGTGAATCTTCCTCAGCCAAACATTGCGAACAGAAACCTTAGTAGGCGTTGCCTCCAGTTCGATGCCGATGAGTCCACGCTGATTGTTGGATGAGTCTGGATTGTCATCGACGTAGACGCTCATCAGCTGGCCATTCATGATGTGCAGAAAGGTTCCTCCGCGAGCGATGATTGTATATTCGTTCCAGTCATTAAGGTGGACAGATCCGCCAAGGGTAGTACGATCGCCAATTAGCCCCATCAGCCGTGGATTCAGCCCCTTGGCCGAGACGACCACTTCACCACGCCATGCCAAGATGCCGAAGTTGGTGTTTTCAGAATAGAACTGGCCGCTAAACTTTGACGCCTGCGGGTTGACCGGGTCCCAGATGTCCGCTTGAGGACCGGTCATGATCCAATTCGGATTCGGATTAGATGGTTGTTGATGTTCCTCGGGATGAATCCAGGGAAGACCAACCCGGCTCCGGTATTGGATGCCGCTTCCTCCGCCCTTTTCGACTTTAATTTCAAGCTTCAGATCAAAATCCTTCGCTTTGGTACCGTGATAAGAAATATAAGTGTTGCCAAGGGGATGCTCAGGAGTTGACTCTCCAACGATTGCTCCATCTTCTACTCGCCAATACGTTGGGTCACCATCCCATCCCTTGAGAGACTTGCCATTAAAAAGGCTCACATAGCCATCATGATCACTAAAATTGAGCGCGTCCGGTTCCTCGAAACGGCCTTTCTGATGAGTCGATCCATGCGCATCCTTGCCGACGGAACTCCCCGATGCAGACTGGGCAGGCCCAAGATTTGGAATCAGCATGCAAGTTGCGATGGAAGCCAAAGCAATCTTCATCCAAATGAGGCGATTTGTAGGAATGGAGCCGAACCTAAGCAGGCCGCTTTGCCGCATGATCGTTTCTCCTTCTCTGCGAGTTCTCAAATTGTCTCTGGTCCGGGAATGAACTGGCCCGGCCAGTTCATTCTTTGTTGCTGACATCTTTTGGCATGTACTTTTCCAATGAGCATTTCTGGAGGAATGCAAACAGAGCATCTTTTGCCAAAGAGGATGGCAAATCTTGCCCAAGATCGGGCCAACGGGTCCATCTCCGGCAAGAGAAAGAATGAGGTCAGCAGTCCGACAGACGATAGATAAGACACGCGCCCAGATGCGATTGCAGATCAGATCTCGCCCCAGAATTGAGACGATTCATAATACCGCAAACAACCGCTCCGCCCAGCGCCACCTTTCGATTTTCGACCTCAGCCAAAGCAGTCTGCACCGATGTGTCGGCTCGAAAACCGGCGATCGTGATTCCGCCGGTATCGTTCGTCGTTGCGTCGATGTTGGTTGCAGGCGGTTGCCGGGCGCGATCGGTTGGAACAGGTTGGCTCATTTCGCAGACCGATTTCAGTAGGCAATACTGCATCGGATTGCAATTGCGCTTCAAGGAACTGCGAAAGTTTTGAGCCCAAGCGCTCCCGGGAAACGTCATAGGAAGCGGCCTATCTGCAGATCGAACAGCTCTTCTCCCTGCTGAATCATCTTCGCGGCATTGTCGGGAAGAAGCATATGATCGGACACCATTTGCTCTGCCGCTGAGCGGACGCGATTGACGTTGTCCTGATTCGAGCTGTAACGCTCTTCGATGGAAGGCCGTGGATTGTGTGGCTATCCTTTCGGCCTTCGTCTCGGCGAAGGAAATTGAGCCGCCGGTCAGCATGCAGAATTGGCCCTTGCGAAAGCCGCTGGGCCACGATGTTCTAGCCGGCCGACATAGGTACCGAGCGCGGCCTGCTGAAGAGGACTATGGATGCCACCGGCTTCGCTACCATCCGTATCGAGAGTTGGAAGAACGGACGGAGTCGCGCCAGGAATCGTTGGTGGCTCGACGGCCGGGGGCGCCAGGGACGTCGTTGGCATGAAAACCGGGGCCGAGTGCGTATATCGCGTGGGAATTGAGAACCTCGTGGGACAGCGGTTGGCCGGGAATGCGCGGAAAACTTGCCAGAACTTGAGCAGCGGGAGTTAGAGTCCCGGCCTTCAGTAGAGGGTAGACACTCGTCGGCAGGCTGGTGTCGTCAACAATCCACTGCTTGAGAGCAAGAATCAGGGCTCGCCGCGTCGGCTCTTCGATCGCGACGGAAAACTCAACATTGCAGTGACCGCACTGAGCGCGCCTGCAGAGGTCTGGCTGAACGACGGCCTGAGTCACAACCATTGGCTGGAACTTGGCGTTCTTTATTCCTCGCCTGCGAGTGTACAGCTTGCCCGGCCTCGAGGCCGTTGCCACGGTCGGCGTGACCGTTGGGGGCTCACTCAGCTTTGCCGATCGAGTGGTCCGCATAGGCCTTTTGGAAGAGGAAGAAGGACTGCTTTCTTTCACCTTTTTCCGAGATGAGGCCCTTGCGGTTGAATCCGTCCTGCAGTCGGGGGATGTTGCGGCCGGGCGAACGGAAGTCCATCAGGACCCAGGGGACAGTTCCGCGCAACTGGGGAATGTTATTGAGCATGACAAGCTGATGCTTCAGTACATCGACCTGCTGCTCTTCGCCCCAGCGGTGATCCGGTCCGCCGTGGTCGCCGAATTTGGCTTCGGCGCCGAATTCGGTAAACAGGATTGGTCTATTGGGAAGAATCCAGCGGGTTGTGTCTGCATTTTCTGGGCGCCCGCCATACCAGCCGATGTATTCGTTTACACCAACCACGTCGAGTACGTTGGCGAAGGGGTCGTCTAGGACCATCTCTCCGTTCTTGGAGTGGGCACTGTTGAGAGCGGAACTGATGAGACGAGTTGAGTCCAGGCGGCGCGCTTCGTTGACAAGGTTGGTGAGGAATTCCGTGCGGGTGGGATTGTTGGCGGTCTCATTGGACACAGACCACAGGATGACAGAGGCCTTGTTGCGGTCGCGGCGGATCATCTCATTGAGCATAAACTTGGCCTTTGCGTAGACCTCAGGCTTGTCAAATGAGATGCGCTGCCAGAGTGGGATCTCCGACCAGATCATGATGCCTTGCTTGTCTGCCATGCGCTCCATGCGCTCGTCGTTGGGATAATGAGCGAGGCGAACGAAGTTGGCGTTGAGATCCTTGAGGAAGGCGAAGATATTTTGAACGTCTTCGTCGGTGCAGGCGCGGCCGGTGCGATAGGGCGCTTCGGCGTGCGCGTTGACGCCTTGCAGGAAGATCGGTTTGCCGTTGAGAAGAATGCGGGAGCCGTCGACGCGGATGTCGCGAAAGCCGATGTCGTCGGTGAGCTTGTCCTGATTGGGTGATGAGCCGGTGACGAGCTCGATCTTGTAGAGCTTGGGGTTTTCAGGCGACCAGAGGTTGAGCCCTGTTGTTTTGATTGCGAAGGATGCGAGGCCACGGGCATCTGTCTCGATGTGAGTGTCGACGCCGGCTTCAGGGATGCGCAGAGTTACCGGAGTTCCGGCCCCTGCGCCCTCCACATGAACATAGCCTGCGAGCTGGTTGGCATCGGATGGGGAAAATGTTGCGCCATGCTCAAGGTGCACATCGTAGTCATCAATGAATTGCGTGGGGACGGTGACCAGGGAGACATCGCGGGTGAGGCCGCCGTAGTCGAACCAGTCGTAGTTGACGGAGGGAATGTCATCGTTGTGGCGGGTCGAGTCGACTGCGATTACGACGAAGTTGTCGCCGGAATGGAGGGCCGCGGTGACTTCACAATCGAAGGGAGTAAAGCCCCCCTCGTGATCGCAGATGCGCTTTTGATTTACCCAGACAAACGATCTGTAGTTGGCTGCGCCGATGTGGAGAAAGGTGCGCTTACCGGGCGTGGGCTGGAAGCCGAAGTCGCGCTGGTACCAGACGACGCCTTCGAAGCGAAAGAGCGTCGGGTCCTGGGTGTTCCAGTCACCGGGAACCTTGAGAGTGGGCGCGGTGGCAAAATCGTACTCGGCATTGTGCGGGCCGGAATCGATGTTGGGGTGCGTGTTCTGCGCGTAGCCGTTGTCGCGGACGCGGCCGTCGGCGTTGTAGAGCGAACCGTTTGGGGGCTGATCGACGAGGTAATGCCAATCGCCATCGAGGGAAGTGACAAAACGGTGATCGACGCCCACGAGAAGAGTATTCAGCGGCTGCTGGGCAACGATGCCCGGGGTGAAGGCGAAGGATGCCAGTGAAATGATCGCGATGCGGATCGCTCTGTGCTTTCCGGAATTGGTGCCAGGATTGAGCCCCATATGACCTCAACCCACTATAGTAGTGGTTGTTTCCCCCCGGGGGAAATCGCTCGACGCCGGTGCCGTCGGCATCATAGAGTTCGGGCATAGCCCGATGGGCGACGATGTGGCGCAAGCGCTCAATCTACTCACGAGCAGACGAAGGTTTGAGGCGACCTCGATCAGACGCTTCGCTTCTTCTGTTGGGTGGATTTCCTTTTCCGGGATGTTGCGCCGGACCGGGTCTTTGTAGAGCGGCTTCGATGGGCTGCGACTAGGCGAGCGCTGCCAGCTGGACCGGCGCGGCGACGGACGACCGCGGGGCGAAGCATGGCGCCCACACGGCGTTCCGCGGTTCCGGGTTGGTCCGTATATTGGGGATCGAGCATGGCGATGACAGCAACCGCTCGCGCGCGATAGAGCCTCGCCCACTGGCTCTCGACAAGGGATTGCTGAACAGATTTCCAATAAGCCGCATCCCCAGCGAATGCATTCTCCACATGCACATCGACCTTCGATTCAGCGCCTGCCGCGTAGTTGTTGATCAGGTTGAGAAACTGGCTGAACTGCTCAAGGTTGACGCCCATCTGATAGACCAGTTGCGTCACGGCCATCTGTTGTGAAGCGGAGAACTGATCGAAGTCGCGGCAGTATCCCTTGGCGTTGTAAATGGCTTGGATAATGCCGACGCGCAGAAGCAGTTCGGCGTCCCCATCGGCGATCTGCGGCTCAAGCATTTTGATGCGCTTGCGGAAGCCTTTCTTGTCCCATGAATCCAGACGTGCATTGAATTCGTTCAGAATGACGGGCAACTTTTCCGAATCCAGCCCGGCGGCCCGCCAAAGCTCGGCAGAGGAAGGCTCAAGGAAGGGATGGGGATTGAGCGGGTCCAGTTGCGGATGCTGGCGTGCGGGAAGGTCAAGACTGAAGCCGGCTCCGATGAGCGGCTGTGCGGTCTTGGGATCAGGATAGGCGGCCAGCACCCAGCCCTCATGGCGGCGGTCACTCAGAATGTCCATCAGGTCGCGCAGGTTGAACTTGACGTCGGAATCCTTAAAGGCCAGCAGCTGCTCGACAGAGTTTGAATCCGGCATCGGTGCGGAATTCGACTCAACGAGCGCGGTGGGTGGGGACGGCAGAGGCGCTTGTACCGGCACCGGTTCGGTCGCCGGCGCGGCAGTTTGGGCGGCTGCCGGGAGAGCCAGCGCAGGCATCAGAACGACGGCGCGCACAAGGCGGTTGAGAAGAACCATAGTCGGGAACGACCCCTCGATCAGCTGCTTTGGTCCACAATGACTGAAATTTCGGCCGATTGCAACAATGGAAATGCATCAAGGATTCAAAAAGTAATCAGTTTTGTCCAACCGGGAGCTGCCGGAATCTCCCAGTCGCCCACTAGGCCCGAGGTCGGCTTTCCGCGTTTCGAACGAATTTGACCCCGGGGCCGGCCCATAACGATCGATTCCCCCTGACAATCGTCTTCGATTCTTCGTCCCCTACGCCTTTCTGCAGGCATAAATTGCCAGTCAACCGGCTCGATTCTAAATCCCCAAGTTTCCCCAAAAGAGCCATCCAATCCAGTCGGGTCCAGCTGGTCCGAATCCTAGCCCCCCATAACGCGTTCGGATCTCCTGGCTCCTCGTCAGTTTGGGACCGGTCTTTGCGACGCCAATCACGTATACGGCTAGTTCTCGTTTCTCGAAAGGGTATTTGAGCTAAAACCGATCTGCCATCAGCTTTTTGATGCCCGTTCCCGGCCCGTACATCAGGCTAGGCGCGTCCGGCACCTATTCGGCGAGGGGTAGGGCTACCCAGGTGCGCCGGAAGGTGTCCATTCTGGAGCGCATTCCACCAGCTTTATACCATTCTCAACAATAAGGTCTCGGTGCAAGCACCCTACAAGAACATGGCACTCAGTGAGCTGCGACAGGAACTGTGGATGCAGTTCAGTCTTCTAATCAATAAGAAGCGCACCCAGACGAACGTATATATTCCTTCGGGAAGGTCTTTCTTCACAGACACAGCTAAGTCGGTCTCCGTCTTGCAAAATCTTGAATTGGACTGGATCACAAGGCGCTTCGCTGACCAAGTCTTCTGGGATACGAGATGGAAAATTGGATTGCTATCAGCTGACCGGGGAGTTGCGCGAGATATTGAAAGAGAGATGTATCGGATCGCTCGTGGACATGTAGTAATTGTCGAAGGCAAGCCACTCTTTCTGTCGCTCGATGGGCGCAGCTTACCACTATCGTTGCTCTCATCTGGAACGCAAGAACTGCTCCCCATGTTTAGTACGATGAACTATCTCGCGTTCCATCAAGAACACTTTCATGCACGTGCAGCAGCAACGAGAATATCTCCGCTGGCCGATGTTAGCGATTACAGTCCGCTCATCTATTTGGAAGAGCCGGAGTCGAATGTATTTCCAGAGACTCAAAGGGAATTGATCCAATTATTTGCTTGGCTATCGAGTGATCCCGTTCTCTCCTTTGATTGGGTGCTCACCACACACTGCCCCTACGTGCTCTCAGTGTTTGGCGACTTGGTGAAGTCTGGCACGATTGGCGCACAAAGCGCGGGGCATCATGTTGCGACTGCAAAGATCATCCCTGAAAAATACTGGATCAAAGAAGCAGACTTCGCTGCGTACAAGATCGAGAACGGAAGACTGGTCCCCATTTTTGACAGGAAGTCCGGCCAGATCGACGGTGATTTTCTCGACAGCGTCTCAGAGAAACTCAGCGATGAATTCGGACAGTTGCTGGAGATTCAGTATGGTAGTTAAGCTTGCCAACAGCAGCAGTGAATGCATCGAGCAAGTCCGACACTCACGCATTAGAGTACATGATGCTGGAATGGGAAAGGGCGCGGTTTTCCTGAATTTGGGCAAGGAAAAGGTTCGAAAAATCCGCATGGACGGATGTCTTGCGCCAGTCGGCGAACGTGCAGCCGACTTTGTAGTGTCTCATCCGAAAATCGTGGATGTGATAGTCGAACTGAAGGGTCGCGATGTGGATCATGCGTGCGCCCAGGTGGAGGCGACCTGGGCGTTTTGGCGATCTCACAAGGAATATATAAGGAAGGGCACACAGTAGGCGCGCGGATGGTCTGTACTCAGTACCCTAGATTCAATCCGAAAGCAGCTCGCAGCCAAGAGAACCTGCGTAAGCGCGGCTGCATTCTGTTGATCTCTGCCCACAACCATGCCGGACGCTCATTCGGGGAATTTGTTCCCAGATAAGAGTGACGCCGCTCCCGGCCCCGTGGCAGAGTACCGGCAAGGAGAGCACCGAACGCGAATGGCGCCCACCAAGCGACGTGGGAATACCATCCAGTCTTATCGACGAACTCACGTCGCGTTTCTGGTACAAAAGGCGGTTGAGGGCTTTCCAGGACAAAGCTTCAGCGTCGGAGGGAAATATTGCTTCTCCTCCTTTTCTTCCTTTGCACTCCACTGGGCATCGAAATTCAAGATGAGCCCCGACACCATGAGCCCCGACACCATGAGTTCGGACACCAAGAACGCGAGGCAAACCAGGAATTTTTGTTCGATCAGAGGGGTTCCCCCCGGGCAAGGCGCCAAACCCAGCCTCCAAAGTCGCGCTTCAGGCTCGACTCGGGCAAATACACCTTTCAAATCGCGACCTGATCAGGTCCGGTCAGGATCAGGTCCGCACAGGACAACTCTACCCGGTGGGCAGCTTGGCGGGAAGTTGCTCGGCCCCTGGCCGATCGGGTTGGGTGAGCCTGAACCGGTTCGCCAAAAAAGCAACGGTGGGATCGAAGCCCGGCTCGTTCTGTTGGCCTGAAAACTGTGGGAAACGCGCACGAAATAGCCTTGGCATGTACAAATGACCGCGGGCGACTCGAGTATTTTTCAACCGGGCGAGTTCCGGCCTGCCTTATCCACAAAAACCCTCTCTGCCGCGGTTGACCCTGCCCCTTAGTCTGCTTAGAGTCTGTAAACGGGTGGCAGAATTTTCGTTGGCCCGGGTCGCCCAACAGAAGGCTGAACATGCTTGCTGACCGCTAACATCCAATTCCCAGATACGCGGAGTTAAAATGCTGAAACTAAAGAAAATCCACATCCTCGGCTTCAAGAGCTTCTGCGACCGGACCGAGTTGTCTGTTCCGGGTACGGGGATTGCCGTGGTGGTGGGGCCAAATGGATGCGGGAAGTCCAACATTCTCGACGGGGTGAGCTGGGTGCTGGGCGAGCAGAGCGCCAAGTCCCTGCGTGGCACGCATATGCAGGACGTGATTTTCGCCGGAACCCGGGATCGCAAGGCGCTGGGAATGGCGGAAGTAACGCTGACGATGGTCGATCCGGAGGCCTATGAGGGGCCGATTCCCGTCGAGCCCGAGGTCATGGTTGAGCATGACGCTCCGACCGACTGGGACGAGGACGAGATGCGTCGGCAGCGGGCGGTTGAGGCAGAGGAGATTATCGCTTCCGAGCAGCCCGGGCAGACGCTCGATGACGAGGGGCCGGAACCGGCTCCTGCCTCTTCGGCCAGCGAGGGTGCGGGCCCGCAAGCAGTGGTGCTCAAGATCCGCCGGCGAAAGTTTCAGCGGACGCCGCAAAAGGGTGAGATCGTGATCACGCGGCGGCTGTTTCGCACCGGGGAAAGCGAGTACCTGCTGAATGGAAAGCTGTGCCGACTGCGTGACATTCAGGACATCTTCATGGGCACCGGCCTGGGACCGGAGAGTTACGCCATCATTGGGCAGGAGCGGATAGGGCAACTGCTCAGCTCCAAGCCGCACGATCGGCGATCGATCATTGAAGAGGCGGCGGGCATTACGCGTTTCAAGACCAAGAAGCGGCTGGCCGAGTTGCGCCTGGAGAGCGCCAAGCAGAACCTGTCTCGCGTGGACGACATTTTTGAAGAAGTGACGCGGCAGATGAATAGCCTCAAGCGGCAGGCAGCCAAGGCCGAGCGGTTTGCAGCCGTGCGCGATGAGCTGCGCGAACGGCTGCGCGTGGTGTTGGCCAGCCGCATGGCGGCGATGGACGCTGATCAGGCGCGGCTGGACCTGGAGATCGCTTCCCTTTCCGAACACATCAACGGTTCGGCTGAGCAGATTCAAGAAC
>DATDLS010000361.1:0-4486 GCA_036519195.1 Occallatibacter sp. | reverse complement strand
ACTGGTGAGATCACGCTCAGCGGCAATGTGCTGCCGGTGGGTGGGATCAAGGAGAAGTTCCTGGCCGCGCGCCGTGCCGGAATCGAAACCATCATTCTGCCGGCTGACAATCGCCAGGACGTTGAAGAGGATCTCACGCCCAAGCTGATGGAAGGGGTAACCGTCCACTATGCCAGCCGCATCGAAGACGTACTGGCCGTGGCCCTGCCCATGTTGAATGCGCACCGCGACGCCGAGCCGTCCGAAGCACAGATCGGCCTGAGCAAAGTAGCCTAACAACCCGCTGCTTTCGGCGAAGTCAGAGTGGAACAAAGCAAGGCCGGCGAATCTGCCGGCCTTCGAGTTTTAGGCGATCAATGCTCCCTACGAGCCGTAACCATGAAGGCCCTGCGCCTCTCTGCGGCCGCAGGCTGATCATCGACTGGTTCGGCGTCCATGCCTTCGACCGTATTGGCTTGATCGACCACGAGATGGCCGGCATCGAATTCAGCTTGTTCGATGCGAACCGCGCCCTCAACCCGTCAGGCATAGCCACCGCCGTCCAAGACGAAATGATATGAAGCACGGCCGAAAGGTCGCGGAGCAAAGACCCGTGAAGTGTTTCCGCCCAGCTCACCAAGCCGGTTGCCTGAAGGCGTCTGCCTGGGAGTCCTGGGGGAACCTCAGGCCCTCAATCGATCCGCACCGACAGTTCGTCCATTCCTGCGTCTAATCGGCAGGCGGTATTCTTTGAAGCGTGATGCAAGTGCGAGTTTTTTGCTTTGGGGTATTGAAAGATTGGCTCGGTGCAGCGGCTACGGTCGAGCTGCCGGAAGGCGCGTCGGTGGCTGACTTGCTGGACCAGTTGCGCGCCACACACGCTGACGGCTCCCGGTTACGTGGCATCGCAGTCAGCGTCAACTCCGAGTATGCTGCCGCCACTCGTATCCTGCGCGGCGACGACGAAGTAGGTCTGCTGCCGCCCGTTTCCGGTGGAACCGACGAGCCGGCACAAGCTCCGGAACCGGCCGTCCACATCGCTCTCACCCGCCAACCCATCGACGCCGAAACATTGGTCGCCGCCGCCAAGCGCGGCGAAGACGGCGCGGTCGTGGTTTTCGATGGGATCGTCCGCAACCATACCCGTGGCCGCCGCACCTTGTATCTGGACTACGAGTCGTACGAAGGTATGGCCGTCAAGCAGATGCAGCAGCTGGCGGCTGAAGCCCGCACCCGCTTCGCCGTTCGCCAGGTCACCATGATTCACCGCCTCGGCCGCCTTGTCGTGGGCGAAACCAGCGTGCTCATCATCGTCGCCTCCGCCCATCGAGCTGCGGCCTTTGACGCTTGCCGGTGGCTGATCGATACCCTCAAGAAAACCGTCCCCATCTGGAAGCGCGAGACCTTTGACGATGGCGTGGTTTGGGCCGACGGCGAGCCCTTTCCCGCTGGCCTGGCGGTCGCGCCGGAGGCGTCCCCAAAGGCGTCCCATGATGCGTAAGATGATGCCGAACACCAGCAACACCCCTCCCTCGGGAGGCACGGCTTGGGCAGGGCACGGCTTCTTGAAATGCATCAGGTCCGCATGCCGGTCGCTGCTCATTCTGATCTCCCTGCCACTGCTTGCCCAGGGGCCCACCTTTCGGCTGGACGTGCACCTGGTCAACATCTTCGTCAACGTCACTGACCGCAACGGCGCCATTGTCGGCGGTCTTACGCGCGACGACTTTGCAGTCAGCGAAGATGGCCGCCCACAGCAGATCGCCGTCTTCGAGCGTCAGTCCGAGTTGCCTCTTAACATGACTCTGGCCATCGACACCAGCGGCAGCGTGAAAAAGGATCTCGGGGAAGAAGCCGATGCCGCGCGCCGTTTCGTCCGTGCCATTCTGCGCCCGCAGGACCAGATGAGCCTGCTCCAGTTCGCCACCGACGTGAAGGAGTTGACCCCCTTCACCAACAAGGTCTCGCAGATCGATCACGGCCTCAGCCAGCTGCACCCCGACTTCGCTACCGCGCTCTACGATGCCATCCTGCTCGGCGCAGAAGGCCTCGCCCGCAAAGACGGCCGCCGCGTGCTGGTGCTCGTTTCTGACGGTGGCGACACCGCCAAGAGCACCAGCTACCAACAGGCTCTGGAGTCCGCCCTGCGCCACGAGGTGATGATCTACTCGATCATCGACGTCCCCATTGAAGCCAGCGCCGGCCGCGACCTGGGCGGTGAACACGCGCTCATCACCCTCGCCGAGCAGACCGGCGGCAAAAGCTACTACGTCAGCGCTGGCGGCCTGGACAAAGCCTTCGCCCAGGTCAGCAATGATCTGCGGACCCAATACCTGATCGGCTACTACCCGAAGAATCAGGAGCCGGGAAGATCCTTCCATCGCCTGGACGTGACCGTTCCCCGCGCCTCAACGCAAGACTTCAACATCCGCCACAAAACCGGCTACTACGCCGACGCACCAGCCACGAAAGACTAGCCAGACACGAAAGACCAGATAGAGTCGCCAGCAACGTGTGCGGCACTTTCCTTGTGCAATGCTCGTTCGCGTCCGGCAGATGACTCAGTTCCGGCCCGCAGTTGGAGGTGCCCTTGACCGGGATCAGCTCGATGTGTCTCCTCATCAACCTCCCGAGATCCGGGACGAGGTCGACGTTGAAATTTGTCGTGGCCAGCTGGTTAGCCGTTCCTTGGAGAGGCAAAAGTGGAGAGGCAAAAGTGGAGAGGCAAAAGAAAGGTCCCCGTCGCCGTGTTGGCCTGCGGGTCGCAGAGAGCGAACTCCCGCCTTGAGCGTCACGCCAATTTTTCCTCATGCTGCCTTCCCCCGGCGTCCTGCATCTAAAATGAAGAAATGACCTCTCCCCTTTCCGCGCGACGCCGTTCCAAGGCGCCCCCACCGGGTGATACCGGCCAGGAGGCGCTCTATCTGCGCTCTTTGAGCGATCGTCAGGTAACTGTGATCGTCAAGCTGCGTGACGGTGAAACCGTGCGCGGCTGGATCGAGTACTTTGACGACTCCATGGTGCGCCTCACGCGCGAGGGGGCGCCCAACCTGTTCATCTACAAGCACCAGATTCGCAGCATCACCGAGGCCGGCAAGCGTCGCGAGCCGCGCAATGGCGCGCTCGGCAAGCCCGTGGCTAGCAAGGTTCCGCCTGCCGGGGTACCCAACGGGACGGCCTCGTGACCCTCGACCTCCCAGAAATGACCTGGGTCCCCAAGGCTTCTGCCATCGCCCGCGAAGCCGGGGCGCACCTCCGGGAGTTCTTTGCCCAGGGTGTCGAGACCGAGTACAAGGGCGATGCCGACTTGGTCACGGTCGCCGACCGTACGGCGGAAAAGCTCATCCGCGAGCGCCTTGCCGAGGCGTTTGCTGACCACGGCGTCTACGGCGAAGAGGGCACCCGCGAGCGCATGGAAGGTGAGTACCGCTGGTACGTTGACCCGCTCGACGGCACCACCAACTTCGCCCACGGGTTCCCGCACTTCTGCGTGTCGCTGGGTCTGGAACAAAGGCCTGCGGGCATCGCACCGGATCAGGATGGCGTGCTCGTTGCGGGCGTCATCTATGACCCCATGCGCGACGAACTCTACACCGCCGAGCGCGGCCGCGGCGCCTGGCTCAACGCCAAGCCGCTGCACGTCACGCGCACCCGGGTGCTGGCCGAGTCGCTGGTCTCCACCGGCTTTCCCAGCCGCAAGCGCCATGACAGCCCAAACATCCACTTCTACCACGAGTTCACGCTGCGCTCCCACGGTGTGCGCCGCGCCGGTTCCGCCGCGCTCGACCTGGCCTTTGTCGCCGCCGGCCGGCTGGAAGCTTTCTGGGAGTTCAACCTGAATCCTTGGGATACCGCCGCCGGAATTTTGCTCGTCGAAGAAGCCGGCGGTCAGGTCACCAACTTCGCCGGCACCCCCTGTCAGCTCAACAGCAGGGAAGTGCTTGCCTCCAACGGCTTCATCCACACCGAACTCGTCGACCTTTTCAAGAACATGTTCGCCGGTCGCGACCTGTCGCCCATTCCCACTCCGCAACAGTTCGCCCGGAAACGCGCCGAGAGCGCCGCTGTTGGGGAGCCGGCTCGCTGAGACCTCGCCCATAGCGCCGCACTCCGAGATCCCCAAGCTCAACACCTCGATCGCTCTCGGTCATCGCCCAACGCTCCGGCATTTGCTCGCCGGGGGGAGGCGCCAACGCTCGCCCCATCGGCTCAGCCTGAAGCTGAATCCGCCAGGAGCACGAAGAGCCGGATGAGTGACCAAATCTGCCTCGCCTGCCTCTCACCCGGAACGAATCGGTTTGGGGGCGAGGGCGAATCTGCGAAATGATTCTCCTGATTCCCGCATGGCAAAACTTGCTGCTTTCAGGGTGAGTCAGGCTCCGCCCTGCTGTGCTACTATCAGCGTCGAGAGCAAGTCTCCCGGAGAATTCTTCAGATGGCATACGTCATTGCAGAACCCTGTATCGGCACCAAGGACACCGCCTGTGTGGACGCCTGTCCTGTCGAT
>DATDLS010000360.1:0-2924 GCA_036519195.1 Occallatibacter sp. | reverse complement strand
TCATCTTTACGGAAGCACCCATCACTTACTTAGTCGACGGCGCCCATCCCACACTCTCCGAAACGCGCCGGTCACCGAGCTTCAACTTCGGCGGAGGCGGTTCCCAGTGGCTCCAATCCTCATGCGGAGGCCTTCGAAGATCAAAGGTCGAGATCATGAGATTTGGCTGAGCGGCCTCAACCTCGCTGCTGTCAATCAATCCCTTTTCAACGAATAGCCGCATACCGGTGCGAGGTTCGCGTTGCTCTACCTCTGCATAGCGGTAGAGCGTATCCAGATACTTCTCCTTTCCCTCCCAGGAAATCGTGACATCCTCCTGCGTCTTCCACGGTATATTGCATCG
Source organism: Occallatibacter sp. (assembly GCA_036519195.1). Lineage (GTDB taxonomy): Bacteria > Acidobacteriota > Terriglobia > Terriglobales > Acidobacteriaceae > Telmatobacter. The sequence continues at coordinate 2,581 of DATDLS010000360.1, read as the reverse complement.
ATCCCAAGCATCTCCATCAGCAGGTGATACCGATTGTTATTCGTCAGCGGCGAAGGGCACTTCCCACATCGTGGCTTATCCGCTGGACTTACCAGATACGTTATGCGGTCGCCGCCAGGCGCCACCAACACAGGGGCAGAATCGAGATCGCGATCCTTGCAGTCTGCGTTCTCTTCAATGATGTACTGTACCAGCGTCGGTAACCCTTCATTTCTTTGATCGAGTGTTCCGTCGCTGCACAGGTATCGGCGTTTCGCATGGGCGAACGCTTTTCGGCCTGGCAGCGACCAATCGTTAGTGACCGTCACGCCAAGCCAATCCCTTGAGTCAGCTAGTGCGTCGGCTGCAAGACCCCGCTGCGGAGCCTTCAGAAGCAGCATTGCGGCAATCCGCGCAGACAACCAGTGATATTTCTCTCCCCGAATTTCAGTCAGCGGATCTGCTGTCTTATCGTCGTAATACCACGTTTCCAGCAGCGGCGTTGAGCTCTCAATCGGCAGCCGCGCGACTGGATCATTGTCTGAAAAAGGGAGAATATCTCGAGCGGCGTCGGACAATACGACTCGCGGTACTATTTCGGTCCTCTTGATTCAAGCATCCAAAAGGTACCTGGATGCTGGAACTCCGCTGGCCGAAAGATCGCACACGTACCTCAGACGCTCGTCCCGGCTGGCTGTCACCGGAGCCGCCCTGAAGCATCTCCTCCATCAGGGTCACGACCCCTTCATCGGCGCTCTCGCCCGCAGAATATGCGCCTCACGCAATCAAGGCACGATTGCCGCTGCGCAGCCATTGCATGATTACGGCGATTGTGACCCCCTGGTATTGACCGCGATAGAACCGACCTGCGCCCTGCTAGTTACGCACGCGCCGAGCAGAACCGCCCAGCAGAACAATGACAGTCGCGATCGATCGAGCCCGGCATCTCATCGCGGAAAACTTCTCATCGCGGAAAACTTCTCATCGCGGAAAACTTCCTTGAAAATGGGGCTCTTGGCAAGAAAGTGGAAAAGTGTGCGTTTTACGCGGCTTTCTGAAAAGCGACGAATTCGGTTCTCGTGGCAGCCAAGCGTTGCGCTTTCAGCAGCAGGTAGTTGAGGTTGCGGTAGCCGCGTCCCCGCCGCAGCAGCGCTTTGATGTTACCGTTGACCGCCTCGACCACTCCCAGCCGCACCTTGGTCCGGCAGTAGTTCAGGATTCCTTCCAGATGATTGACCAGCATATTCGCCAACTTCTCCATCGGCTTGAGACGCTGCCAGCGCAGTTGATCGATCCAACTGTTCAGGTACCGCACCATGGCGCCTTCATACCGATAGCTCCACAGCCGGTCCAGGCTTTCCTTAAGCAAATACGCCTTCATGACGCGCCGGTTCAGGGCAAACAGAGCGTTGAGTTGCTGCTTCTTCTGCGTTGTCAGATTCACCCAGCGCGATAGCAGCAACCAGCGTTTGCCTTTGACCACCTCCCGAACTGCACCTCCCTGGCGAAAGAACTCGGCCCGCCGCACCTCGTCCACTGCTGCATTGGCGTGCTGCATGATATGGAACTTGTCGTAGATGATGCGGCACTTGGGCACCCACTGCTCGATGCTCTGCCGGAACGGATCCCACATATCCACGCAGGCGGCCCGTATCCCACTGCGCTGAAAGGGGCTCAACCGCTTCTCAAAGAACTCATCGAGAGTATCCTTCTTCCGATCTTGTCCGAACCACACGGGCTCGGCGGCATCCAGATTGCTTACCACGGTGAGGAACTTCTGCTTCTTGCCCAAGTGGATTTCGTCCACTCCCATGTTGCGCAAGGCGGGCTTCTTCCGGCTCTCGGACCAGCGCTGAAGATAGCGCAGATCGATAGCCCGCACGGTATTGGTCGAAAGCCCGAACTGCAGCGCCACACGCCGTGCCGCAGCACTCTCGCAGGCCTGGCCCACCGCATCCTCAAAGCGCTTGCTGTAGGGGGCTTTGCTGGGCAGAAGAGGCACCTTCTCTGCCTTCACGCCACAGTCCGGGCAGCTGAGCCGATACAGCTCAATCACCACCGTGGTCAGGTACTCGAAGCAGGGCAGGTCGCGCACTTCACGCTCGTAAGTCTCGGCAATCGCGCCTACCAAATGACCGCATCCCGAGCAGACCAGTTGCTTGTTTCCTCGTTTGCGCCGCACCCACAGCTTCAGCCGCTTGGCACGATCATCGATCTCGGCCCGGTACACCTTATACCCAGGCCAGCCCAGTACCCTCGTCCAGTCGTTCTCCCTCATGGAAACGAGTGTACCCGGGCACACAGAATTTCAAAATCCCCGCTAAACGATGCATTTCCCAGATTCTTGCACAGAACCTAAAATCCATTGCGACATATAAACCGATTTTCAATACCGAGACACCGCGCGGTCTAAGCGAAGAGTTCATTAACAGGCTTTACGCGCTCTTTCAGGCCGCTGGAATAACAGAGACAGGCTATCCGGTGGATTTTGGGAGTTCCAAGCAATGAGCATGGTCGCTGTTTATTGCACTGGCTGTGGTGCGCCAGTCATGGACTGTGAATGCGTGGGGAGAATACGCCCTGCACAATTCCCGGTTCCATC
>DATDLS010000359.1:0-17628 GCA_036519195.1 Occallatibacter sp. | reverse complement strand
GTGGACCCGATGCATTTAATCCAGGTGGACATGCTGCGGCGCAAGCGGGCGGGCGAAGATACGCCGGAGGTAAACCGGGCGATTGCCGCCACCATCAGCGGGATCTCCGCAGGGCTCCGCAATACGGGCTGATCGCAACCTGATGATGATCCTTCGAGCTCGCGTTGCGGTCCTGGTGTTGAGATGGAGAGTCCCGGTGCGCCGTCAGGTTGGCGCAGACATCGGACGGCTTGCTCGCATCGAAGTATACGGAGAGTCGCCAAATGGAAGACGAACCCAAAAAACCGGCTGCAGACACAACGAAAGACCCGAACATCGATGCGAAGGCAGGCTCAGACTCGGGCGCGGATTCGCGCGCGGCGGCCAATCAGAGCCCGACAAATCAGGACGCGACCAAGGAATCGGGAGAAAGCTCGGCCAGAAATTCCGCCGAAAACGCCAACCAGAACGCCGCCAGCGAACCGGCCGGCAAGCCTCCTGCGCCGGCGAACGCAGACCGAGACGCCGGATCGACTCTTGACCCGAAGATGCAAGCGCTGGTGGAGACGAAGATCGATGCGCGACTGAATTCGCTTCTCGAATCGCATCTCGAGCCACTGCTGGCGGTGAATCGTCAACTCGCGCTCTTCCTCGGTGAGCAGCTGGCGAACATGATCGAGTTGCGGCAGTCTGTTTGCGCCCTGGAGCGGCTGCTCGAAGCCGACGCTCGCCGCAAGGGCAAGTATGCGGCGATGCTTGAGAAGGTGAAGGGCGAAGGTGCCGGAATGCGGGACCCGCATTGGATCAATCGTACCCGCGGCATGCTGAGCCGGCTGGAGCGCACGGGTACGCTGGGTCCAAAGAGCGACGACGAGCCAGCCCGGGGCTGAGGCGCCCCAAGCCCCTCCGCAGGAGGGCGTCCGATCTCCTAGTGATGTCCATCGGGATCTGCGATACAGCCCAGGCGCCAGCCGTGACGCCGAGCAACCATGCTGTCGCCGCCTCCAAGGCGGAAGACTTCGACGGCGTCAAAGGCCGCTTTCTAGATCTCGATGGCTCGGGTGCTGCTGCGCCCATTCAGCCATTGAATTTGAGATCGCCGCTTTGCTTTCCATCGAATCCTCCTTCGCCACCCGGTTCGAGGTCAACGGTTAGCGCATGGCGAGATGGACGGCGATGTGCAGCGCCATGACCAGCCCGGTGGCCAGGATGCCGGCCGCGACCGGGCCGCGCTTGCGCCAGAGCAGGACTGTGGCGAGGATGAAAATGGCTTCGGGAATCGCCAGCACTCCCAACCAATCGAGCCATCCCGAGTGCTCCCGATACAGTCCCGGAAACAGAATGCCGGCAATGCGCAGTGTGGCCATTGCGCACCCGGCCAGCATGAGCGCAGAAAAGACTCCGATGCTCACTCCCATGATCTTCTTCCCGGTATGGTTCATTCGCATTCCCACCTTTCCTTGTCGTTTCAGCCAGGCCCAGGGTGCGAGGGCGGCATGGCGCAGTATGGCAGTTGCGCCGCCCATTGCCCAGAAGAAGGAGGCCCATTCTCCTTCGATAAAGTCCAGCTCGCGCAGCATCGCCAAGGCCCAGTCGCGGCTCTCGGCCGGGGCCAGGCGCACAAGGGCTTCGAGCAGCCTGGCGGCAAGTCTGCGCGGAGCGCCCATCAGGCCTGCTCCAAGCCCAGGGCCACTTGGCCGAGGATGTCGCCTGCACGGCCCTCGGCGCGGGTGCGGGCGAAACGCAGACCCTCCGGCGTAAAGCGGTACATGTGGCGCGGAGGCTTGCCGGGTTCACCGCTTTCCCATTGCGTCTCGAGCACCTTGCGCTCGGCCATACGCATGAGGATGGGATAGAGTGTTCCAGACTTCAGTCCGGTGACACGGCTGAGGTCATAGCCGTACTTCCATTCCTCAGCCTGGTCAAGAAAAGCGTCGATGACCAGCAGGGTTTGTGGGGACAGGCGCAGTTTCATAGCCGTAACTCTATATATGTAGAGTTACGCTGTCAACGTTGATTGTTCCGGCCTCCTGAAGGCCGGTTCAATCCTCCCGCCCGTTGGCTGCCTCTTGCCCAGGTTGTGTTCTAAACTGTGCGGATTAAGCGTGTGTTTCGCCTGGTCATGGCTTGCCATATCCCGCACCTCGGGTCTAGGCTATTGGGTATGCATCGATGTCGCTGACACCGTCCTGGTGAGAAGCCTGATGCGGAGGTGCGTTTCATTTTTAGGCGCGCCTCTTTTCGATTGACCGCTCCATCAGCCCCCCAAAATCATCCAAAACCGAATGGCTGGGGCGCATGGCCCCGCAAAAGGAGATTCATCATGGCGCGCATTGCCGCGGATGTAACTGAAATTATTGGCCGCACCCCGCTGGTTCGGCTCAATCGCGTGGCGGCTGGGCTGCCCGGAATTGTGGTAGCAAAGCTGGAAAGCCAGAACCCGCTGTCCAGCGTGAAAGACCGCATCGGTCTGGCGCTGATCGATGCGGCGGAAAAGGCCGGCAAGATCACCCCCGGCGAGACCGTGCTGATTGAGCCCACGAGCGGCAATACCGGAATCGCGCTGGCATTTATCGCGGCGGCCAAAGGCTATCGCCTGATTCTGACCATGCCGGAGACCATGAGCCTCGAGCGGCGCACGGTGCTGCTGGCCTTTGGAGCCGAGATCGTTCTCACTCCTGGACCCAACGGGATGAAGGGCGCCATTGCCAAGGCCAATGAGCTGCTCGCCAAGACGCCGAACGGGTTTATTCTGCAGCAGTTTGATAACCCGGCCAACCCGGCGGTGCACTATGCCACCACGGGTCCGGAGATCTGGAACGACACCGACGGCAAGGTGGATTTTCTCATTTCAGGCGTGGGCACCGGCGGCACCATTACCGGAGTGGCCAAATACATCAAGGAGCGCAAGCCGGGCTTCAAGGCCATTGCGGTTGAGCCGACCGACAGCCCGGTGCTCTCCGGCGGCAAGCCTGGGCCGCACAAGATTCAGGGCATCGGCGCAGGGTTCGTACCGGCCGTTCTCGATGTGAGCCTGATTGACGAAATCATTCAGGTGACCAACGAGGAGTCGATTGCAGCCGCGCGTCAGTTGCCGCTCGAAGAGGGTCTGTTTGTGGGCATCTCGTCTGGCGCGGCCGTATCCGCCGCACTAAAAGTGGCGGCGCGGCCGGAGAATGAGGGCAAGCTCATTGTGGTGGTTCTGCCCAGCTTTGGCGAGCGGTATCTGTCGAGCATTCTCTTTGAGTCGCTCAGGCAGAAGGCGCTGGCGCTCCCGACCGAGCCTGTCGCCGTTTAAGCCCGCCCTCGGGCGCATGCGATCGATGCGCCCGAAAAATTCCTCTCCCCGGGCTTGCCCTCCTCTGCCGTGGAGGTCACGCTCGGGCGGCCTCTGAACTCAATTCCCGGGATCGCCCGGCGCACCGTCGGCCCAGAACAGATGACCTTTTTAGCCCGCCTCCGCGAAGATATCGACTCCGTCCTGGAGCGCGATCCGGCTGCCCGTTCGCGGCTGGAGGTCGTGCTCTGCTATCCGGGGCTGTGGGCGGTCTGGATCCATCTGGTGTCCCACCGGCTTTGGCGGGCGCGGCTGCGGCTGCTTGCCCGCATTCTTTCTCAGATTGCACGTGTTTATACGGGCGCCGACATTCATCCGAGCGCCCTGCTGGGGCGACGGCTTTTCATCGATCATGCGACCGGCGTGGTGATTGGCGAGACGGCCATCGTGGGCAGCGACGTGACCATCTACCAGGGCGTCACCCTGGGCGGCACTGGCAAGGAGCACGGCAAGCGCCATCCTACGGTGTGCGATCGAGTGTTCATCGGCAACAATGCGAACGTGCTGGGCAACATCACGGTCGGTGAGAACTCGCGGGTGGGCGCCGGATCGGTGGTGCTTTCCGATGTACCGCCCAACTCGACGGTGGTGGGGGTCCCGGCGCACATCGTCTACCGCAACGGGCAGCGCGTGCTGATCACCGACCCGCACGACGTGAAGGATCCGCTCTCGGATGCGCTGATCGCGCTGTCTCGACGCGTGGAAGAGCTTGAAGCGCGCCTCTGCGTGGAGGGCGCGAGCCCCACCCACCCGACCGAGCCCTTTGCCGCCGAAGAAGCCGAGCGGAGTGCCTATCGCATGGAACTGGATCGGCTGCGCGAGTATGTGTCGATGGGCGAGGGGATTTAGCCTCGCCCCGGCCGGAATGCCGCGGTGCTAAAGTGGTCTGGTCCCCACTCCGATGCCGGAGCACTCTTTCTTGTTGGCTCTTCGCTGCGCAATTGCCTTGGTTCTCGCCCTTCCGGTTCCTGCTTATGCCGCCTCCCGCGTCGAGGCTGCGGCAGTTCCTGCGGAACTGAAGTCCACCGCTTTTACGGTGACTGCAAACGGGCAGCCGGTGGACGTGGCCCATGCGGCGGCCAGTTACGACTGGGTTTCCTTTGACACGACAGGGCCCGTGAATATCGCCATTACTGCACAGGAGGCAGGCTTCTGGGATCGTGGGGTCGACATTCAGCCGTGGCGGCTGGGACTGCGGCCGGTGCGCGATGGGCAGACGATTCGCTTCCGGCTGAGGGGGCCTGCCAAACTCTCGATCGGTCGGCCGGGAGACTTTCTGAATCACGCGGCGCTGCTGTTTCTTTTCGCCGGCAGCCCGCCGCCCCCGCCGCCGGTTGTGGGGCCCAAAATCATCATCATTCCTGCGGGGATTCATCGCCAGAGCTTGAATCCCAAAACGGGCGATACGATTTACCTTGCGCCGGGCGCGTTTGTTTTCGGAAGCCTCAATCTGTTCAATGTGAGCGGCATCCGCGTGCTGGGCCGGGGGACCATTGTGTACGAGGGGTCGCAGGATCCCAACAGCGACGAAGGCTGGATGCAGAATCCGGACTGGCACTGCATTGGCTCGGTGAATGCGCGCAATGTCGAGATCGATGGGCTGACCTGCATCGTGCGCGCGCGGACCTGGTCGATCCAGATGAAGGACTCGAGGGATTTCACCTTCGACGACCTCAGGGTGATTGGCGGGAATCCGGGCAACGCCAACCAGGACGGCATCGACTGGCTGGGCGGCGGCGATACGATTGTGCGCGACGCATTTCTGAGAGCCTCGGACGATGTGTTTGCGCTGCAGGGCAACTGGGATGGTTACACGGATGCCGAGATGCTCACCCCGGGCAAGGACGTCGAGAACATCCTGATCGAGCACAGCGAGCTGTCAACGAGCATTTCCAATGTCGTGCGCTCGGCGTGGCCGCGGAAAACATTCAACTCGCGCAATGTTGTCCTGCGGGACTCCGACGTCTTGCACGGCGGCATTGGCGCCTGCGGCCAGGCATTTGCGCTGCTGGGCATGTGGGGTGCGAACGGCGCGAAGGGCGACCACTCCAACTACACGTTTGAAGATATCTTCCTCGATGATTGGTACTCGCTGGTGCAGATGGAGCAGGAGGAACCGGCGATTCATGGCGTCACTTTCCGCAACATCTGGGCACTGGATCAGCCTCCGCTGACCTATTCAACGCTGACCGGTGATGTTTCCGGCGTGAGTTTCGACAACGTGAAGTACGGCCAGACGGTGGCCACGACCGATGCGAGCCTGGGGCTGATCCGGTCCAATGGCGCGCAGGCTCCGCTGTTTCCGCCGAGCCACAAACCGGTGGCGCGGTTCTCGGTTGACCCGCCGTTTTTCGCGCCGGGACAGAAAGTGACTTTCACGGCGCAGGATGCGCCCGGGAGCAGGTACAGGTGGCTGTTCGGCGATGGGAGCGAAGGCCACGGGCGCTCGGTCGAGCACAAATTTGCGGATGCGGATGGGACCGAACTGGACGGCGGCCGAGAGGGAGCGGGCAGCTTTCGAGTGTTGCTCGAGGTCGAGGACAAGGCCGGCCACCAGGACTGGGCTGCGGAGAGCGTTGTTGCGGTGGGGAAATGGCAGCAGCCTCTGAGCACGGCTGCGCCCATGGTGGCGGGGCTCACATGGCAGATTTATCCGGGCAGTTGGACCGAGCTTCCTGATTTGACCAAGCAGCGAGCGGTGTTCCATGGCGAGTCGCTCAACATTCAAGCCAGCGCACAGGGGTTCACTCGTTATCTGGCGGCGTGGGACGGGCTGATCGAGATTCCTGCCGACGGCGGGTACACCTTTCTTTTGCTGGATCGCGATGGCGCGCGGCTGGTGATCGACGGAGTCGAGATCGCGAAGACTGGGCCGGGGTTTGCTCAGGTGTGCGGTGCGCCCGGCAATGCAATGCGGTACGACCGCGGATCGCTGGGGTTGCGGGCGGGCAAGCACCTGCTGCATCTGGAGGGTCTGCACTCGATGAGCAATGGCGCGCCGGTGATTCTCTGGCAGGGCCCGGCGCTGCCGTTAACTGCGGTGCCTCCGGATGCTTACAGTCATCCGCGGCAGGACATTGTCGTGCGCTGAGGGCACGACGATGTCCTTTTGAGAGAGGAGCCCAGGCGAACAGGATTACCTGGGTAGCTGCGAGGTATCCCATCCGCCGCCGAGCGAGCGAATCAATGATACGCTGTCCACGAACTGGCGGGTTACCAGATCGATGGACGTGGTCTGGTCCTGGATGAGTGTGGCCTCGGCGGTCAGCACTTCAAGGTAGCTGGTGACGCCCCCCTTGTAGCGCTGGTTGGAGAGATCAAACGAGTGCTGTGCCGAGTCGACTGCCTTCTGTTCGGCGCCGGATTCCTGCTCAAGGATGCGTAGGCCGGAGAGCTGGTCTTCTACATCTTCGAACGCGTAGAACACCAGGCCGCGATAGCCTGAGACCTGGGCTTCATAGGTGTGCCTTGCCTGCGCGGTGAGGGCGTGGCGCTGGCCGGCGTCAAACAGGAGCTCCGTGGCTTGTCCACCCAAAGACCACAAGGCGCTTGGGCCCTGAATCCAGTTGCCGCCGTGGGTGCTTTGGAAGCCGCCCGCGCCGGTCAGATCGATGGTCGGATAGTAGGCGCTCACGGCGATGCCGATTTGCGCATTGGCTGCCGCGGTGCGGCGCTCTGCTGCGGCGATGTCCGGGCGGCGCTCAAGCAGCTGCGAGGGTATGCCCAAGGGAATCTTGGGCAGGGACAGATCGAGCGGTGAATAGGGAATGCTGAAGGTGGGCAGCTGGTAATAGGCAATGGTGCCGACCGCGTGTTCAAACTGTGCGCGGGCCACACCGACGTCAACCAGCTGCGCGCGGGTGGTTTCGAGCTGGGTCTGCGCCTGGGCTACGTCGACGGCTGTGGCCACGCCGCCTTGCAAGCGGCGCTGGGCCAGGTCGAGCTGCCCTTCGAGATCGGTGATGGTCGCCTTGAGCAGCTTGGTTTGCGCGTCGAGTCCGCGCAGCTGAAAGTAGTCGGTGGCCAGCTCGGCTTGGAGGCTGAGGTCTACGCTGGCCATGTCCGCGGCGCTGGCTTGCGCATTCTCGTGGGCCATTTCGACGGTGCGGCGAATGCGGCCCCAGAAATCGGGCTCCCAACTGCCGCCGCCCGACAGGGTGAGGTCGTTGAAGTTGTGGACGGAGGTCGGCGTCAGCTGCGGTTCGTGTTCAGATTCCTTGTTGTGCGAGATGTTTGGGCCGACAGACAATGTGGGATACAAGGCCGCATGCGCAGCCTTGACCTGGTCCTGCGCAGCGAGGTAGGTGTTGAGCGCCTGGCGCAGACTCTCGTTGGAGGTGGCGATGCGCTCCTCAAGCTGGTTGAGCAGGGGGTCCTGGTAGACTTCCCACCATTTGCCCTTCAACATACCGTCCGAGGGCGTGGCGGGCTGCCATCCGCCTCCGGGAGGATTGGGCGGAGGAATGACGGCAGTAGCTCCTGTCTCCTTGTATGCCGGGGGCGCGGTATACGTGGGCCGCTGGTAATTCGGCCCGACGGGCTTGCAACCGGCAAGGAGCGTGAGACCAAGAAAGGACGCGGCCCCCATGGCGAAGACAGGAAAGAGCCTGCGCGCCCCGGGGCGCGCAGCGCGCATTCCTTTGCTGGCGAAAGCCGCATTTCGGCCGCATCCGATGGCGGCACGATTGAAGCCGCGCCCTTTCAAAGCAACGAGTCGATCCCCTCCGCGGCAAACCGGCATTGCTACTTGCCTCCTGCATTGCCCCTACCGCCGGGCCCTTCCATGTAAACCTTCTCGCCTTCGATGAGCGAGTCGGGCGGGTCCTGGATGACCTTGTCGCTGGCATTGAGGCCGCTGATAATCTGCACAGTGGCCCCATCGTCGACGCCGATCACTACCGGAACCAGGTGAGCTACGTTACCGTTCACAACTGTGCCCACGCGCAGGCCTTCGTGGCGGAAGATCAGCGCCGCGGAGGGGACAACAAAGGTTGGGCTGGTGACTGGACTCTTGAAGTGCACCTGAGCCAGCGAGCCCGGCAACAGTTCACGATCGCGGTTATTCACATCGATCTCCACGAGCAGCGTGCGGCTGACAGGATCGATTGCATCCGCAGTGCGCACGAGTGTGCCCTGGAAAGTCCTTCCCGGGTGCTCGGTAAAGGTTAAGTCAATCTTCTGGCCACGCTTGACGTTGGCTGAATAGATCTGCGGAACGTTGGCGTAGACGCGCAGCGTCTGGATGGATTGAAGATGAAACAGCTCGCTTGTGCTGCCCGCTGTGATCAACTGTCCTATATCGATGTTGCGGGCAGTGACGACGCCGTCAAACGGCGCATAGACCTTTTCGAACGACTGCAGTTCTTTCAGGCGCTGCACATTGGCTTCGGCCGACTTCACGGCGGACGAAGTGGTGGCGGCCTGGGTCACGAATGTATCTGTGTCCAGGTGCGATACGGCGTCTGAGGTCACCAGGCCGGAGTAACGTTCTGCCTGCACCTTGGCGTTGCCGGCGCTGGACTGCGCAGTGACCAGATCGGCCTGGGCCTGAGCCAGTTGCTGGTCGAGCTCGGGAGTCGCGATCTCGGCCAGCAACGCGCCCTGGGTTACCCGCGCGCCGATGTCGAAATACCACTTGGTGAGGTAGCCGGAGGTACGCGCGAAGATCGGCGAATCGGTGTACGCGGTGACGTTGCCGGGCAGCAGGAAGCTGTCGATCGGCGCACCTTGTTGGGCAGTGAGAGCAATCACGGATGGCGCAGCCAGATCATTGGTGCGCTCGGCCAGGACGGTGTTGGCGTTGCGGCGGCTGAGGATGCCCCAGCCTACCAGCAGCACGGCCGCCACCAGCAGGACTACCAGCCCGGTGATTGCTGTGCCGCCGGCGATCGCCTTCTGCTCAGGCGCGAACTCGTGATCGTGACCGCCCTCTGGGCCGGTCTGGTGACCGGATTGAGGCGCGCGGCGTTCATTCGGTTTGTTTTCGTTCGTCATAATTTGAAGCTACTCCGCTAGCTCGTCGAATTCATCGATGGTTCCGGCCCGTGCCATGCCCTGTGGCGTCTTGCGCCGGCTCTCAAGCCAGCCGTGGACGACGGAAAAGAATGCCGGAACAAAGAACAATGTGGCCAATGTGGCCAGTAGCAGGCCGCCGATGACGGCGCGGCCGAGCGGCGCGTTCTGCTCGCCGCCGTCGCCTAAGCCGAGCGACATGGGAATCATGCCGATAATCATCGCCAGCGCTGTCATCACCACCGGGCGCAGGCGCACAAAGCCGGCGTTGAGCGCGGCCCGGCGGGCATCGCCGACCAGCGCCTCCAGCTGTTCACGGGCAAAGGTGACGACGAGGATGGAATTCGACGTGGCCACGCCCATGCACATGATGGCGCCGGTCAACGCCGGAACGCTGAGCCGCGTATGCGTCACGAACAGGAACCAGGCGATGCCGGCCAGCGCAGCCGGAAGCGCGGCGATGATCAGGAACGGATCGAGCCAGGACTGGAAGTTCACAACGATGAGCAGGTAGACAAGCAGGATGGAGAACGCCAGGCCGCCCAGCAGGCCGATGTACGACTTGCGCATGGTTTCGCTCTGGCCGCGAAGAATGAAGTGCGAGCCGCGCGGCAGATCGTGATTCTGCTGGTGGCGGTCGATGATCTTCTGCATGGCCCGAGTGACGGTGCCCAGATCGGTGCCATCGACGTTGGTATAGATGTCCAGTACCGGCTGCACGTTGTAATGGCTCACTGTGCCCAGTTCCGCTCCCGGCACGATGTCGGCCACGTTGCCCAGCACATCGACAGGCTTGGCGACGCCGGGCACCGCGGTTGGGGCTGCGCCCGGGGTGGGCACAATGCTGGATTGCTGCGGACCCGATCCGGTGGTGACGGGCATGCTTTGGAGTTGCGCCAGCGAGTCCAGACGGTATTGGGGAGATTGAATGGCCACGTTGTAGGAGACGCCCGTCTTGGGATCGAGATAGAAATTGGGAGTTGTCTGGAAGCTTCCGGACAAGGCCACAAGCACGCTCCCGGCGACGTTGGACTGGGTGAGGCCAATGTCCTGAGCGCGGGTGCGGTCGACGGCGACGGTCATGTTGGGATAGTCAAAAGGCTGCTGAATGCGTGCATCGGTGGCTCCGGGAACGTAACGGACTTCATCCAGCATCTTTTCTGCCAGAGCGCGGTTGCCGTAAAGATCAGGGCCGACGATCTGAATGTCGATGGGCGCCGACAGGCCGAAGTTGAGAATCTGTGTGACGATGTCGACCGGCAGCACGTAGAAGGTGACGCCGGGATACTCGCGGTTCAAAACTGTCCGCAAGCCATCGACGTATGCCGCGGTCGGATGGTGATCTTCGGTGAGCTGTACCTGGATATCAGCGTCGGAAGGACCGATGGGCGCGGAGGTGGAATAGGACAGGTTCAACCCCGAATACGGAAGGCCGATGTTGTCGACGATCGTGACCAACTCGCCGGCGGGAATGTGCTGGCGGATGGTGTCATCGATGTGATCGCAGAGCAGGGCGGTTTCTTCGATGCGCGTGCCGGTGCGGGCGCGCACGTGAATCTTGAACTGGCCGGCGTCGACGGAGGGAAAGAAGTCCTGGCCGAGAGGCGGGGTGAGCAGGCCCACCGAGCCGACGGCAAAGACGGTGAACAAAATCAGAAACAAAACCGCGTGATCGACGCACAGCGTGAGCAGGCGAAGATAGCCGAGACGCATCTTCGAGAAGCCCGATTCAAAGCCGAGCTGAAAGCGCACCAGGGGATTGCGGCTCTGATGCTTGCGAGCCGTCTCTTCGTCGTCGTGCTCCTTGAGCAGGTACTTGGCCATGGTTGGAACCACGGTGCGGCTGAGCAGGTAGCTGGCCAGCATGGCGAAGACGACGGCCTCGGCCATCGGCACAAACAGGTAGCGGGCCACACCGCTGAGGAAGAACATAGGCACGAACACAATGCAGATGGAGAGGGTCGAGACCAGTGCCGGGGTGGCAATTTGTGCCGCGCCGTCGAGAATGGCCTGCTCGATCTCCTTGCCCGACTCGAGATTACGATTGATGTTTTCAATCTCGACGGTTGCGTCGTCCACCAGGATGCCTACTGCCAGGGCGAGGCCGCCCAGCGTCATGATGTTGATCGTTTCGCCAAGCGCATACAGCATGATCAGCGAACAGAGAATCGAGAGTGGGATGGAAACGGCGATGATGAGCGTGGAACGCCAGCTGCCGAGAAAGACCAGGATCATGATGGCCGTCAGGCAGGCAGCAATCAGGGCTTCGCGTACCACGCCGTTGATGGCGCCGCGCACAAAGATCGACTGGTCGGAGAGTGCGTTGATCTCAAGCTGCGGAGGCAGCTGGTCCTTGATATTGGCCAGCACTCCGCGCACGCCCTTGATGATGTCGAGCGTAGAAGCCGATCCGGTCTTCATAATGCTCATCAGAATGGCGCGGCTGCCGTTGACGCGCACGATGTTGGTCTGGGGCGGGAATCCATCGCGGACGTGGGCCACATCGCGGATGTAAATCATCGCGCCGTTCACCGCTTTGACGGGCAGATTGTTGAGTTCCTTCACGACCGAAGGCGCGGAGTTGGTTTCGATCTCGTACTCGAAACGGTCGACCTTCATTGTTCCCGACGGAACAATGATGTTCTGGGCATTGACCGCATTGACTACGTCTACCGGCGAAAGACCCTTGGCCTGCAGGGCGTTCAGATCCAGATCGACCTGGATCTGGCGCTGCTTGCCGCCGTAGGGGAACGGTGTCTGCGCTCCTTCAATCGTGGCCAGCTGGGTGCGGATGGCGTTCTGACCCAGATCGTTGAGTGTCTGTTCGTCCAGACCCTCGCCGCTCAGACCCAGCTGCAATACCGGGACGCTGGAGGCGTTGTACTGAATGATGAACGGCGGCGTGGTCCCCGGCGGCAGCGAGCGCAACTGCACCTGGCTGATCGAGGTCACCTCGGCCACGGCACTGCCGATGTCAACGTGCGGTTGGAAGAAGATCTTAATGACGGCAATGCCGTTGAGCGATTGCGATTCGATGTGCTCAATGTCGTTGACCGTGGTGGTCATGCCGCGCTCGCTGTTGAAGACGATGCGGGTAGACATTTCCTGGGCAGAAAGGCCGGTGTATTGCCACACCACCGTCACCACGGGGATGTTGATATTGGGAAAAATGTCGGTCGGCATCGACGTGATGCTGAACACGCCGAGGATCATGATCAAAAACGCAAAGACTGCAAAAGTGTAAGGCCGCCGCAGCGCGAGCCGGACAATCCACATCATAAGGCTGGTTCTCGCTCCTGAGCCGGGCCGCCCGTACCCTCTGTCGATCACGACTGCGGGTTTAGGGAACCCTGGTCCGGCTTTACCGGCTCACCAGGTTCCGGAATTCCAGCGGCATGCGCCGCCCGAATCCCGGTCATTCATGCAGTTAAGATCCTATGGTAGACGAAGAAGGGACAAAAGTCTCAAGCTCAAACAAAGGGGTATCTGTGCACTGTCATATGGACGGCTGAGCGGCCTAAAAGATGCAATTTCCGGCCCTGTCGTCCCGCCGGTTGAGGTCCCAGAAAAAGCGGAAACAATTCCGCCCGGCCAGGCAACTCCGGGCA
Source organism: Occallatibacter sp. (assembly GCA_036519195.1). Classification (GTDB taxonomy): domain Bacteria; phylum Acidobacteriota; class Terriglobia; order Terriglobales; family Acidobacteriaceae; genus Telmatobacter. The sequence goes on along the minus strand of DATDLS010000359.1, from coordinate 4,692 downwards.
GGAAGAGCGCATCCATCCTCACAGCCATAAAAATCGGCTGATCCCTCTCACAGTTTACTCCCTTCCGAGCACTTTCGAGAATCAGTTCTGCTCCTGCGAATTCCCTGTCCGGGACGCGCCCAGGGGCCGCCAGTGACTGACCCCGCGAGGATCTGCAGGCTCAACCGGAGACGGACTTTCCTACAAAGCATCTGACTCGGATTGCGCCGTCTGGTTACTAGGTCAGAGCCGCAGTCACCGTGTCCTTCTTCCTGCCGTGGCGTCCCATCCGCCCTGCCTCATCGATCCGCTCATCGGCAATCGCCGGATCTGTTGCGCCCGCTCTCTTTGTATGTGTGGTCGATCACACTCTTCCATGGGCAGCAACCGCGTCTTTGACCATCTTCACGACGGGAAGAGCTTCGCCATTCGGAAGCCGGACGGCGATTCGTTCTACTTCTCGATAGCCTTTGAGACGATAGAGCGGGACGCCGGTCAGAGTCGATCCCATTTCATACCGATTGAAACCCGCGGTGCGCGCTGCTGCTTCCACGCGAGCGAGGATCAGCGAACCCAGGCCCTGCCGGGCGAAGTTCGGATGCACGAAGATGGCGCGAATTTTGGCCGCATCGGTTGCGGGGTCCAGCAGGTCCGGCTCGCGGCCTGGAAGGCGATCTGCGCCGAACAGGGTCTTGCGCTTGGACCATCCGCCGCAACCGGCGATGGGACTGCCGTACTCCTTGCTTGCCGGGCCAAGGACCTCGGCCACGAAGTAGGTTTGATCGGCAATCAGTTCCGAATCAAGACCAAGCACGGTTCCCAATGCGCCGTCGATCTGGGCAGCTGAGTAGTCGCCGGTCTGCAAGCCGCGCACCGAGGCCTCGATGAGCGCGTCGAGGGCCGGGGCGTCGGCGGGCGTGGCCAATCGGAGCTTGAACGAGTTTGGGACCGGCATGGAATCCTCAGACTATTCACTTCGTCGCGAAAGATAAAGAGCGAAACCGCTGTTGGCGAACCTTGCTCACCGGCTCCGGTGGCGGGCTTCAGCGGCCAGCTTGTGTCTGGTTTGCTCGCTCATCGTAGTTCTCCCCTCAGTTGCGGATCTCGGTTGCTATCACTATGATTCTGCTAACTGCCCATCGAATGCGACGATCAATCTTAGACTCATTCCGTTCGCATTCCGGATTTGTGCCCAATTGGGAGCTTGCATTTTCAAAGTGAAGAAATATACGTTGACCGAAGGAAAGGCCGTCCCGATGAGAAAACTCGCAGCGTACCGCGCTTTTATGTATTCAATTTTGGTGTGCGTGGCTTCCTTCGTCGCAATTGCCTCCGGTTCGGCCCAAAAGGGCGACGACCATTCGGCGGATCGAAAGGCGATCGAGGCTGCGATCAGCTCCCAGGCAGAGGCGTGGAATCGCGCCGATATTCCGACGTTCATGCAGATCTATGAAGACTCGCCGGAAACTACCTTCATTGGGGCCAAGCTGCGCAAAGGCTATGGGCCGATCCTGGAGCGCTACAAGTCCGCATACACAACGCCGGAGCAGATGGGCAAGCTCACTTTTGCGGACCTCGACATTCGCCTGCTTCCCAGCTCCAGCGGCAGGGTTGAATACGCTGTGGTGACCGGAACATTTCACCTCAAACGCGCAGCGCGCGGCGAGGCGAACAAAGACGACGGAATTTTTTCGCTCGTCTGGCGCAAGGGACCGCAGGGGTGGAAGATTATTCTCGATCACACCAGCTAGTAAGCGCTTTTCACCAGCACATAGCGCGGTCGATTCGGGTCCTGCTCGCTCTCATTCACGAATTGTCCCGTATTCGGACCGTCCAGCTTCAGTTGAAAGTTCAGCGGCTCGTCATGCAACGAACCCGGCGGATGCGCCCGCCGATGACTTAGCTGAAACCGCAACGTCTTTCCGTCGAACCGGGGGTTGAAGAGGGGCTCCGGAACTCCCGGCGTTGCGCTTACCGGCTGTCCCGGTTCGCGCTTGTGCAAATAGAACAGCACGGCGCCGGTCAACGTTCCGCCTTCATCCGTCACGGTCAAGGTGATTGCGGGCAAACCTTCCATCTGGCAGCGCCAGACTCCCTCGATCGACGCCGCACCCGCATCCGCGCCACCCGCGCGCGCCCAACCCGCCGTGGCCATCATCGCCAGTGCGACACCGACAAGAACATTTCTGCTTCTCATGCCGCACCCCCTGTCTGCTCATTTGCCTTGCTGTTTGCTGAGCGACGCGGTAGCCAGCGATCCGCCCAGGCCCATGGTTTCAACTGCGGACGATGGCACGATCACCATCGAGCCGCGCTCCTTGATTGCTTCGTAAAGCATGTTCATGGCGCGCAGATGCAGGGCGCCGGGGTTCTCGTTGTAGACGCGCGAGGCTTCGGCGAACTGCTCGGACACTTGCACTTCTGCCGCGCCCAGAATGACGCGGGCGCGCCGTTCGCGCTCCGCCTGCGCTTCCTGCGACATGGCGTTTTCAAGCGTGTCAGGAATCTTGATATCGCGGATTTCCACCGACTGCACGGTGATGCCCCAGGGATTGGTCTTTTCATCGAGAATGCGCTGCAGTTCGCGGCCCATCATCTCGCGCTCGGTAATCATCTGTGCCAGCTCGTGGCGGCCAATGGATTCACGCAGCGCGGTGTGCGCGCTCATGTCGATGGCCTGAGCGAAGTCTTCGACTTCAAGGATGGACTTTTCGGCGTTCCATACTAGCCAGAAAACAATTGCGTCCACGCTGACCGGCACGGTGTCTTTGGTCAGCGTGGACTCCGCCGCGACGCTATGCACGCGGACCCGCTGATCGACGATGGAGCTAATAGTCTCAAGGACCGGCACCATGTGAAAGAAACCGGGTCCGCGCAGGCCGGTGTAGCGGCCGAGTCGCATGAGGGCTACGCGCTCCCACGGCTGGACGACTTTGACGGCGAACAGCAGATAGATGCCGATGAGTGCCAAGCCAATCAACGGCACGCCGTTTCTGAGGAGTGTGCTGGCCGCCGCGCCTGCTGCCATGCAGACTACGAACGATGTGACTGCGACGCGATTCAAGGGAAGCTTTTCAATACGCTGACTCATGGTTCATCTCCTGCGTGCTGGCTCGCCGGCCAGGCCGCCTAACACATCGATCAACTCGTCTACGGTGAAACCGGCGGCGCCGGCGCGGGAGACGCAATCGCCCACAATCTGGGCCAGCTGCTTTTCACGCTCGGCGTCAGCCCGCTTCATCTTCTGGGCGCTGATAAAGGTGCCTGTGCCCTGGTGCGTTTCGAGAAGGCCGCCGAGCTCGAGCTCCCGATAGGCGCGCACCACGGTGTTGGGATTGATGGCCAGATCGACGGCGAGCTGGCGCACGGTCGGAAGCTGGTCTCCGGCGTTGAGGGCGCCGGATGCGATGGCGCCGCGGACCTGATCCATGATCTGGCGATAGACTGGCATGCCGCTGTGCATGTCCAGGAGAAATCGAAAAGCGGGGGACTTGGTTGCTGCACTCATCACGAAGAATAATGTACTATAAGACTAATACATTATGTCAAGAGAGGAAGCGGATTTTTTTCAAATGGGGTGTTCCGGGCAGATGCGCCGCTCCGCCATGGGCGGCCGGCAGGCCAGTCTTTTTGTGTCGTCCGGAGGTGCCGACGCAGGTTACACTGGGTTCGCGATGAACTGCCTCTTTTGCAAGATCGTTGACGGCCAAATTCCATCGACGGCGGTCTTTGAGGATGACCTGGTGTATGCCTTTGCCGACCTCCATCCGCAGGCGCCGGTGCATGTTCTGATTGTGCCGCGCGAACACATTGCTTCGATCGAGGAGATCGACCAAAGCAAGCAGGCAGTTCTTGGGCGTCTGCAGTGGGCCGCGGCCCAGATCGCGCGGGACCGGGGGCTGCGGAACGGCTATCGCATTGTTGTGAATACTGGCGAAGATGGCGGCCAGACGGTGGACCATCTTCACCTGCACCTGCTTGGCGGACGAGCGATGGCGTGGCCGCCCGGATAGGCTCGCGGGCGACCAGATTCGCCGCACAAGCATTCACGCCCAACAAAAAAGGCGACCGCCGCGGCGGTCGCCTCTTTTGTTGGGTGTGAATGCCAGCCCGAGTTACACCGGCTGCGGGTAGTTGTCTTCTTCCTCTTCCAGGCCGTAGCGGCGCAGCAGGTTGGGCAGACTCTGCGAAAAAGCAGAACGCGGCATGACTGTGTCGCAGCCGGCTTCGACGGCTTTCATCTTCAGGTCGCCCTGGAGATGATTGAGGAAGCCGATGATGGATGTGGCTTTCTTTAGCTTGGCTTTGAATTTTGGAATGAGCGTGAGCGGCTTGGCGTTCAGATTGTTGAGGTCGAAGACAAGAAGCGTAGGGCGATCGGCTTCGGCGGCATCGGTGAGCCGGGTGACGGACTCCTTGTCCCCTTTGAGGAACTCGACTTTGACACCGAGCTTCCTCGAGGTTTCGACAATCTTGGCCTGGAAGAATAGATCCTCAATGAAGCAGAAGATGCGCGTGGCCGCGTCCTCGCGCATGGCGGCTGCGGGCGCGGCGTAGTTCTCCTGGTAATAGCCGCTGCCGTGGCCGTTGCTGCTGGTGATCTGGCTGGTCGAGGGCGGACCGTCGGCTACGTTGCCGTTGGCGGCGCGGTAGCTGTGGTCCATAGGGCCGACGAATTCGCGCGGCCCTCGCTGCTTGCCTTTGCGCTTGCCC
>DATDLS010000358.1:0-19948 GCA_036519195.1 Occallatibacter sp. | reverse complement strand
CAATTGGGGAATATTTGGTTGGGCAAGAACAGCACGATAAATGCGCTTGCGATACGCAAGCGGAAACCGCCCGACACCAAGATGCTCCAGCTTTAGGCAGAGCAGACCCTCGCCGGAAATGACCCTTTGTACGGCCCGTCCAAAACGTACACTTTGGGATGGCACTGCGTCATCCTCAAGCGCTCGGCGGACAGCGGTCAGTGGCAGTCCAGTCAGCAGCGATGCCTCGGTAGGCGTATAGCCAGTCATCGGAGATGCCTCCTCACCTAATTATCCCCTCTATGGGAAGTAAATAGCGAGACTGACCGCCACGCCACTTTAGTAACCGCAAGTCTCTTGTTCCGTGCAGGTTCGGAGCGTGCTTTTCTCCGGCTGCTCCCATCCCATGCGGGCCGACTGTGCCAGTTGCGCCTGCCGTGCTTTGCTTTGATTTGACGAAAAGCGCGTAGTGCTTTTCCGTCACATTGACGCTTCTTGGACTCAAGGTGCAGGGGCCGAATGTAGACGGCATCGAACAGTTGGCAGCGAAGATGTAAGGCGTCCTTTCGTCGATGCTTCAAGTAAGGTCGATCTTTGCCGAACGGATCTCACAGGGCTTCTACGTCAACGTGGAAGTGAATCGTACAGAAGCCGCACGGTATGGCCTTAGCGTCGCGGATGTGCAAACGGCGGTCTCATCCGGCATCGGCGGCCAGAACATCGCGGAGAATATCAAAGGACGCGAGCGTTATCCAATCAACGTGCGCTACTCGCGGGATTTTCGCGACAGTATCGATCGGATGCGGAACGCATTGATCGCAACGCCCTCGGGGGCGCAGATTCCTTTGGGCCAGGTCGCCCAAGTGTCTTTCTCTCATGGCCCGGCGATGATCCGAGATGAGGACGGCCAGCTCACAGGGTATGTCTACATCGACTTGAGAAGCACCAACTATGGGGGCTTTGTAGACGAGGCAAATCACAAACTGAAGAGCCAGATTGCGATCCCCGCAGGCTATGGCTACAACTGGTCGGGAGAATACGAATTTGAGTTGAGGGCGAAGCAGCGCCTCAATCTCATTCTGCCGATTGTCTTCTTCATAATCTTCCTCCTGCTGTATATGGTGTTCCATTCGGTAGTAGGGGCGGTCGTGCTGATTGTGCCCACCCTATAGGCCATGACTGGAGGGCTTTTGCTGCAATGGCTGCTCGGCTACAACTTCAGCGTTGCCGTTTGGGTTGGCTACATCGCGCTCTTTGGCATTGCAGTTGAAACCGGGGTGATAATGGTCGTTTATCTCCACGAATCTCTGGAGCGGAGACGGCGCCAAGGTAACATTCATACCGATGCGGACATCGAAGAAGCCGTGATTGAAGGGGCGGTAAAACGCCTTCGCCCCAAGTTGATGACCGTCGTTGCCGTTCTCGCCAGCCTCGCCCCGATCCTCTGGGAATCCGGCATCGGCTCCGATGTGATGAAGCCGATTGCCGCGCCTATCGTGGGCGGCATGATTAATTCGATTATTCACGTTCTGATCCTGGTACCCGTGTTTTTCGCCTTGATGAAGGAACGGGCGCTCGAATTGGAAAACTGCGGGCTCGTCCTGCAGCAAGCTAAACCTCAACCTCGATCAAAAGGAAACTTCCATGCGCCTATGTACTCCTGACGTTTGCTCGAACTGGATCTCTTCCCTTCCATCGAACGACCAGAGGGAGGATTTTATGTAGGAGGACAAGGCGGATCAGGAAGCGCTGATGATCGCAACCTTGAGCGCCCCTATTGCAGCTGCTGCGGAATAGCGATCTTGCTCTTGATTTCCCGCTCCCAGCGGGCGATCACAAGGGTGGCGACGCCGTTGCCTACCATGTTCACCATCCCACGGAACATGCTCATGAATCGATCAATGCCGAGGATGAGCGCCATGCCCGCCACCGGGATCGTGGGTACCACGGAAAGCGTTCCAACCAGCGCAATAAACGACGCTCCCTGCACACCGCTCGCGCCCTTTGAGGTGAGGATGGCCACTCCGAAGATGGTGAGCTGCTGCGTGAGCGTCAGATGGGTTCCCGTGGCCTGAGCCACGAAAAGCGCGGCCAGCGTCATATAAAGGCTTGTGCCGTCGGTGTTGAACGTGTACCCGGTGGGAACTACAAGCCCCACGAGCGCCTTGGAGCAGCCCAACGCCTCCAGCTTGGCCATCAGAGTCGGCAACGCCGGTTCAGAGGAACTGACGGCCAGTACCAGCAGGATCTCTTCCTTGATGTAAAGAAGAAATTTGAAGATATTGAAACCGGCGAAGTATGCGATGGAGCCCAGCACCACCACGATGAAAACGATCGACGTCGCATAGAATGTGCCAATCAACCCAGCCAGCGGCCCGAGCGAGCCGATCCCATATTTGCCCACGGTAAATGCCATGGCGCCAAACGCGCCGATCGGCGCCAGCCGCATCAGAATATTCACCACCCCGAAGATGGCCTGCATCAGGGAGTCAATCAGCGCCAGCAGCGGTTTGGATCGCTCGCCCATGAAGGACAACGCAAAGCCGAAGAGAACCGCAGCAAGAAGAACCTGCAGGATGTCGCCCTTTGCGAATGCGTCCACGACCGTCGAGGGGATGATGTGGAGCAGGAAGTCCGGCACGCTTTGCGCCTTGGCCTGGCCCGCATAGGCTTCCACGGACTTCGCGTCCAGGCTAGCCGGATTCACGTGAAAGCTGCTGCCAGGCTTCACAACGTTGCCCACCAACATGCCGATGAGCAGAGCCAGCGTCGAGACGACTTCAAAATAAAGCAGCGCCTTGCCACCGACGCGGCCCACCCGTTTCAAATCATGCATTCCGGCAATGCCGCTGACCACCGTGCAGAAGATGATGGGCGTCACCACCATCGCGATCAGCCGTATGAAGCCATCGCCCAGCGGCTTCATGGCAATCGCGCTGTCTGGCGCAAAGCGCCCCAGCAGGACCGCGGCGGCAATGGCAACAGCGACCTGGAACCAGAACTTCGTATAAAAATGCCCCTGCCTCTTCGGTGAAAAGGTGGCAGGGGCGACTACAGTCTGAGAAATTGTTGCGATCAATTCAGGCAAGTGATTTCTCCGGGTCTTCGATCGCTGCGGCCAGATCCTTAAGGAACGCCGCGGCCTTTGCGCCGTCGGCTATGCGGTGATCGGCAGAAATCGTCAACCGCAATGTCGGTCTGACTCCAACACCGCCTTCAATCGGTACGACGCGGTCCTTGATGGCCCCTACGGCAACAATTGCGACCTGGGGCGGCGTGATGATGGCGCTGAACGAGTCGACTTGGAACATGCCCAGATTGCTAATGGTAAAGGTTCCTCCCGTCAGGTCGGTCATGCGCAGGCGGCCCGCTCGAGCCCGCTCGGTAAGCTCGCGGCGCAGCTTCGCAATTTCGCTCAGTGGCGCAGTATGGGCATTCGTCACCACTGGCGCAACCACCCCGTCCTCGACGGCCATAGCGATGGAGATGTTTACGGATGAATTCAACTGGATGCCGTTGTCGATCCAACTTGCGTTGAGCCGCGGATGCTTTAAGAGGGTGCGCGCAACCAGCGCAATCAGCAGGTCGGTATGGGTGAGCTTGACGCTGTGAGCCTGCTCGATGGCCGGCCCCAGGATTGCGCGGACGCGGTTCAATCCGCCGGCGTCCACTTCCCGCTCCACAAAGAAGTGGGGAACCGTGGTCCAGCTTTGTGTGGTGCGTTCGGCCATGAGACGACCGATGGAGCTGAGCGGTTCACTCTCTGCCGCTGCGGGCGTTACAGGAACTGGAGCGGCAGGTTGGGCCTGCGCTTCGATCGCGTCGCGAATGTCCGAAGCCAGGATCTCGCCGCCCGGGCCTGTTCCCTTGACCTTGCTGATGTCGATACCGGCTTCTTTGGCCAACCGCCGCGCCTTGGGCGAAATCTGCGATGCGTGGGCCGCAATCTGCTCTGCTACGGTTTCCGGTGCAAGTGCTGCTGCAGTGGCAGGCGTGGCTTTCAGCGCCTCTGCCTCAGCTTCCCCGTTGCCTTCATTCGGAATGCTTTCACCGGGACTCAGAATCCAGGCGATCACATGACCCACTGGAAATTCCTCTCCCGGCCGTGCCACAACTCCGGTCAGAATGCCATCCGCTTCGGCCTCCACTTCCATCACGGCTTTGTCGGTCTCGATCTCCAGCAGCAGCTCGCCCTTTTGGACGCTGTCGCCTTCATTCTTCAGCCAGGCAACCAATTTACCGGTCTCCTGAGCTACTTCAAGCGCGGGCATAATGACACGAAAAGCCATAGGCGTGTGAGCAGAAACGGCGCGAGCCCTTCCCGACTAACCTCCCACCCTTTCTGACTGCGCGCCAGCAGCGAGCAGGCTGATCACATCCTGGCTGGGCGGATTTTCCTGTTCCCGCGTGGTCGGCAACGCGCCGCCCGTGGTGAAGTAATGTGCGCCCGCCACCAACAACTTCTCCGCCGGGAAGCGCGTAATGACTTCGTGGCCTGTTGCAGTGACCACAATCTCCTCCTCAATGCGCGCCGCACTCCAGCCGTCCTTCGATGGCCAGAAGGTTTCCAGAGCAAACACCATCCCGGGCTTGATCTCCTGGGGATGGTCGAGTGAAACCAGGCGGCTGATCACTGGCTTCTCCCAGATGGCCAGGCCGATGCCGTGTCCGTATTGCAGAGCAAAAGCCGCTTCTTCATTGGGGAAGCCGAAGTCGGTTGCCTTGGGCCACACCTGGGCCACTTCGCCGGTTGTGCGTCCCGGACGGATCAACTCGATCGACGCATCAAGATAATCGCGGCAGCGCTTGTATGCGTCGTTCATCGCCTGCGAGGCTGACCCGATGGAGAAGGTGCGATAGTAGCAGGTGCGGTAGCCCATATAGGAGTGGAGAATGTCGTAATAGACAGGGTCGCCCGGCCGCAGCATGCGATCGGAGAAAACGTGCGGGTGCGGATTGCAGCGCTCGCCCGAAATGGCGTTCACAGCCTCCACGTACTCCGAGCCAAGATCGTAGAGAATCTTGCTCACCAGGCCCACGGCCTCGTTCTCGCGCATGCCCGGCTTCATGGCCATGTAGAGTTCGTGGTAGGCCGCGTCCACCATGGCCGCCGAAGTGTTCAGCAGCGCGATCTCGTCGCGCGTCTTGATCACCCGTGCCTCCGACATCAGTTGCTGGCCGTCCACAACTGTGATGCCTTCGCGCTGCAGCGCAAACAGAACGGGCAGTTCGATGATGTCGATTCCTACCGGCTCCTTGTGCAGGCCGCGCAGCTCCAACTCAATCCTGATCTTTTTGGCCACATCTTCGGCGCGTCCATGCTCCGGCGACATGGTTCCGCGCAGCATGGAGATTCCCGGCCGCGACCGCTCTCCGAGCCAGGGGCAGTGCAGCTGATGATGCCGCGCCGCCGACCCAAAGTCCCAAAGAATCGGTTCATCATTCTGCGGCAGCAGGACAAAGCGATTTGCCTTGTCCTGTGCCCAGGTACCAATGTGCGTCGCCGTCAGGTAGCGCACATTATTCATGTCGAAACACAGGAGCGCGCCCATCTCCGAGGTCCCCAGCAGGTCTTTCGCGCGTTCGAGTCTTTCGGTGCGGAGGCGCTCAAAATCGATGCGCTGCTCCCAATCAACCGCCATTGTTCCGCTCGTCGGCAGTGTCACGGTATATCTCCTCTTGGGTTTTTGCTTCAGGACTTTCCGCAAAGTTTCCGCGCGCCTTCAAACACGTCCTTTGAAGTCGCCACTGTCAGATCCTCAAGCGGTGGGGAAAACGGAATGGGAACATGCATTGCGCCCATGCGAAGCACCGGTCCGTCGAGACTATAGAACGCGCGCTCGGAAATCACCGCGGCAAGTTCCGCCGTCACTCCGTAGCGCCCGTAGCCTTCATCCAGCACGATTGCGCGCGAGGTCTTTTGCACGGACTCAACCAGCGTCTTCTCATCGAGCGGCCACAGCGTGCGCGGATCTACTACCTCGGCGCTAATGCCAATGTTCGCGAGCATATCGGCCGCTTCCAGCGCCACCTGCACCATGCTGCTCGTTGCCACCAGCGTAATGTCTTGCCCCACGCGCTTGATATCTGCCAGGCCGAATGGAATCGTGTATTCGCCTGCAGGCACCGGACCCTTCAGCTTGTGGTGCATCATTTTGTCTTCAAAGAAGACGACTGGATTGTCATCGCGTATGGCGGATTTCAGAAGTCCCTTGGCATCGGCAGGCGTGGATGGAATGACCACCTTGAGGCCAGGAATGTGGCTGAACCATGCTTGCAGCGACTGGGAGTGTTGCGCCGCAGAGCGGCGCGTGGCGCCCAGCGTCGTCCGCAGCACCATCGGCACTTTCCATTTTCCCCCCGACATGTAATGGACCTTGGCCGCCTGGTTCACCATCTGGTCCATGGTGAGGGTAAGAAAGTCGCCAAACATGATGTCCACAACTGGCCGCAATCCGGTCATCGCGGCACCAACAGCGACCCCGGTAAAGCCGGCTTCCGAGATGGGTGTGTCAATCACGCGCCCGGTGCCAAACTCTTCCACCAGCCCGGAGAGCACCTTGAAAGGGGTGCCTGCTTCAGCCACATCTTCGCCCAGTATGCACACGCGTTCGTCGCGGCGCATCTCTTCGGCTAGTGCTTCCCGCACTGCCTGGGCAAACGTGAGTTCCCGCATGGGAGCATCAGGCATAGACGTGCATCTCCACTTCTTCCGGTCCCGGATAAGATGTTGCTACGGCGAACTCCACCGCAGCTTTCATCTCGTTGAGAGCTTCTTCGCGAATTGCCTCGAGCGCAGCCTCTTCGGCGAGCCCTTCTTCCATCAGCCTTGCTCCGTGCAACTGGATCGGATCCCGCTGCGACTTCCACTCCAGCTCTTCCTGCTTCGGGCGATAGTACTCGCGATTGATATCGCCCACGTGGTGCCCCGTGTAGCGATAGGTGTTGCAGAGCAGAAAAGCCGGCCCTTCCCCGCGCCGTGCCCGATCGATGAGCCGTTTCGCGGTTGCGTAGACCGTCTCCACGCTCTGCCCATCCACGGTTTCAGCATGAACCGCGAAAGCAGTTGCCCTGGCGCAGATGTCGCCCGCCGTCGCCTCACTGAAGTGCGTGTACTCGTTGTAGAGGTTGTTCTCGCAGACGTAGATGACAGGAAGTTTCCACAGTTGTGCGATGTTCATTTCTTCGTACAAAAGTCCCTGCCCCAGAGCACCTTCTCCAAAGAAGCAAACCGCGACGCGCCCGTTCTTGAGTTGCTTGGACGCGAATGCCGCGCCGGTCGCAATACCGAAGCTGCCTCCCACAATCGCGTTCGCTCCCAGGTTGCCGGTGGCGGGGTCTGCAATGTGCATCGACCCTCCCTTGCCGCGGCAATAGCCGGCTTCCTTGCCCAGCAATTCAGCGAACATCAGGTCGGGCGTGGCTCCCTTCGCCAGGCAGTGGCCGTGGCCGCGATGGGTGCTGGTAATGTAGTCCTCGCGATTCAGCGCGTCGCAGACCCCCACCGCAATCGCCTCTTCGCCGCTGTAGAGGTGCGCCAGGCCGGGCATGATTCCCCGCTTGTAAAGCTCGTTCACCTGGTCCTCAAACAGCCTGATCCGCACCATCTGACGATAGGCGTTGATCCATCGTTCCGACGGTAGTGTGTTTTCTTCCGCGGCTTGACCGCTCGCGATCGTCATCTCCCCACTCCCGTTTCAATTCCCGACATCCGCGCCAGAACATCGAAGATCACCGCGTAATCCAGCTTGGCCCAGCCCATGGCGCGCGCCGCCGTCAGGAACTCATTGGTCGCCGCCGTTGTCGGGACCGGCACGTCCAGCTTGCGGCCCAGTTCCATCGCCAGCAGCATATCTTTCTGCATCATGTTCACGTCGAACCAGGCTTCCTCTGGCTGTTGAAGCACGAATGGCCCACGATACTTGAGCACCGGCGAGGCTATCGCGCTGTTCGTCAGAACATCCACGGCTAGCTGGCGCGGAATACCGCTTTTTTCTGCCAGCAGCACACCCTCTGAAAAGGCCAGCAGCTGTACAGCAAGGCTGAGATTAACCGCGATCTTCATCGAAAGCGCAACGCCATTGCCGCCCACGTGCGTTACTTTGGGTCCAATATCCTCGAGCAGCGGCTTGAGGCGTTCGAAAGTTTCCTTCCGCCCACCCACAATCACCGACAACTGCCCCTGTTGCAGCGTGATGACAGATCCCGATACCGGCGTGTCCAACATGTCGGCCCCCGTAGCCCGCACCTTCTCTGCAATCTCTCGGCTGAGGTCCGGATAGACCGTGCTGATGTCGGCGAAGATCTTGCTCGCGCTCAAGCCGGCAATGAGACCATCGGGCCCTTCGGCAATGCCCTTCAACGCTGCACCGTTGGTTACCATGGCAAATACCACGTCAACGGTCTCGGCCACTTGGCGCGGGGTCGCGGCCAGCTTCATGCCCTTGTTTACCAGCCACTCGGCCTTTGACGCCGTGCGGTTATAGCCAGTCACGCTGTGCCCTTTGCTCAGCAGCCTGTCTACCATCTGGCCTCCCATCACGCCGAGACCAATAAACCCGAGATTAGCCATTCACTTCCCCTTTATGTTTCACTTCTTCGCCATCGCTGGCTATTGTTTAACTCGACCATTCGCCGATGCCAGCGAATCGCAACGGATCTGCTCAAGATGCGCCCACATTGCTTCTCGCGCAGCCCCCGGATCACGCCGTTCAATCGCTTCCAGAATCCGCTTGTGATGCATCTGGCCCCGGCTCGGTCCGCCATCCACTCCAAAGATTCCCAGTCGCTGGTTCCGCAACACACCCACAATCGAATCAAGAAGCGACAAAATGATCGGATTACCCGCTGCTTCTGCCAAGGCAAGATGGAAGTCCAGGTCCGCTTCGATGTATGCCTCCGGCTCCTTCATGCTGCGGTCCATCACCGCAACCGCCTCCCGCATCATCGTCAACTGCTGTTCTTCAATCCGCGATACGGCCAAAGCCGTTACTTCCGGTTCCACAATTTGCCGCAACTCCACAAGGTAGGCAGGATTCTCAAGATCGCTGCTCTCGAAAAAAACATCCAACGGGTTTCGCGAAGGCTGGGTTCTGGGCGAGGTCACAAATGTGCCGCGGCCGGAGAACGACTCGACCAGCCCCTTCTCAGTCAGAATCTTCACCGCCTCGCGCACCGCGGTTCGGCTCACGCCGAATTGCTGCGCCAGCTCCCGTTCAGTAGGCAGCTGGTCCCCCGCCTTGAGGCGCCCCTCGTGAATCGATTGCTCGATCTGTTGGACAATCTGCTCATAGAGCCGCGATGCGCGTACGGCCTTGTACATTTGCATAGCCATCCTCCTCGACGCGCCGAAGTCCGCGTCGGCATTGGTAGGAACACTATACAGAATGCCACTCCGCCAGTTTGTGCCCTGCTCTGCCGTTCGGCAAGGGTGAAAGTTTGCTGTCATACCAGTTGCCTCATTCAGCTTCCGGTTGAATCCAAATGTTCAGCGATCATACCAGTGAACCAATAGCTCCGCAAGAGAAAAAATCCCTTGCCCTCTCCGGTCGCCAGATTTGCACCGACAGTAGCCTTAATGCTTTGATTCATTGCTGCCAGGCCACCCGAAGTAGGATCCAAATCGGCTCCATCTTCTGGTCTGACATATATACCTCATTCCTGCTAGCGGATGTCAACGAGTTTTTCTCGACTCAGCTTATGAATTCTCTTGACTGTCGTTTCTCTGGAGTGGTATTGCTGTCAGACCAGATGAGCAGTGCGGTTCCGAATGGGGGTCAAATACGCTGTGAGAACGAATACGATGTACTGTGACGCGAGTCACAGACCGGTTTCAAAAGGCAAACATGCGATCTGGGGAGGTGCCCTTTTCTTGTTTGCCGCAAGTTTTCTGTGTAGCCAGGCCAACACCGGTCGAATTCTGGGAACAGTGACCGATCCCCATGGAGCCGCTGTCGCCGGCGCTTCGGTCAAAGTCACCGACCTGGCGCGAGGCACAGAACGCAATCTGGTCACCACCGACGCGGGAGAATACGTTGCTCCCAACCTGGTCCCCGGAGTCTACCGCGTCCGGATTGTGGCCAGTAGCTTCAAGACCGAGGAGCGCAGCGACGTTCTGGTATCGGTGGCCCAGGATTCCCAGATCGACTTCAACCTGCAAAGTGGAGCTGCGACCGAAACCGTGGTGGTCACCGCAGAATCGCCCCTGATCGATACAACCTCGTCCGCGCTGGGCGGCACGTTGAGCAATGAAGAGATCAACGAGCTGCCGCTCAATGGGCGAAATTACGAAAACCTTCTGCAGTTGCGCCCCGGCATCGTCCGCTATCCCGGCGGCGGGTTTTCCACCACCAGCACCAACGGGCTCCGCGCCGAAGATAACGCCTACATCGTGGACGGTCTGTTCAACAGCGAGCCGTTTTCCGGACAGAGCATCATCAATGGAGCAGGCGTGGCCGGCGACTCAGCCACGATTCTTCCCGTGGACGCGATCCAGGAGTTCAACCTGATCGAGAATCCGCCTGCCGAATACGGCTGGAAGCCCGGCGCGATGGTGAACGTAGCCATCAAGTCCGGCACCAACACGTTGCATGGCACTGCATATGCCTTCGGCCGCGACACGCCGCTGGATGCCCGCAACTACTTCAACACGGTAGCTTCCGGAGTCAAGAATCCCCGCAATCTTGAGCAATTTGGCGGTACCGCGGGCGGGCCCATTCGAAACGACAAGATCTTCTATTTTGGCGGCTATGAGGGTCAGCGCTACTCGGTCGACAGCATCAGCCAGCTCACCACCCCGGCAACAGTCTCGCTGGGCGGCGATCCGGTCAACAGCGTTCCAGACGCCATCGCCGGCGTCATCGCCGCCGGCATCACGCCCAGCGCGCCCAGCCTGAAGATCGGCGGCTGCACCCTCGGGCCGCCCATTTCCTGCAACGGCAGCGGCTTCCCCACCAACAACGGCACCAGCACTCTCGGACCGACAACCATCAACTTCGGCCTGCCGAATACGGTCTCCACGGACAACGCCATCGGCAAGGTCGACTACACCATCAATCAGCGCCACTCACTGAACGGCATGTACTTCCTCGGCAACAACAACGGCACGGTCTCTGACGCCGACGAGTTGCAGGCTAAATGGCTCACTCTCATCCACACGCGCGCTCAGGTTGCCGGAGCCACCTGGGTTTATCTCCCCACGGAAAAGCTAGTCAACGAATTTCGCTTCGGCTATAACACCCTCTACCAGCCCACTTACGTCGCCGACCATGCGACGCCGGCTTCCGACTACGGGCTCAACACAGGCGTCACCAACCCCCTCTATGGCGGACTACCGCGCATCAACATCGGAGGATTCTACGTCGCAACGCAGGAACTGGGTGGCTTCAATTGGCCCAAAGTCCAGGGCCCCGATAACCGATTCCAGTTCATCGATCACGTCTCCTACACCATTGGCACGCACGCCCTCAAGTTTGGTGGGGAACTGCACCGCGACAGCTTTTCTGGCGGCGCCTATGCCGGAGGGCGCGGAAGAATCCAGTTCACGACTGCGTCCGAAGCCTTCGCCGGCGCTTCCTCGCTCGAAAACTTCTTTGCTGGAGTCCCTGCCTCGGGTGCCTTGTTGGAAGGCGATCCGACACGCAATATTCACAACTGGGGCGTCGCGGGATTTGGCCAGGATGACTGGCGCATCACCAAGACTCTCACCCTGAACATCGGCCTCCGCTACGAGATGAACAGCGTCATCAAGGATTCCAATAACCTGCTGGGGAACTTCAGCCCCACGGTCGGCCTGGAGCAGGTGGGCAAGGGTATCAGTGCTCCCTACAACGGGGACCATACCGAATTTGCCCCGCGGCTCGGATTTGCCTGGGATATTTTCGGCAACAACCGCACCGTATTGCGCGGCGGCGGCGGGCTGATTTACGAAACCCTGAACTGGGAGGCGTTCCTGGCCCTCAATAATTCGCTTGGCCTGAGCACCATTCCCACCGGCGCTCTCGGAGTTGGACCCGGCGGAGCACAGGGCTCGGGCTCTATCGACGTCGGCACTGTGAACTACACCGGCTCCAATCTCAACTGGAACGCCGGCTACAACCCGGGCGCAGCTACCGTGTTCCCCACCGGGACCATCAACTGCGGCGCTAATCCATGCAGCATTCTTGGCGTGGTGCAGAACCTGCGCACTCCCGAGGTATTCAGTTGGAACGTCAACCTGCAGCACGCCTTCACCTCTCAGCTCATCCTTGAGACCGCGTACGTGGGCTCTCATGGAAGCAAGCTGGTTGGCATCCACGACATCAACCAGAACGTGCCGGCACTGGACTATCTGCAGAACGAACAGTCAGGCCGTCCGTTCAATGCCACATTCCCCTACCTCAGCTTCATCTACCAGATGGGCAACATCTACAAGTCAAACTACGACGGCCTGCAGGTAACCCTCTCGGCGCGCAACTACCACCATCTCAACTTCGTCGCCGGGTACACCTATGCTCATGCCCTCGATGACGTGGGCGCCAACTGGGACTTCGGTTACGGCAGCGGCATCCCCCAGGACAGCGCTCATCCCGAGCGGGAATATGCCAGCAGCGACTATGACATGCACAATCGCTTCACCTTCTCGCCTACCTACGCCATCCCCGGGAAACGCGGCTTCGGTCAGATGCTCGAAGGCTGGGAGGTCACGTCGATTGTCAGCCTCTACGGCGCCCAACCCTGGGGACCAATGGACGCGGGCAACGACCTGAGCCATACCGGCGAAGCGGTCGACCGCTGGGATTTCTTCGGCAAACCAACCGACTTCAATTCATCCGGACCCACCGGCACGACCTACCTGGCCGGCGATGGAGCTCTCGACACTGGCGCCAGCGCAGCGGAAGATGATCCGATTTGCTCAGCGCATGCACGCAGCCTGGCCTCGCTGAACTTTGCCGGCTGCTACCGAGTGAAGAACTCGGTGATGACGCCGCCCGCCCCCGGAACCTTCGGGCTGATGGGAAGAAATACTTTCCGGGACTCCGGCTTCAAGAACTGGGACTTCTCCATGCACAAATCCTGGAAATGGCGCGAACGTTACAGCGCCCAGTTCCGCGCTGAATTCTTTAACTTCATCAACCATCCCAACTTCGCCAACCCTTACGGTGGCCAGAATGGTTGGGGACATAACGACCCCTCGGTGCCGGGCGAGTTCGGGTGCGGCTGCGCCACGCCCGATGTGGCCGCTTCCAATCCGGTCATCGGATCCGGTGGCAGTCGCGCGGTCCAACTGGGGTTGAAGCTCGCTTTCTAGCCTGCAGCACGATCGCAGTCAACTCTCCGTCCCGTCTTGTCTCACTCACTGGGAGGATACGGGGCGCTGTTCGGGCAGCAAAGACGATGCACTTGCTTGCCAGGCGCAAACCCCGAAGAAATGCCGTTGTCTACCTGCAACCCTTATCCCACAACCTGCCCTCTCAGGAGCAAAAAGGAATGATGAAACAAATTGCAGTATTCGTATTGGCGGCCTTTGCTGGTGTCGTCCAGGCGCCCTGCCGCGCTCAGCAACACCAGGAAAGAACCCTGGATGAGATCAAGGTCGAAGCTGTCCACCGCGCCGAAGTCGGCGGCTATCCTCTGATCGGCCTTGACCCCAACGATGTCCGCGAAGCCTTCAAATCCATCCATACAAGAGACAAGGATGAGTGGGCCAATGGATTTATCGGCGTTGCCGACCGCTACATGGCTGAGGGTAAATCGCTGGAGATGACAGATTCCAAGAAAGCCGACGCCGACTTTGTACGCGCCTGGCGTCTCTACTCCTTTGGCCGCTGGCCCAGCGAATCCTCTCCCCGGAAGAAGGTCGCCTACGCCAAGGCCCTCGATGCATTCCTCACCCATGCCCGTTTTATGGACCCGCCCCTCGAAGTTGTTCACATCCCCTTCGAGGGCATGCAGATTACTGGCTACCTGCGGCTGCCCAAAGGCGCCACTGGCCCTGTGCCCATTGTGCTGGCCGTCAATGGGCTGGACAGCCGCAAGGAAGACCTCACGGAAAGCTTCTCCGCCATCCTTCCTTTTGGAATCGGCTATCTGGCCGTCGACGGCCCTGGAACCGGGCAATCGCCCATCAAGGCCAGCCCAACTGCCGAGCGCATGTTATCCGCGGTCCTCGATTACCTGGCCACGCGCCCCGAGGTGGACAAGACCCGCATCGCGATGCACGGCGTAAGCTGGGGAGCCTACTGGGGAACCAAAATGGCGATCGTCGAGAAGGACCGCCTGCGCGGCGTCAGCGTTCAATCGCCTCCCACCGACCTTTTCTTTCAAAAGGATTTTGTTCTTAATTCCCTGCTCGGCAACCGCGAGTATCTCTTCGATCAGATTCCTGCCATGATGGCCATCTTCGACAACGTCACCACGCTCGACCAGGTGGTCGACATCTTCCAGAAGATGTCTCTGGAAAATCAGCATCTTCTTGGCAAGCCCACTGCTCCCATGCTCATCCTGGCCGGGACTAAAGACACGCAAGTGCCCATCTCCGACATTTACAAACTCCTTGACAGCGGAGATGTTCCCAAGGAAGCCTGGATCAATCCGCAGGGCGGTCATCTGGGCCGTCAGGTGGGTGTATGGCCGGATCCACGCATCTTCAAGCAGGTCATTATTCCGTGGCTGGTGAAAGACCTGACTGCCGACCTTCCTCAAGGCAAGCCCTGAGGAAGGTCTCCACAAATAGAAAGCAACGGCTAATTCGGATGGTCCTGCCCTCCATAAGCCGGGTCTGATTCTCTTCTCCATCCGAATCAAACATGGGGTTCGGCATCCGAAGCGGGTCCCCGCCGTCGACGGCAAGAGAATCGTGTTCGACAATATTGCAGACAGGGAGCGCACCGGAGCCGGTCGCGCCGACGCCAAAAAGCGCGGAGTGCGCTTCGGACGTCCCAAAAAGACGAACGAGGAGCAAGGAAAACTCGCCAATCGGCTCATCAAGGAAGGAAAGTCCGTCAGTGAGGTCGCCCGCACCTTCAGCCTCCATCCCGCAACACTCTACCGCATCCTGTCCCCGGCTTCCTGATCGCCCTTCCGGATAGCGCGCACCGAAGGAGCGTGCGGCCGTGATCATCAACTGGCAACTGACGGGTTGCCGACTGAGGGGTTGCCGACGGCAATGATTCGCTCGGAACCCGCTTCCCAGGCGGAGGATTTGCAGGCTACCGGGAAGGGCCCAGATTGCAGCATTCCGTTGAATCGAGCAAGCCGGTATCGGAAGTCGCGCAAACTTTCAACGGTCCACTCCGCCACGATCTACAGGGTGCTTCCTTTATGCTGCTGATATATAAGCGGATACGCCATTGTCCGGTCCTGTGAGCCGAAAATGCAAAAAGCCGAGCTATTGACCGGTAATGTGGGCTCATTGTCCCGTTAATCTGAGCACGGCGGTATTTCTTGTTGGCAGTTAATGTGGGCAGAAAACCGCACGGACAATGAGCCGGAGCGTTTATGTTTGCAAGCCGCTACACATAGACAGAATGACACGAGTTCGAGATGCCGCCCCGAGCACAAGACACTTCAGAACGTCGGCCAACACTACCAGCCTCACCAGAGCTCCTACCGGAATTCTTTTGGTTAAAGTCTGATTTGGTGCGTATATCCCACCAATTTGTCTGTAACTTCTATTTTTTGGGCGCTTGTGATTCCTCGATCCAAACGGTTTTCACATTGGTAAACTCCCTTATGCCAAAGGGGCCAAGTTCGCGTCCGAAGCCAGACTGCTTCACACCGCCGAAGGGAACGCGCGGGTCCGAGGCCACCATCTTGTTGATGAACACCATGCCGGCTTCTAGTCCATCAATGAATTGATCGCGCTGCTCATCGTCCTCGGTCCACACGCTGGCGCCCAACCCGAAGCGCGTATCGTTGGCAATGCGAATTGCATCGGCGGTGTCCTTCACGCGGAATATCGAGGCAACCGGTCCAAAGAATTCCTCGCTGTAGGCCGGCGAGTTGCGGGGAATATTTGTCAGCACCGTGGGAGGATAAAAGTTGCCCGGGCCAGGCAGTGGCATGCCACCCAGAAGAAGCCTTGCACCTGCATTGATGCTCTGCTGAACCGCCTGGTGCAGGTCTTCCAGTGCATCCGAGGAGGCCAACGGCCCCAGTTCCGTGCTTTCGTGCAGTGGATCACCAATTCTGAGCGCGGCCATGCGCATCACAAATCCGTCTTCAAACTGATCGGCAATCGACTCTTCAACCAGGAAGCGCTTGGCAGCGATGCACGACTGGCCATTATTGGCAGTGCGAGCTTTGACGGCAGTTTCGATGGCAAGTTCGAGATTGGCGCTGCGCATCACAATAAAAGGGTCGCTCCCGCCAAGTTCAAGAACAACTTTCTTGATGCGCTTGGCCGCGGAAACGCCAACCTGCACACCTGCTCCCTCGCTGCCTGTCAGCGTCGCGGCCACAACCCTAGGATCGTTGAGAAGACCATCCACCTTTGCGGCGCCGATCAGTAAAGTCTGAAAAACTCCCTCAGCGAAACCGGCTCGCCGAAAAACGTCCTCGATCGCCATTGCGCTCTGCGGAACATTCGATGCGTGCTTGAGCAGGCCCACGTTGCCCGCCATCAGCGCGGGCGCCACAAACCGCACCACTTGCCAGAAAGGATAATTCCACGGCATCACCGCGAGTATCGGACCAATAGGCTGATAGCGGATATAACTGCGGGCGGCGTTGGTCGCAACGAGTTCGTCGGCCAGGAACCCTTCCGCTTGTTTGGCATAGTAGCGGCAGGCCCAAGCGCACTTGGCTGCTTCGTCCACGGCTGCGCCCAGGGGCTTGCCCATCTCCAGGGTCATCAGCCGCCCGATCGATGCCTTCTCCTGCTCAAGGATCTCCGCCGCCCGCAGCATCCGCTCGGCGCGATACGCAAAGCTTGTCTTGCGATGAACTTCAAATGCGGCTGCCGCGTTCCGCAGCTTTTCCTCCACTTCGGAATCGGTTAAAGATGAGTAAGTTTTCAGCACCTCTCCCGTTGCAGGGTTCACACTCGCAATTGCCATTGCTACCTCGTTGTCAGGGTTTGTTCCAAAAGAATTACCGGAAGTTCCAAAGCGTGTGGTACGTGATCATACATTTATACCTTGAGACGTCATCCTCCTGTCAACCTTAGCTTAGTCGTTTAATTCCGCGCTTTCCCGGCGACCGACGCTCATTACTGGTATAGCTGTTAGACCAATCGTTGGAATTTTGATTTCCCCAGGATCGAACCGATGACCTCTTCCATGTCATGAAGTGTCCAGCGCCGACCTTATTGAAAGATAAGGACTTATTTTGCCGGCATAACGGCATAACCGGCAAAACCGGCACAGTCGGCGTAATTTGACACCCAAAAGCATTGAAGCAATTGCGGGGCTGAACCATGGCTCGACAGCTCCTGCTTTTTAGCATTGGCTTTCTCACTGTCTTCTCGAAGGTCAGGTTTTGCAGACCTTGTTGTCGAAGGGCGAAAGCTTCCGTATTTATGCGGGTTACGCTCAATCGCCCCTGATTCTGGTTCGACTTTGATCCGACCCCGTTTCAAGAGGAACTCTTGGGATTCAATCCACCGCTATTAGATTCTTAAACGACTTACAACGACCGCGAGGGCTACCCAACTACGCGGAAGTTGTGCAAGACAGCATAAATTGTGGATCGGATTGTGGATCGAGGCGGAGGTTCAGACCTATGCTATTCCCCGCAAACAGGCAGAGGGTTAAGACCATAGAACCGGCTTTGCGGGCGGTTTTCGGGCGTCCTAAGCCGCATATTCGTGGACATTTCAGTGGCACTGAAGTAAGGTGCTATGACGTAAACTGGTATTCAGCCGAGGCTCAAGATGACTGTCACGCTCAATCTCAAACCCGAACTTGAAGCTGGGATCTTCGCACAGGCCCAGGCCAGCGGAATGACGGTCGAAGCGTATCTGCTTTCCGTGGTCGAAGGTGCGGTGCTTCCCACAATCCATCAGAAGTTATCCGCAGAGGAACGGGCGGCGGCGTTTGAAGCGTGGTCCATTGGCCACCGCGCGACCCCTCCCCTTTCCGACTACGCTGTCAGCCGCGACGCCATCTACGAAGGCCGCGATAGCTGATGCGTGTCCTGGTAGACACCAATATCCTTCTGCGCAGCGCTCAGCCCAATCATCCGCAAAGTTCCCAGGCCACCCATGCCGTGTCCAGGCTGATCCGGCAAAGAGATGCCGTCTTCTTCTGTTCCCAAACATTGCTGAGTTCTGGAATGTGGCGACCCGTCCGGCTGACAAGAATGGCCTTGGCCTGTCGCAAGAGGAAGTGTTGCGGGAAGTAAGCAACATTGAAGGCTTGCTAACCCTGCTGCCTGACATTCCGGCCATCTACACAGCTTGGAAGGCTATTGTCCGAGATCACAAGGTCCAGGGTGTCCAAGTGTACGATGCGCGGCTGGTCGCGCTTATGAGCGTCTATGCGATAGAGGGCATCCTGACTTTCAATGCCGCCGATTTCAAGCGCTACCGCAACATCACTGTGATTCACCCTTCGTCCGCCATTGCCTAGTCTAGGCTTCCCGACCAAATGGGCGGAAACCGCCGCCAAGCTCCCCGAAGTCAGCGAAAAGGCCCGCCAGCGCGTGCAGCTGGGGGATGAAGGCTATCCTCTCGTTACCGCGCAGAACGCCGCCGCCGTCGAACGGAATGCCCGAAAGCGGGGCAGGGGATAGCGACTGGATGCGCCCATTCCTGCATTTCAAATCGGCGGGAAGACTCCCGGCGACACGCCATTGACATCAGGCATCGTCCTCCCTACCCTTAAGAGTATCAATATTAACCTCACGGTCGAACAGGAAGCCCAGCTGTCCCATATCGCCGCCCTGGCGGGCAAGGGCGCTGATGAGCTTGCGCGTGAGGTGTTTCTGCGCGGTCTTAATGCGGAAGCAACTCTCATCGCCGAAAAAGTCCGGAATAGCAACGGGAAAGACGCCGTGGCACGGATACTGGAATTGCGGCAAGGAAACATGCTTCCCGAAGGCGTCACCCTTCAGGACCTCATTCGTGAAGGCCGCGCTTGACGGCCTTCGTCCTCGACAATTCCGTGACGATGCGGTGGTGCTTTCAGAACGCGGCACATCCGTATGCCGATGGTGTTTTGCAGCAGCTGGCTACAGGCGCGGCGTTTGTGCCCGTGTTATGGCGCTACGAGGTGAGCGCCGTGCTGGCGAAAGCGCAGAAAGACGGAATTCTCACGGCCCTCAAGGCGGATGAGTTCCTTGCGACCCTGAATAAGCTGAACATAACTGTTGACCCCGACAGTTCCGACCGGTGTTGCTGTCGAGAAGGCGGTCGGCTCAGCCTGGACAGCCGTCGTTCACCCGGACGATCTCGAGCGGCATCTCGAGAAGTTTCGCACGGCGATGGTGACCGGCGAACTTTTCGAGGTCAAATCGCGCTTTCGACGGGCGGACGGAGAGTATCGCTGTTTTTTGACCCGCGCCGTACCTCTGCGGGATGCGCGCGGCACGATCGCCAGGTGGTACGGCACTTCGCTCGAGATTGAAGACCACAAACGCGCTGAGAAACTTCAGGCAGACCTCGCTCACATGACCCGCGTTAGCACCATGGGCGAATTGACCGCTTCCCTGGCGCACGAAATCAAACAGCCCATTGGGGCTGCGGTAACGAACGCCGAAGTGTGCTTACGATTGCTGGATCGGAACTCCCCTGATGTGCCGGAAGCGCGCGAAGCGGCTTTGGAGATGACCAAAGACGCTAGGCGCGCAGCTGACATCATCGACCATGTACGCTTGCTTTACCAGAAGGGTCATCCTCAACTGAAACTTATGGATGTAAACGAAGTGATCGCGGAGATGCTCGTTATGCTGCGCGACTAGGCGAACCATCACTCGGTTGCGATGCGCACGGACCTGGCTGAAGGACTGCCAACTGTGATGGCAGATCGGGTACAGTTGCAGCAGGTGTTGA
>DATDLS010000357.1:0-72282 GCA_036519195.1 Occallatibacter sp. | reverse complement strand
GGCCAGGGTGAGCAGAACCGAATACTTCTGTACAGAGTTTCCCATCGAGTCTCCTTGAAGACATGCCAGAACTGAGGATTGAAGAGAAGCTAGAACGACTACAGGAGAGAAGCCAGAATGATCGCTGGGCGGAGCCAGAGTGACTACAGGAGAGAAGCCAGAGTGACTACATGAGTGAAGCCAGAATGACTACATGAATGAAGCAAGATTGTGTACAGATTTTTAGGAGTACGAAAAGAGGTACGAAAGTTGAAACGCTTAAAGCATTTTTCATACCAAAACCAAGCCATCTTGGAATCAATGGGTTAAGTAAGCAACCCGCGGCAAATATACAATTATTTGTAGGAGATTTGCTAAAATATGGATAATAGAAGTTGGTTTGCGCTGCTTACCCTCGAGCTGCGATCATCGCTGCGAAGTCGAGGATTCGGAAATGAAAAAGACCGGCCTTCTTGTACTGGGTGCTCTTGTGACAGTGGCTACAAACCTTCCCGCGCAACCCTCCGGATGGCCTCCCGCGCCCGGCCAAATTACGCTTCGGCTCTGGCCGGGCGCTGCGCCCGGAACTTCGGCTAAGCCCTCTGCTGAAGCTGACACCACAACGGCAAAAGACAATCTCATCGCCGGCAAACCTCTGGTCCGCCTGGGCAATGTTTCCGTGCCCACACTCACGCTCTATCAAACCAAGAACGGCGGCGCCAAGCCTGTCCCTGCCGTGGTTGTTTTTCCCGGCGGCGGTTACAGCATTCTTGCCATCGATCTCGAAGGCACTGAAGTGTGCGACTGGCTCACCGCCAAGGGCATCACTTGCGTGCTGCTCAAATATCGTGTGCCCGGTAGCGGCCCCTATCCCAAATCTGCCGCAGCGCTCGAAGATGCGCAGCGCGCCATGGGCCTGGTGCGACAGCATGCCCAGGAGTGGGGCATCGATCCCCAGCGGATCGGTGTTCTCGGCTTTTCCGCCGGTGGCCATCTTGCCGCGGCCATCAGCACGCACTTCGATCATCGCCTCTTCGATCCAGTGGACGCAGCCGACAAGCTGAGCTGCCGCCCCGATTTCGCCGTTGTCGTCTACCCCGGCTATCTGGCGCTTGCGGAGGAGAAGTTCGCGCCCAATCCGGAAATCAATCCCACAGCCAACACCCCTCCCACATTCATCGTGCAAGCCGAAGACGATCCGGTTCATGTCGAAAACGCGGTGGTCTACTTCATGGCCCTGAAAAACGCCAAGGTTTCTGCCGAACTGCACATCTATGCCCAAGGCGGCCACGGCTACGGCCTGCGCCGCACTGAGCTTCCCATCACTGCCTGGCCGCAAGAGGTCGAAACCTGGCTGCACACCATCAAGGTCCTGCCCTAGCCTCTACAATTCTCTTCATGCGTCTGGCCGTTCTTACCATCTCCGACCGTTGCTCCCAGGGCTTACTTGAGGACACAGCAGGGCCGGCCGTAATCCGGATACTCGAACAGGAGTGGCAACAAGCCGAAATCCTCGCCCGCACACTTGCTGACGACGAAGACGCCATCGCCGCAGAGCTCGAAGAGCTCAGTAACGCCGGCACGGCCCTGGTGCTGACCGTCGGAGGAACCGGTCTCGGCCCACGTGACCGCACTCCGGAAGCCACCCGGCGCGTCATCGACCGCGAAGCTCCCGGACTTGCTGAGGCGATACGCTCCCAGGGCGCCGCCCGCAATCCCTACGCCTGGCTTTCCCGTGGAGTTTCCGGCCTCAAGGGGGCCACTCTCATCATCAATCTGCCCGGTAGCCTGCGCGGCGCCGAACAGAGCCTGACCTCGATCCTCCCTCTGGTCCGCCACGGCCTGGAAACAGTCGCCGGCGGCCAAGTTCATCCGTAAATCGCATTATCTCGGAAATTAAGGAAACGCTTTCTGAAAAAAACGAATTTCGCGGCCGATTGCGGCTGAGCTTTGCGGCCCATTTTTCAGCAGATTTTGCTGTTAAACTCAACAGCCAATACTCTTTGCGCTTCCCGATTTTAATCAAATTTCTCATCGGAAAACTTGGAGTAAGCGTACAATCGTTGCTACCGTGAGCTCCGCAAAATTTCCACCTTCCGATCGGCGCCGCCCCGGCTCTGTGAGCATCCGCGAGGTCGCGCGCCGTGCCGGCGTTTCCATCGCCACGGTCTCCCGCGCCGTCAATCGCATCCCCACCGTGGATCCTGCCCTGGTCGAAAAAGTCCGGCGCGTCATTGAAGAAGTCGGTTACCTGCCGAACACCCAGGCCCGTGCTCTCGTATCCGGACGCAGCCGCATGCTGGGCCTGATTGTCTCGGAAATCACCAACCCATTTTTCCCCGAATTGGTGCAGGAGTTTGAGAGTCTGGCCGTCGCCCAAGGGTACGAAGTGCTCATCGGTTCCACCAACTACGAGCCAGAACGTACCGAGTCGCTGATCCGCCGCATGTTGCAGCGTAACGTCGACGGCGTGGCCGTGATGACATTCGGCATTGAAGAAGAGCTGGTGCAGAAGCTGGTGGAACGCGAGTTTCCTCTGGTCTTCGTCGACGCCGGTCCTGACCTGCCCAACATCCGTGTACTCAAAGTGAATTACGGCGAGGGCATTCGTCAGGCGGTGCAGCATCTGGCGGCGCTCGGCCATCGCGAAATCGCCTTCATCACCGGACCGCTTCGTTTGCGTTCCGCCCTTGCCCGCCGCGACGCGTTTCTCAAGTCGATGTCTGAACTCGGCCTCACTGTGCCCCCGGATCGCATTGTCGAAGGCGACCACACCATGGAAGGCGGCATCACCGCCGCAGAAAAATTGATCGCGCTCCCCCTACTACCCACCGCAATGCTCTGCTCCAATGACACCACCGCCATCGGCGCCCTGCATGCGCTCTACCGCACCACGCACAGCGTCCCGCAGGATGTATCCGTGGTCGGCTTCGACGACATCCACCTGGCCCAGTACATCCTCCCGCCGCTGACCACCGTGCAGATGTCGTGCAAGGACCTGGCCGCCGCCGCCGTCGAGGCTCTCCGCGCCGGCATCGAGAAGGATCACCCCCGCGCCACGAAGATGGAGTGGCAAATCCCGACGCGCTTGGTGGTCCGTCAGTCCTCCGCATTCCCGCGCGGAACGCTCCCCGCACTCGTCGAGAGCACGGTCGGCAAACGAGCGGGGACCCGCGCCACTTAGCGCAACAGGACTCGTTAGCAGACGGTTGTCGCAGCAAGCGGCCAAGATGAGATTCGTACAAGTACCCGACTCGGGAGTGGAGGACAGCTTTTCTCGCTCGGCTCTTCGGAATCTGACGGTTGGAATCCATTGCCGTTGAATCTCCATCGGTTGAGACGAGATTCCTGCTTGCTAATGAGCGCCCCTCTCAACCCCCGGCTGTTCGCCTGATCATTTGCGGTTCGCGGTCCACGATTACCGGCGGAAAGTCGATCGCTTGTAACTGCGGCTCAAGCCGCCTGAAGGGCGACCGAAGCCGCGTTACGATCGGCCAGTTGAATTGCGAACCGGGGCCTGAGATTCAGAACCGCGTTGTGATCGGCATGAGCCGCGTGACACCACGACACGCGCCGAAACTTTGCTTGGCTGGGGCGATCCCGTTTCGAGATATGCCCGCACTGAGAGTGTTTTCGTTATTCACAAGTCCCGAGACAGAACTGTCCTGCCAAAGTAGTTCCAGAAGCCTTCGCGGAGAATCGACCGGGCGATGCGAGGCTGATTCAAGACCGCCAAATCACAGCTGATCTCGTGTTCAATTCAAAAACATCGTCCGATACAACGTGTCCCTCTGCACCGGCTTGAACCCGGCATCACGAATAATCCGCCGCAGCTCTTCTTCCGTAGTGCAGTTCGACGTGCCCGCGGCCTTCACCACGTTCTCTTCCAGCATCACTGAACCCACATCGTTGCCGCCGAAGTGGAGGCCTACCTCCAGCACCTTCAGACCCTGCGTCACCCAGCTCGCCTGGACGTTTTCAATGTTATCCAGATAGAGACGCGAAATTGCCAGCACCTTCAGATACTCCACCGAGGTCGCTTCTTCCCACCCACGTCCACCCAACGCCGTGTGCCCCGGCTGAAAGCTCCACGGGATAAAGGCCGTAAACCCGCCCGTCTCTTCCTGCAGCCTCCGCACTACCTCAAAGTGATTCACGCGCTGTTCAAACGTCTCGCCCACACCGAACATCATCGTCGCTGTGGTGCGCATTCCGAGCTCATGGGCAGTTCGATGCACGCTCACCCAGTCTTCGGTGCGGCACTTCAGCCGCGCGATGCGTTTGCGCACGTCGTCGTCCAAAATTTCGGCCCCGCCACCGGGAATCGAATCGAGCCCGGCATCGCGCAGCCGTGCAATCGTGTCGCGCAGGCTCAGCTCGCTGTACTCGGCAATAGCCAGTACCTCAGAAGCCGACAGACAGTGTAGCCAGATCTGCGGAAACCGCTGCTTGATGCCGGTGAACAGCCGTTCGAACCAATCGATCTTCAGGTCAGGATGAATCCCGCCCTGCATCAGCACG
Source organism: Occallatibacter sp. (assembly GCA_036519195.1). GTDB lineage: Bacteria > Acidobacteriota > Terriglobia > Terriglobales > Acidobacteriaceae > Telmatobacter. The sequence goes on along the minus strand of DATDLS010000357.1, from coordinate 67,782 downwards.
CCCGTGCCGCCCATCTCCACTGTCTCGGCAATCTTCTCGTAGATCTTTTCAAACTCGAGAATGTACCCTTCACTCGCCTTGGGCCCTTTCAGCGGGCGATAAAACGCGCAGAAGGTGCAATATTCAGTGCAGAAGTTGGTGTAGTTGATGTTGCGATCGATGATGTAAGAGACCACGCCTTCCGGATGCAGCCGGCGGCGCACCGCGTCCGCCTCGAAGCCCAGCCCGATCAGGTCAGGGGAACGGAAGTAATCAAGGGCCTGTTCGCGCGCAATGCTCATGTCTGGATTCTAGCAATTCTCCCCGTCAGGCGGGTTTGCCATAGCCGAAGGCGTCCAAATGCGTTCGTCCAACTGAGCACCATGAGCTCAGCCGGTGCGGTATCGAACAGGAGCTCGAACTCGCGCCTGTGCCCCACATCTGCCGGATTGCGAGCCGCAGTGAGAACTCGCACTCTTCCCCGTGTTTGCTCTGTCCGGGAAAGACGAGGGGATGCGACCACGGCAATTGTCTCACTCTCGATTTAAGTTTTCGTAAAACTGCTTCATTCAGAAGAAGTTAGGGTGGCTAAACCCATGCGCCCGGCTTCCAGTAGAGTTCAAGGAGCGCAGTGTCGACGGCCTGGATAACCTTCTCGCTTGGAGGCGGAAATCAGCCCGACCGCCCCCAAGCGTGTCGCTTCGTCCTTTTTGTTGATCGAAGTGCAGACAGATTGGACTCAAAATCCGCAGTTCGCAAGGCCGTGAGGGTTTAATTCCCTTAGCCCGCACCACACTGCAATTTAGGGAGCCAGGATGGAACCATCCCGGCAGGTTTTGGGGCCGGAACCGGCCCGCTGCGGCCCGGAACCGGGCCACGCCGTAAAGCGCTTGCACACGAACGTATGCAGGGCTTCTCCTCTCAAATCATCCGCTCTCCAGCCGCGCTGCTGAGGTTCCCCGGCAGGTTGCCTCACGCTCATGCGGAGCAGCCGACCAGGAAATGCGCGGTACACAGATTTGTTTCTGGCGCTTGCGCGCTTGTGCATTGTCGCAAGAGGACTGCATACGCATCAGCGTATCCATCTTCACTCCAAAGGCTTTCTCTATACGGAGCGCCATATCCCCGGCTAGGTCGGCGTTGCCATTGAGCAGACTGGACAATGTAGGACGCGAGACGCGCAACGCTATGGCCGCCGCCGTGACCGTTAGCCCTGCGGCTTCGATCATCTCCGTCCGAATGAAATCCCCAGGATGGGGCGGATTCTTCATGGGCCTGGTCTCTTCTCCTTTGGCTTCGTGGTAATCCTCTAAATTCACGTCATAAATCTCACATCCGGTTGTGTCGATACGAAATGTCAACCGTCGATTGGCCGTAACGCTCAGGCTCCATGTGCCCTTGCGGTCGCCTGTCAAGATATGCGCCTTCCACGAGGGCAGCATACCGAACTCTTCGGGGTCTTCCTGTCGTCCAGAAATGCAAACATCTTGCGGAGCCTGCCCACGGTATCGCGCGGAACGCCTTTAGCGGCGTCGTCGGCATAGAGCCTCTTCAACCCCTTTTGGACGAAGTTGCGTATTCTCACCCGAACAACTGTTGCCTGTAGCCTAATACCTGTCAAATGCCGAGGCCGGCGGTTCAAGCCGTTTCCAGCCGTCGTCGCGTTCTCCGCTCCCTCCTCTGCGGGCCTGTTTGAGTCTGTTACGAAACTCCGACCTCATGAGTATCGAGAACCGCTCTTATGGCAGCAATCAACTCTCAATAATTGACTTTTCCACTCGTCGAGATCTTCCTTGGGAAGGATGGTCGAAACCAACCTCATTGATCTCGAAACGGATGCTAATCTATCGGGAGCGGGGATCGAACACGAGGCGGCAAGTCGCGCGCGACATCTGTTGCGGTCGGGCCAGCGCATGTGCAAGATTGGTCCCAGTCAAGTTCTACCTCCCGCGAATACTTCGATGGATATAACCCTTTCCCTTTCTCCCCATGGACGGCTGCTTACTGTTCCTTCGTCCTTAGCGCAGCCTTCGTTGAACCATCCCTGGTCGGAGCGGGTCCAGCAGGCATTTGCTCAGTCGCAGGCAAGGGGCTTGCTGCACTTGGCGACACGAGAATTGCAATCGGCTCTGCCGCCGGAGTTTGCCTTTGCGCGCGAATTCGCCACCCGCTACCTGACGCGACTCTGCCACACACCAGAGATTGCCAATACGGCCGAACTGCCGCCTGTTCCGGTTCCGGAACAAGGGGAACTGGCAGCCATGGTGTTGTCGGCCCCTCCGATGCATGGGCTCGAATATCTGAACGCAGATTCTCTCCTGGACTGGTGGGCGGATCTGGACAGCCTGGTGCGACAGAGCGCAGAGGAATCGGGGCGTGGTATTCAGGATTACCTGCGCGAGTTGAACCCCGTCTGGCGCACTGTGGGACGAGTGACATTTCATCTGGCCGAGAACAAGCGCGATCCGGAGTATCCGTTTGCGTTTCTTGCCACCTACGCCAACCGGTTGTCTGTGCATGGCAAGGTGCAGCACCTGCCCTTGGGACGCGCGCTTCAGGAGTATGCAGGAGCCAGGAACCGTGCAGCGTTGCTCACGCTGCTGCAGCCGGTCCAGCAAGCAGGCGAACGCAGTCCCTGGGTGAAGAAACTCGCTGATTCGAGCGAGATCTATCAGCCCCTGGCCTGGACACCCCAGGAGGCATATCTGTTCCTCCAAAGCATACCCGCGCTCGAAGAGAGCGGCCTGATTGTCCACGTGCCCGACTGGTGGAAGGCAGCGCACCCGCCGCGCCCGGTCGTCAGCGTGAAGATTGGGGAGAGCACCAAGGGCAAGCTCGGCAAAGATGCGCTGTTGAAGTTCTCCATTGCCACCGTCCTCGACGGCGAACCGCTCGGCGAGAAAGAACTTGAGGAGATTCTCGGCTCTTCCGGCGGATTGGTTCTTCTCCGGGGCAAATGGGTCGAGGTCGATCGCGACAAACTGGCCGAAGCGCTGAAGCACTGGAAGCAGGTCGAACTCCAGACGCGAGGCGGACTCACGTTCTTTGAAGGCATGCGCCTGCTATCGGGCATTAGCCTGGAGGCGGGCGCAACTGCTGCCGAACCCCAGACCGAGCGGGAGTGGAGCGGCGTCTCCGCGGGGAAAGACCTGGAAGATCTGCTTCGCCAACTGCGCGAGCCGGAGGCCGGGCCCGGTAGGGTTCCGCCCGGCCTCAAGGGAGAGCTTCGGCCCTATCAGCAGGCTGGTGTTCACTGGCTTCGGTTTCTGAGCAAGCTGGGGCTGGGCGCATGCCTGGCCGACGACATGGGTTTGGGGAAGACGATCCAGGTCATCGCTCTGCTCCTGCATCTGAAATCGGAAGCCAACAAGAGCCGCGTTCAGAGTCTGCTGGTGGTTCCTGCGTCTCTGATCGCCAACTGGAAATCGGAGCTGAATCGCTTCGGACCGTCGCTTTCCGTGCGCATTGCGCATCCCTCGGAAGGAGGCGTGGAGGCCAGCGAAGCCGACACCGGCTACGACCTGGTCATCACCACCTACACCATGCTTACGCGGCTGGAATGGCTGCGGCAGTGCGAATGGCGCCTGGTCATTCTCGACGAGGCGCAGGCGATCCGCAACTCCGGCACGAGCCAGAGCCGAGCGGTGAGAGAACTCCGCGCCGCGGGGCGGATCGCGCTGACAGGGACGCCAGTCGAGAACCGACTCTCCGATCTCTGGTCCATCTTCGACTTCCTCAACCCCGGCCTGCTCGGCGGCGCACAGGCATTCGGCCGCTTTGCAAAGCAGCTGGCGGGAGCCGGGACTTCGACGGGCAGATCAAATCCGTATGGCCCCCTGCGAACGCTGGTTGGGCCTTACATCCTGCGCCGTCTCAAGACGGACAAGCGCGTCATCTCCGACCTGCCGGAAAAGAGCGAGGTCAACGCCTTCTGTGGATTGAGCCGGCGACAGGCTGCGCTCTATGAGCAGTCCGTACGGGAGCTGGCCGCGGCCCTCGATGGGTCCGACGGCATCCGGCGCCGCGGAATTGTCCTTGCGTACCTGATGCGCTTCAAGCAAATCTGCAACCATCCCTCGCAGTGGACCGGTGACAGCGGATATGAGCCCGAACAGAGCGGGAAATTCCAGCGCCTCGGGGAGATCTGTTCGGAACTGGCGGAACGTCAGGAGAAGGCGTTGGTCTTCACACAGTTTCGCGAAATCACGGCGCCGCTGGCTGATTTTCTCGGGGGGGTGTTTGGGCGTTCAGGCCTGGTTTTGCACGGACAGACGGCCATTGCCAAGCGGCGCGATCTGGTCCAGGCCTTCCAGCGCGACGATGGGCCACCCTTTTTCATTCTGTCGCTCAAGGCCGGCGGCACAGGACTGAATCTGACCGCGGCCTCGCATGTGATCCACTTTGATCGCTGGTGGAACCCGGCCGTCGAGAACCAGGCAACGGACCGCGCCTTCCGGATCGGCCAGAAGCGCAATGTGCTGGTTCACAAATTCATCTGCCGCGGTACGGTCGAGGACAAAATCGACGAGTTGATTTCTCAAAAGACCGGCCTGGCCCGTAACCTTCTTGACGGCGGCGGGGAAGCCCTCCTTACCGAAATGAGCAACGATCAACTGCTTCGCTTTGTGGCCCTGGATATCGGAAAGGCAATGGAGAACTAGCGCCCCTCCCGTCAGCGCCGCCGGTCGCCTAAGAGCCCGGTATACTGCTTCAGGTCTTCGACGACTTCATACACGATCGGGCAGGAAAATGTCCGTTCGATCATCCCCCATGGCGCGAGATACAAATCTGGGTTTGTAGAGAAAGGGATAGCCACTGCAGGGCCCAGGCCGGTCTTTGATAAACGGTGCACCGGTTTTCCTTCCGAAACGGGCATGGCTTGGTTCGCATCTCCCAGAGATTCTCCTCAAGGGATTCGGTCGGTTTCAGATAGGCATCGATAAGCTCTTTCTGCACCATTCCAAGCCGGCGAGCCAACCGTCCGACCTTTTTTTCGTTCAATGTCGGCGAGACTTCGCGACAACAACTGGCGCACGTTGTGCAGCCGATTCCCGCCCACACACGTTTGCTGGTTTCGCTGACTTGCCTGTCCAGCTCGCCTAAATCGGCGGAATCTCCAGTTCTCGTCCTCCTTCTCTTCGGCAAGCGCGCGAATCCGGACTGGATCAGGGACCGTATCCATTGAGGATTTGACTTTTTGTTCCTGGATGCAAGCCGAGTTTCGTCCCGGTTTTCCTCAGGCATGGGAGTGTTATGTTGAGAATGAAGTTGTGAAGTTGCCTTTTCAGCGAGGATCCGATGAGGTGGGGTAATTACTATGCTCCATATGTTCCGGTGGCGGTGCGTCGAGCCAATGCATCGCGCGAAGTCCTGAAGATGACACGGAAGGGCGCACAGGTGTCGCCGGTAGAGATTACCGGCCGCACCATTGCTTCTACGTTCTGGGGCAAAGCCTGGTGCGACAACCTGGAATCCTATAGCGATTTCAGCAACCGGCTTCCGCGCGGCCGCACATATGTTCGCAATGGTTCAGTCGTCGATTTGCAGATCGAGCCGGGAAAGGTGACCTCTCTGGTCAGCGGCTCCAGCCTCTATCGCATCAGCATCAAAATCCGCCCTCTGGCCCCGCCACGCTGGAAGGATCTCAAGACCCAGTGCGGTAGCCAGATTGGCTCTCTCGTCGAACTGTTGCAGGGCAGAATGTCGAAGAGCGTCATGGAAGTCGTGACCCGGAGCCAGAGCGGCCTCTTCCCAGCTCCCAAGGAAATTGAGATGTCCTGCTCCTGTCCCGACTGGGCGGGCATGTGCAAGCATATCGCCGCCACTCTCTACGGCGTCGGGAGCCGCCTGGATCATGAGCCCGAGCTTTTCTTCAAACTTCGCCAAGTGGATCACCTTGAGCTCATCGCCCAGGCAGGTGACCTCGAAGCAAGACCGAAGAGTACAGGCGGAAGGAGGATCGCGACCGATCAACTGGCCGATGTCTTCGGCATTGAGCTCGAAGCCCCGGCAAATGCGACCTCTCCCGTCCAGGCCGCCAAACCGGCCCGCGGTCGGCAATTGGCTCCACTGGAAAAAAAGAGCACAACACGGGTTGGTGCAGCAAAGCCAAAGCGGGCAAAGTCATCCGATTCTGGTCCGGCTGTCGAGTCGAACGGCACAGCTCGGACTGCGGAGATGAGGAAACGGATCGCTCAGAAGTTAACTGAGCGCTGGAAGTTGCAGGAGGAAAAAAAGCAATCGCGAAAAATCGCCGCGGTTCGGTCCCCATCGGAGACTGTCGGGAAGACTTCAAAAGCAAAGCTTACACAAGCGACTGGCAACAAATCTGGCCGCTCCATCCGCTCCCGGGCAACATAGCGGCAACTCGAGAACCGGGTCGGGGGCATCTTATCGAAAACAGGCTTCGCTCCGCGCGCTCCAAGCTGCGTCTTACGACGCAATTCTGTTCTTGGGACTTTCTGTGCGCGCCATAGCCCTTCGCTGCGAATTCTCGTGATCAGGGTTTTCTTTGCAGACCGGGGTCAGGTTCTTTGAAACCCGGAGAGCAGCTGCGCCATCGTACTCGGCCGATTGCCGGAGTTGAGTTTGGTATGACATACGGTATCCGGGTCAGTCTTCGAACCCGGCACGCGCAACGCAAGTCTTCTTATTGCTTCAACCCGAGCTCCACTGATCGTTGAAACAGGTTGGGGCATCTGTGCCGTCCTGGTGCCCTCCCGGTCCCGTCCTCGTCGAGGATCAGCGTCCCTAAATCAGCGTCCCAGGATCAGCGTTCCGGCCGTCGCGCACAGCGATTGAGAACCCCCTGCCCATCCGCGCAGTGGCGCGCCAGACGCCACACCTCCCAACGCATTACGTTTCCGGCTCTTCCGAGGGCAACCTCACTCACAAATTCCTGAAAGCCGTCGCGAGGATGGGCACCTCAACCCGGCTTACCTGGATCGTCTTCGATGACAAGACTACGTCCGAGAGGCCGGCCATGAGGTACCCATGAGTTGTCTGCTCAAACTTCCGACTTTGAAATTGCCACATAGTCCATAAGCTGGAGGCCGAGAAATCCTTCAGGTCCGGAGACCGAGCGAGCAGCCAATTGGCGAGTTCGTTGACGACTCCGTTGTCCCAGCCAGTTTTGGTCACCTTGCGCGAAGCAGACTCCCCAACTGCCCAGTAGGTGTCGATGAGCGCAACATTGACCGCTTTGTACGCCTTCGCGCGACCGGCACAGATCATACTGAGAACTTCAGAGAACTCAGAGTCTTTTTTGATCATCATTGCGCTCATTTTTACTGGAATTCGGTCGCGAGAGTTTCTCGGCATAGATCCAGAACTGACCAATCGACATCTCGAAATAGGCACTGACCGCGGCCATCACGTCGCAGCTGATGTTTGCCTTCCCTCGTTCGATCCGTCCAAGGTAGTAGCTGCTGTATCCGAGATTTGCAGCCAATGTCGTCTGCGATAGGTGGGCCATGATGCGCATCTCTGTCAATGCCCGTCCGAAGACCTGATTAGGCGTCTTCGACCGCCGCTTGACATCTGCACCCCTAGGCTTGGCCACCAGCCAATCGTGGCTGAAGCGTCTCTATTGATATAGCAACTATAGTTGTCAATATGAAAGGCAATTAATGCTGCTTTGCAGCGAGCTCCTCCGCAAAAGACCAAAATTTGCTCAACGGCAGCATTCGAAAGTAATCGATGATTGCGAACATCAAATCGAACGACAGGTTTTCTTTTCCCTGTTCTATATTGCGAAGGAAATACTCCTTACACCCAACTTTGGCGGCGACAGTGGCCTGCGACTCGTTGCGACCAGTGCGCAGCTCTGTTATCGCGAGCCCGAATATCTCTCGCGGCGTCCCAAACCTCCGTGAATTGTCTGCACCGATCCGCTTACCCACGATTTCATCGTGGCCAATCGATCAGCAATGAAATAGCAACTATAGTTGCCCATATCCTGAAAAGCAACTATAGTTGTGGAATCTGGAATCTCGTTCCGGTGCGTTCTTGCGGTCGTTTGATGCAGGTTCTCCAGTATTTTACCTGCTGCACGTCCCGACACAGGTTCAGATTCCATTGTTCTTGGGGCTTCATGGGCTCAGAGGCCACCTATTTTCCGAATGCCGTTGCGGGCGTCCCCGAACTGGTTGAAGGTGGCGCGGACACACCCGTCATTTCAAATCCCTCCAAGAACACACCTTCCGAGCAGCCGATCGGAGCGGCTATCAGCAATCCTGAGCTTTCCGATGATCTCCTCATACAAAAAGTCTGCGAAGGTTCCAAGGACGCTCTCGCTGTACTGTTCCGCAAGCATACCCGGGCCGTCAGAAATGTTGCCTACCGCATCCTCCGGGACGAGTCAGAAGCCGATGATCTGGTGCAGGAAGTCTTTCTCTTCCTGTTCCAGAAGGCGGCACTCTTCGATGCGAGCAAGGGATCGGCTTCTTCCTGGATCATTCAGATCGCCTACCATCGGGCCATCAACCGCCGCCAGTACCTGACCGTGCGGCAGCATTACGATGCCCATGAACTTGAGGAGCAGCGTCTCAGCGCGGAAGAACCGCGGCTGTTCGCGGATGCGGTGGTTGCCAAAACTCTCCTGAATCGGCTTCGCGAGCAGGTCTCCATCGAACAGCGCCAGACGCTTGAGTTTCATTTGTTTGACGGTTATAGCTTTAAGGAAATCGCGGAGAAGACAGGTCAGACGCTCGGCAATGTGAGGAATCACTATTATCGAGGTCTGGAGCGGCTCCGCGCCTGCGTCTTCCCGCAAAAGGGCGTTTGAGTGAGAGAATTATTTCACGATAGCTCCCGAAGGGAGCGGAGCCGGTGAACCCTCACTTCCATGACGAGTTCGTAGGCCTATGCGCCCTCTATCACTCCGGAGAAATCTCGGAGGAGGAGTGGGCCCTGCTGCAAATTCACATGGCCTATTGCGATCCGTGCCATGAGCGTTTCCTTCAGTATCAGCAGATCGCCTCCGACCTGGTCCCCGCGATGGCCGCAGTTGCCGCTGCTGAAGCCGGCGACATACCGCAACTGTCCGCCGATGAGCTCCGTGCGGCTGAACAGAAGCTAATGAGCCGCCTAGATTCCATTTCTCCGAAGGCGGAACCTGCCCCAAAGCGCCGGGCCGCCTGGAAGCTTCCACTCGCCCTGGCCGCGACCCTCCTGCTCGCCGCAGCAGGACTAATCACTTTCCGCCATATGGGCCTAAAGCAAGAAACCCAAGTTCGACGGGATCAATCTCTTTCCCCAAAAGCGAACTCCTTTCCCCATCCCACTGCCCCACAAGTTGCGGTCGGACCCGCCACTCAATTCCCGGAAGCGAATACGGCAGAGCTTAACAAACAGCTCCGCACCGCCCAGGCCGAGCTTAAGCAATCCAGTCTGGCGAAAGCCGAGATCGAGAAGAAGCTTGAGGCCGAGCAGATCGCACATGCACAGTTGAGCCAGGAGAGAGACTCGCTTAGCCAGCAGCTGGCTTCCGCGCAGTCGGAAGTGGCCTCCCTGAGCAATCAGTCGGCGTCGGCCAGTACCGCATCGGCTCAGCAAGCGGCTCGATTGGCCGATCTTGAAGAGCAGGTCCGCACGCTCAATGCCGCAATCGAGGACAAGAACAGGGCGGTGAGCGCGAAAGACCGGATGCTCGATCTTGACAAGGACTTCCTGGCGCACGACCGGGATATCCGTGACCTGATCGGGGCACGCAATCTCTATATCGCCGACATCTTTGACACAACCGAGAACGGCAAGACAGCCAAGCCGTTTGGTCGTATCTTTTATACAAAGGACCGCTCGCTCGTTTTCTACGGCTTTGATCTCGACAAGCGCGGCGACACGAAGCGGGATGTTTCCTTTCAGGTCTGGGGCCGGGGCAGCGACAAGCCGGTCACGAGCCTCGGCCTGTTCTACCAGGACGAGACGAACAAGCGGTGGATCCTGCGCTGTGATGACGCCAGGAGTCTGGCGCGACTGGACATGGTCTTCGTAACCGTGGAACCTCCGGGCGGCAGCTCGAAACCAACTGGCAAGCAGTTGCTGCGGGCATATTTGCAGATTCCGCCGAATCATCCCTGACGGCTCCGAGATTTTCTGATACAAATCGCGGCCCTCAGCGGTAGACAGAGTGAACGCAATTCACTCTCGAACCTTCGGAGCGCCGCATGAATCGCTGCTTTCTCATTTTGGGCCTGTTCTTGGTATCCCTTGCCGCTGTTTCGCAATCTACGAATGCAACCATCAGCGGTGGGGTCACGGACACATCCGGCAACTTCATTGTTGACGCGGACGTCGAGATCGCGAATGATTCGACGGGCATTGTCTATTCTGCGCGAACGAACAGTCTGGGAATGTACCTGCTCCCCATCCTTCCTCCCGGTCACTATCACGTACAGGTTTCGAAACTGGGCTTCAGGACGATCATCAAGGCGGATGTGACCCTGAATGTGCAGAGCGCTGTTGCCCTCAACTTCACTCTTCCCATCGGCGCGACATCCGAGAGCGTCACTGTCGACGCAGCCACCTCGGAAATCAACACGACGGATGCGTCTGTCAGCACCGTCGTAGACCGGAAGTTTGTTGAGAACATGCCTCTCAACGGGAGGAGTTTCCAGGACCTGATCTCGATGACTCCCGGTGTAGTCACGCAAAGCCCCCAATCCCAGGCGGGCACCCAACTCCCTGGCGATGGCGGCGACTTCAGCGTCAATGGACAGCGCACGGAAAGCAACTACTACACCGTGGACGGCGTGTCAGCCAATGTCGGCGCCGGATACCCGACCGGCAATGCGCAAGCTGCAAATGGGGGAACAATCTCCGCGTCCACAGCCCTGGGCACGACGCAGAGTCTTGTTTCCGTAGAAGCGCTGCAGGAATTCAGGGTATCGAGCAGTTCCTACTCAGCGGAATATGGCCGGTCCCCCGGCGGCCAATTCTCCTTCCTCACCCGATCCGGCACGAATGAATTTCACGGTGTTGCATTCGACTATCTTCGTAACAACGTATTCGACGCGAACGATTGGTTCAACAATCACTACGATCGAGCACAGCCAGCCTTGCGTCAGAACGATTTCGGCGGAACTCTTGGCGGCCCGGTCGATATTCCCGGACTCTACCGCGGGACGAAACGGACGTTCTTCTTCGTGTCCTATGAAGGCCTCCGTCTCACACAGCCTCAGTCTGCAACCATTCAATACGTTCCCGACGCTCAGCTGCGGGCAAGCGCTTCGCCGATCCTTCAGCCCATTCTGAATTCATTTCCTGCACCGAGTCCGGACGGCATTGATTATCCCGCCGCAGGCCTTCAACAGTTCATCGAGCCTTACTCAACCCCCAGCACAATCAACAACACCAGCGTGCGTATCGATCACAATCTCCTTCCAAATCTGGCCGTATTCTTCCGTTTCAGCGATTCACCCAGTTCGGCCACCAGCAGAAGTCTCTCTTCGTTCACAGTGCAGAGTAGCAATACGCAGACCTACACATGGGGTTCTACGGCGCAGTTGACCAGAAACTGGTCAAATGAACTTCGCCTCGGCTTCACGAAGAGCACGGCCGCCCTCGATGTCTCCCTCGATAACTTCGGCGGCGCGACACCAACAAATCTTGCTCAGGCGCTTGGAATCGGAGCTTACCCGACGGCGCACGTACTGTTCTACATGAACATCCCTCTCGGCAACGGCTCGACTGGCACCAGCGCCCTGTCGACGGAGAATACATCGAATTCCTTGAACCAGTGGAATCTCGTCGACAACGTCAGTACTGTTTGGGGGCATCACCAGATAAAACTCGGCGGCGATTACCGCCACCTCTCTTCGCCCATCAATCCCACATCTCCCTACTTGTTACCCTATTTTACGAGTCTGACATCTCTGGTAACCGACAACCCCGTCCTGCTCGACCTCTTCAAATCCGTGCCTGCTACTCCGGTATTCAACGAACTGGCCTTGTTCGTTCAGGATGATTGGAAGGTCGCTCCGGCCGTAAGTCTTTCCTTGGGACTGCGATGGGAGGTCGATCCCCCTCCGACCGAAGCCCACGGCAACGACGCCTATACCCTTCTGGGCAACGTCAGCGATCCAGGTTCTCTGGCTCTTGCTCCCCAGGGAACTCCCCTGTGGCAGACGCCAAAATTCAACTTCGCTCCCCGCTTGGGAGTGGCATGGACTGCAAATAACCGCCCAGGCCGAGAAACCGTTCTGCGAGGCGGTGGAGGAGTATTCTTCGACACCGCGAATGAGCTCGCGACACAAGGGTACAATGGGATCGGCTTTCAGGCCCTCGAGACATATTTCGGCTCTCCCCTGCCCGTCACCAGCTCACAACTGGATTTCTCACCCTCCGTGTCTTCGCCATACACCAACAGCACCATCTACGCATTTCCGCAGCATCTTCAGCTGCCTTACACTTTGCAATGGAATGTGAGCCTTGAGCAAGCGTTGGACAAGAACCAGGCTATGACCCTCTCTTATGTGGGCTCGAATGGACGACGGCTCATACAGGAGCAGGAGTATTCCATACAAACGTTGAATCCGGACTTCGGCACCGTCATTTTGATTCCGGACGGGATCACCTCGAACTATCAATCGCTGCAGGCGAAATTCCAGCGATCAATTTCCAAGGGCCTTCAGGCACTGGTTTCCTACACCTGGTCTCATTCTCTGGACTTCGGTTCGAACAACGCGTCTCTTCCGCTCACCCGAGGAAACTCTGACTTCGACGTGCGCCACAATTTCCAGGCCGGCATGAGCTGGGACGCCCCCACGCCGCATCTTCACTCCATGATCTCTCCTGCTTTGAGCAACTGGGCAGCGGACATCCGAGCGATTGCGCGCACGAGCTATCCAGTTACGCTTGCGGGAAGCAGCTATGTCGATCCCGCTACCGGGAACACGTTTTTCAGCGGATTAAACCTCGTCCCCGGCCAGCCAACTTACCTCTACGGAATGCAGTACCCGGGTGGCCGCGAGATTAATCCCGGAGCGTTCTCCACACCATCGGTCTCAAGCGTCGGCGATGCCCCGCGCAACTTTGCTCGCGGCTTCGGAGAGTTCCAGCTCAACTTCGCCGCCCGCCGCCAATTTCATCTGACCGATGCGCTGTCGCTTCAATTCCGTGCCGAAGCGTTCAACGTCCTCAATCGAGCCAATTTCGGGACTGTCGATCCCCTCCTCACTGATACTACCTTCGGCCAGGCGACGCAGATGCTCAATCAGAGCCTCGGTACAGTTGCCGCGCAGTATCAGCAAGGTGGCCCACGCTCCATGCAATTCGCGTTGAAGCTGCGCTATTAGAGCCGTTCATCCCCGAGGTCTACCCAACCCAAGGAGAAAATCATGAAGCGTTTTGCTGATACAGTCCTCAGCGCAGGACTCGGGCTGTCCCTTCTTCTGCCGGAAGCGATCTATTCGCAATCGAAACGCCCAATCACCGCAGAAGACTGCGTGAAGGTCCGTTACCTCAATCCAGACGACCCGTCCGGCGCAATCCGAATGAATCCCCAGGGAACGCAGGTCGCCTATGTCGTCAAGACTCCGAATCTTGCCGAGAATCGCAACGACTACCAACTTTACCTCAAAGACACCTCGGCCGCGGCCTCTGAAGAACCGCGTCTGCTCGCAACATTCCCAGGGATCACCAACATCCAGTGGCAAAGAGATGGAAAGCACCTCTCGGTGCTCCTCAAGACTCCTTCGGGCTCGGACATATCGGAATTCGACGTTCGGAGCGGCACAGAGAGAGTCTGGATTCACTCCTCGGAGGACATCCGTGAGTATAGTGTCGATGCATCCGGAAGCAGTCTGGCGTTCGCAGCAGAGGTCGGCAATCGCAGTTTCGAATCGCTCGCGTACACGCCCGATCAGCAGGCAAGCGGATTCCGCGTTCCGCCCTTTGTCGAGATGACAAGCAACCTGTCGCGACGCATTCTCTATCTTGCGAGGCGGTCCGCCGACGGAAGCTGGAGTAATCCGGTTCCTTTGAAGCTCGAACTCCCGTTTACAGCGATACAGGCGGTGCAGATTCCCTATTCAGTCGATATGCATCTGAGCATGTCTCCTGACGGGACTCAGTTTCTGTTCAATTACGTCAATTCCGCTCCACTGCCTGACGATTGGAATCGGGACCCCACGGTGCGCGCAAATCGGCAGGCGGGGATGCCGGGCGTTGTCATGACCGGCCTCTACCATCTCTCCGATGGCAAGATCTCCGTTCCTCTTCGTTCTGCTGATTCCACGCAGACCCCTGTCTGGAGCGAAGACGGGTCATCTTATATCTGCTTCGCCTATTCACCGGTTGGGAGCAATTGGGCAAAAGAAGATGAACGCACCCACAAAATATTTAACGACGAGGGACTCCATATGTTCTGGGTCCGGCCTGCGGCCGGAGATGTCCAGCAAATCCCGGCAAAGATCTCCGATACACGAGATCAAGCCTTTCTCTTCTGGGATAACGACACCCATACGGTTGGAATGCGGACCAAGCTGGATCGAATCGAGCTGTTCGTCCAACAAGGTGGTGAATGGCATTCGCAGTCCTCGTTCCAGATCCCCTTTGAGAAAGCGCCGTTTTACGCTCAGCTCGCCAGCGATGGCAAGACCGTCGTCGGCGACTATCAGGCGACCACCACACCTCCCGAACTGTATCGGTTTGATATTCGGAGCGGAAGGCTAAACACTTTTGAGAGCCTCGACCCGGAATTCGCCTTCCTGGATCTATCTCCCGTGCGTGAGGTCCACTGGAAAACGTCGACGGGATATCCTGTGACCGGCCTTCTGCTGCTTCCCACACACTATGACTCGTCGAAAACCTATCCCCTGGTGATCGCAACCAAGTTCTCGCGTGGCGATTTCGCCTGTGACGCCGGCGCTTTTCATTCGCCGAGCTTCGCGCCGCAGCCAATCGCGAATGCCGGGATGATGTACCTGATGGGCTATACGCCCGAAGATTTTGACCCTTCCGCCGAACTGGCCTACTATCCGACTGGATACCCGGGAGGCGTGGCCGAAGCCGCATTCTATATGGACATCTGGGACAGCGCAGTCGATTCGCTGGCGGCTCAAGGACTTGTCGATGTCAACAAGCTGGGCATCATCGGGTTCAGTAGAACCGGGTGGCATACCGAGTTCATCCTTGCCCACTCCAGGCATCATTACCGTGCTGCTACCGTTGCCGACAACATCCAATACAACCTGAGCGAGTATTGGCTCTATTTCTCGCATGGCTCCGGGCCGGCCTTTGAATCGATCTATGGCGGCCCACCCTACGGAGACACTCTCAAGAACTGGATCAAGTATTCGCTTACGTTCAACCTCGATAAGTTCCATACGCCTCTTTTGATGGAGCAAAACGGCCATGGAGTCGTTCCGGATCGAACCAGTATTCCCCGGGCGATTGCCACCTCCGCCGAGTTATTCACGGGCCTGACACGGCTGAATAAGCCCGTCGAGATGTACTTCTATCCTGACGAGCAACACCAGCCCGATCATCCTCAGGCACGGCTCGCCAGCCTGCAGCGCAATGTCGATTGGTTCCGCTTTTGGCTGCTGGGAGCCGAACGAGAGCATCATCCGGAAGATCCGGAGCTTTACACGCGGTGGGATCACCTGAAGGCTCTTGAAGCGTCAGACGAGAAAGTTACCGCGACTGCTGCCGGCCATTAAGATACGGTTTCACGGCATCTCAAATTGACGTTCCCGGGCCGCAAGGGCGGCCCGAGAACGGTTGGTCCGTATTAGTTACTCATCGGCTTCGTACGCTGGGTGCGTTGCCGTCTCGCCAAAAACGGGATCGGCGTCCACGGCAACTGCGCGGCTCTTGTCCGTGCTGCCTGCGATGACCGTATCCGCAGGAGCGCACGACAATACTTGGGGCTTTTCATAGCGCATTGATTTGTCCTCCTTTCTCAGAGTTGTCTGCGCTTGTAGAGCCTAGGTCCCTAGCAACCACAGAAGCTTAATCGGCGTGAAGCCATTTGTTATCCTCGGCTCGGTCCGCTTCGCCTTTCAACCAAATTTCAAGATTGATCAGGCGGAGCAACGACGGCCATTCCGCCACTGTCTGACTGGTACACACCCTCTCAAGAGCGGCATGCACGAGGGGGAGCTCAACAAAATCTCTCTTGGCTACCAAGGGCGATTTAAAAAGCTCGTTGAGCGTCTGATAGCGTCGGCGGAAAGCAATCAGTGGACTTCGCTGAACCGAAGCCTTTCTCTTGCGTTCAACGACTTCATTGGGGACGATCCCGTTCATTGCGCTGCGCATCATGTAGCGCCGCCGCCCAGGCCGCGCCAATTGAGTCCTGGGGATGGCCAGTAGAAAGTCAACCAGATCCCGATCCAAGTATGGATAGCGGAATTCATAACGGCCAAAAGGGCCAGGCTGCAGATGGGGTAGAGAACCGAGAATCGACTCCCACGCGTCGCATGCAATGATCTGACTCGGAAGAAGCGATAACCGGTCGGTTACACCGGCACGATCAGTTTTCCCTGACCGCGCAATCCTCTTCAGTCGGGGGGAAATCCAATTGGGAGCAATGTCCCGACCTCGAGTTGAGCCAAAATACGCCGCCCAGGTGGATTTTCCCGTGTCGACGATCTCGTGCAACAGAGGCGTACGCGTCGGCAAACACCACCGAAAGGCCTGCGCGCATAAAGCACCGAATCGCCCTTGAACCAATAGATCCGCCAGCTCCGGCGTTCCGGTCGGCACGCCTCCAAGCAACTCATCTCCTCCGAGGCCTGACAAAACGACGCGAATCCCCTTGCTATCGAGCAGCTCAGATAACGCCTCCTCCTGCGCAATCGAACTGGCGTCCGCGCCGGGCCACATGTACCTACCGGCAGATCCAGGCAAAGGGGAAAATGTTCGTTCTGCGAATGACTTCTCAAAATGCATCCCCACCTTTCCACGCATCGTCTCAACAGCGGTGAAGAAGGGCCGCTCATCCCAGCCTGGCTCGGAATCGTCGTAGTGCGAGATCGTGTCAATTAAGTCATGGGACCTGCCGCCCCCCTCTCTCCTCAGAACATCGGATACGCATACGATGGAGCTTGAATCCATCCCACCACTCAGCTGGGCGACAACAGGAGTTCCATCTCCGGTTCGCCGTTTCACTGCCTCTTTGAAAAGCAAGAGGAAGTGCTCCCTATACTCGTCGTCCGACCGATAGCGGATTTCGTCTCTCACTCGCCAGCAGGTCCAGTGCCGCCTTGGCGAGATACACTGGCCTTCGATTCGGAGAACGTGTGCAGAGGGAACCGCACGAATGCCCTCAAATGGCGTCAGCTCACGGATCGGCAGGCCGGCGAGGTAACTGGCCGCATAGGCCTCGTCGATTCCTGGGTCGTTTGAATCAAGGAAGAGGGTCTCAAGATGCGTGCTCCAGCGAATCCGCCCTTGTGCGACCTCGTAGTAAAGAGTCCGTGTTCCAGCGTGATCCCGCGCAAGGTAGAGAGCCCGTTCAGCACTGGACCAGAGAGCCAGTGCCCAATCCCCGACAAGCCGGGAGCAGAAGCTCCCTCCTCCCCACCGGTCGAAGGCCGCACGAACGATCTCCGAGTCCGGTGTCGCCTCGCACGGCAATTCGAGTTCGGTGCACAACGACTTGTGATTGTCGAGCCTGCCGTCGAACGAGAGCATATTGCCCTGCGCAGCAGCCACTGGCTGAACGTCAAGTTTTGAACGCTGATGCGTCGAGTAGGGCTGGAATCCCATCCCGACATTCGCCCTTACCAGAATGAATGTCCCTTCGGGGGCATAGCGGGCTGTTGCGCGCGCAAGCCCTCGCAGTTCGCTTTCTGCGACGGATTCTCCGTCAGCGGCTCGTATTCCGAATAAGATGCTCATGAAAACTCCTTACGAGTCAGCAGCGTTCAAGGATCTCGTAGATGTCGTGCATGTACGGCTTGTCGTTCACGACGACCCCATTGATTTCGCACCAGGCGTGCGACTTGAATGGGAGGATCTGGGCTCCAATGACCATCTCGGCGTTCCAGCCGTGGCGGCGCAACATGACCGCCGTTGCCGAGGAGCGCTGTAGACAGAGCACACGCCTGAAGTAGAGAACACAGGCATAGTCCATTGCACGGCTTAGGTCCTCGTACGGCGTCATTCGAGCAGACGTGGTCGGTCGTATTGGCTCTTCCTCAACGATCCGGTGAAGCTCCCGAAAATTACGCCAGTGCATGATCCAATCGAAGTAGAGCAACAGCAGCCAGCTATGAAGGATTTGGCGTTTCATCGAGTCCTCCTTTCGGCAGGGAGATATGCAACTGACGACATAGAAAGGCGATTCTGCGCGCTAGAGCTGGTACACGGACCGACAAGGGCAGAGTCGGTGAATGTCCGCGTTCCTCGCTGTAATCGACAATCACCGGCGACTTCTGTGCCAACCGGTCCTGGAGACAGGCTGCCATCTTGCGCACGTGAGCTGGATTGCAGCGATCGTCCTTATCTCCAGCAACAAACAGGGTCGCAGGATAGTTCACGTTCTCGGCGACACGGTGATAGGGAGAATAGGCATAGAGCGCACGGAAGTCCTCCGGATCCTCCACGGTTCCATACTCCCCGCGCCACTTCGCAGCACGGTCGAACACTTCATAGCGGACCATATCCAACAGGGGAGCAATACACACAACGGCGCCAAAGAGATCGGGGCGTTGCGTCATCGCTGCGGCGACCAATAGACCTGAGTTCGAGCCCCCGAAGATTCCAATCTGGCTCGGTGTAGCCAAACCCTGCCGGCATAGCCACTCCGCAGCCGCGATGAAATCATCGAAGGAAGACTGACGATTTCTCGCACGTCCCCCGGCGTGCCATTGCTGGCCGCCCTCGCTCCCGCCACGGATATGCGGAATCGCAAAGTCGGCGCCAAGTTCCATCATGATGGCGACGAGCACGGAAAACTGCGGCGTCATCGACACGCCAAAGCCTCCATAGCTGGTCATGATGACCGGTCGGGACGTGGCCGTATCGCTTCGCTCAGGAGACACGATCGTCAAAGGAACGAGAGTGCCATCCTTCGACGGGATATGCACCTGCCGCACGTCGGATGACCTCGTACGATGAACTGGGCCCGGTTGATGCCAGATCCTGGACGTATCGGTCTGCACGCAGTACTCGAAGATTGTTCGAGGGGTATCGAAGGACTCGAAGGTATAGAAGACGCTCGCAGCATTCTCGTCATAGACTGGCTGGATCTGGATTGTGCCGCCGATCAGAAGAGGCAACGGCCCGACGCGCTCGCCCGTCACAAGCCACACATCCATCAGGGCCGCACCGCTCTCCAACAGGTAGTTCAGGAAGATCCGGTCCCGCGTGACAACGAGTTGCTGGAGGATGCCGTCCCTCTCCGGAATGAGCGTTCGCATCTCGCGACCATCTGGGGACAACTCGATTACCTGGGAACGCTTTGATCCCGTCTCAGCCACGGCCAAAATGCGATCGCGGTAGAGAATTGTTCCATATGGAAGACGCCGATCGGAGAAGACCTCCTGCCATTTCGGAACCTCTTCGATCCTGGCGATGGCGAGACTGGCGACTACATCCTCACCATGGGGACGCATCGAGATCGCGGCCAGCCGATCCGCATTGCCCGACAGTATGAGCCTGCTGCCTCTCGTTCGAGGAACACGGAACACCACCTGGCCGGTTGCGGTTGAACCGAATCGGTGATAGCGGATCGTATGCTCAGAGAGGTTCGCTTCAGTCTCCTGGGCATAGAAATATCCGTCCTTCGCGAAAGCGAATCCGCGCGCATAGCCCGAGGAGATCGTGTCAGGTCGATCAACTCCTAAGTTCAGGTCGAAAATCCGGATCTCCCGCCGATCCTCTCCACCGTGCCTGACTGTATAGGCAAGCAGGCTCGCGCCTGGAGAGATACGATAGATCCCGACGGAGGTAAACTTCCCTTCCCTCGTGGGATCGACGAGCACACGCTCTCGACCGCTGGTCCCTTCCCGGATACAAATGCTGCCCTGTTCCTGTCCCTCCCGCCGCTTACGATAGAAGTAACGATTCCCCACTCGAGCCGGCTGGTCGATATTCTCCACGCTAAGATATTTGCCGACGCGGGACCCGACGGCTGACAACTCCGGACACGCCCGAAAGTATGCATTGCAGCGCCGTTGCTGTTCGCCAAGCCACTGTTCGGTGTCGGGCGACTGGCGGTCTTCAAGCCACCGATAGGGATCGTTGACCGGCACCCCGTGAATGATCTCTTCTTTGGCTGTGTTCAGCGACATAATGCCTCCCGGAATTCCGGATTCTGCGCCGCCCGATCCATATGGCGCGCCAGGCTTCTGGCGTAGGATTCGAAGGGCAAAGTGACCTTGTTCGTGTCTTCCAACCAATCTCCGCGGCCGTACAGATAGGTGAAGATCGAGAGCAACGGGGCCAGATTTACTGCCCGGCGAACGGTTTCATCGCTGATCAATCCCACCCAACATTCGCTATAGGCGCGATAGAGTTCAGGCGCAGCCTCCGGCCTGAGAAGGCGAAAACGGTCGAGCGAGAGAAATGGATTCCCGATCGCGGCCTCACTCCAGTCAGTAAAAACGCAGTTGGTGCCGGCAAAGAGGATGTTGCCCAGGTTCAAATCGTTGTGAAGGACAGCTTCTGGAATCCCGAGTGCGTCCATCTGGGAGAGCGCATCGCCGAGGATGTCTCCTAACTCCAAGACGCGGCGACGGCCCAGAGGAGCAACCTTCGCCGAGGTTTGCTTGGCCATCGCATCGATCAGAAATGAGACCACGCCATCGAGGTGGCGGCGCACGACCGGTATGCGCTGGTCGAATGCTCCTGCAGTAAGAAGGACATCGATGGCGTTTGCTGTTTGCAGCTGCAAGGATGCAAAGCTCCTTATGGCTTGAAACAAATCAGCGTCCGCAATAGGGTTCGACGACTCTTTACCCGCATCCTCGGTCAGCCATGCATTCCAGTCGCTCCTCGTAGCCACGAGCTTCGGCAGAAACTCAGGACATAAGCCGGAAAGACATGAAGTGACCGACAGCTCGTGCATGTTCGGCATACCCGTTGTCTTTAACCAGTAGCTCTTGCCCTCGTCCGAGCGAAGCCGCATAAGAACAAAACCGCCGCCCCCATTTAGCTGTTCAACGTCGTCGTTGCGAGCGAATCGTGCGCCTGTAACTGACATGACCCAGTCCATAGCTTCACCGGTCCAGCCGATGTGGGCGACGGGAAACCTAGACCGGTTCTTCATCAGCGATTGAACCCCATGAAGTTCGTCGCTGGAGAGTTCCGAATTCGCGAGTTGATCAAGTGCGACTTCTTGGAGCGTCGGGTTGATTGCAGTGGAGAGTATTACAGCCACGGCGCAAGGTGAACCGCCATGCGGCGCCCACCACGTATCCAGAATGAATGCACTGATTCCCCAGGCAGCTTTCATCGCTCGCTGCAATTGCTGTGCTGGGCGGCCCATCGAAGGGATTTTGACTCGTGGCAGACAGAAGCATATTGCCGAAGCAAGCGCAAGTATGCCATCGGACTGCGGCCGAACGAGCACCACGCGATATTCCGTCATTCCGGTACCTGCTGCTAACGGACCCATGGGACCTCCACATCAGCAAGACAACAGATTCTTCTTTCCCAGAACGTCTAGGAACTCTCGCAGGTCCTTCTTTACCACCTCTTTCGGCTCACCGGTTTCGCGGGCCAGACTCGTTGCAATCGTTTCGATGTCTTCGCCTCGCTGGAGCGCCTGCCACACAAATGCCCCTGTAGCGTTCAGGGTCGTTATCTGGCCAGCAGCCGTATCCAGAATTGCGGCACCATCCGTGTTGGCTACGGTACGAAGATGTGATTTCTCCTTGCTCATCGCTGAACCTCCCAGCCCGCGCGAAGCTATCGGCGTGATCATGAGCTTAGTCGAAAATCTGGAAGCCACAAGACGGATTCGTTATTTTGGCCAAATTTACTCATGGGCATTCGGCTGGCGGAGCATTTCCCGGAATTCCGCGGCGGGGGGGGGCTATACAGGCACGGCAATGCCTGTGACACGAGCCAGAGACGAGAACTCGTCCTCGCGGAACGTAATCTTTGGCTCGTCGCCAGCATTCGAAAGGAGGACATACTGATCGCTTGCGCGCGCGAGATGGCCGCAGAAATTCTTTAAGCCCTTGCGAAGTACGTAGATTGGCCGTGACCACCCGGTCTTTTTTGCCTCTCTGCACATGTCGGAAATCGCGGTAGCCTTTTCAAGCAATACGCAGGAGCCGGGCCGAATTGCGGGATCAAGGCCGCTGATGGCGCATCCATCCGCCAGTCTTACGATCCGCTCGTCCCATTGCTGCAAATGCGGAAACTTCATCGAAAACAGTGGAGGCCATTCAACCCATTCTCTGCGCAGTCCTTCCCAAATGTCGCCGGGCATTGGAGAACGGACGCTGCGCGATAGATTCAGTAGATCCTCAATTTGCTGCGCGTTGAGAAGCGACTCAAGGGAAAACCTGCCCTTGTCTGAACGCAGAGAACCGCCGGCGCGCAGCGAGTCGGTATAGCGCGCGGTGTGAGCGACAGTAAGGTGGATGAGCGCGTTGACGTGCGGTTCTGATGACGTCGGACTCCGATAACGCCTCTCGGAACGTCCGCTTAATTTCGCATGAAGTTCCATCGTAAGAACGTCATGGATGAACTGCTCTTGTTCTTTCGACCTTTTGAAGCGCCTGTGCTTGGTCGCGAGCAGTCGATCTCTGGAACGGTGTTCCCATGGCAGAATCAGATCGGCATTTTGCTGGCTTTCGGGCAGCAAGTGCAAGGATGGATACTCCGGAGCAGGCAGGTCCATCGCGAACATCCGAATACGGCCGGCAATTCTTACGGCGCCCGGGTAGGGAAACTCCTCGCGTCCCCAATAAGCCCTGCCCGTGCTGAATGGCCACAGTTTGCCCCCCGTGGCTACGCAGTGAGTGCAGCGGTATCCGTTACCGAACTGCAGCAAGTAAATTCTCCGCGGATGAGGATGCAATGCCTCGTCGTGGCCAATTGGATCTACAAGCGCCAAAGCCCCCGGAGGAATACTCGACCCGAGACTATCCTCCGTTCCCACGTGGACGTAGAATGTTCCAGGTCGGCTCCAGTTTTGGTCCTCCAGCACCTTGACTGGAAGCTCAGTCTGCCACTCGGGTACAAGGGTTCGGAAAAAAGCGTCGCGAGAGAATACTTCGCGTTGCGCGACGCGCAAGGGAAGGTCGATCAGCAGGTCGCGTTGGAAGGGATAGGACTCGACAATGTGGGTGCGCCCACCATTTAATCGAAGATCATATTCTAGAATCTTCGCGAGACTGTAGCCAAATAACTGATGCGCTCCGTCCAGAGTCATCGAGCAGGATTCTGCGATATCCAGGACCGTATTCAGAGTCGGGTGTTGGTTGATTCGGGGTAGATTGCATAACAAGTCTCTGATGGAAGCTTCGCGACGTTCGTGCGCTCGGAGGGCGCGGTCGCTGGATGGCTTGATTCGTCGAAATAGGTCGCGAATGTGTACTAATGCGCTAATGATGTCATCGTGTGAAACAGGGTTATACACTGCCGGGGATCCTCCTCAAAGTGTCTCAATAGGACAGCTATTCTTTGCCAAAGAGGGGAAATACACGCACAGATATCAGTTTGATCTTTGTCTTGCTGACGAATCGGATCGGAAACGACAGCGGATCGAGTCACGCAGTCGAGAGGCTTTCGTCTATAGATGCGTGGACGACCGGTTCCCAATCACCCTCATGGACCGCGCAGCTTCGATCGACGCTCTCGCAAGTAACTTGCGAAACACAACCCTGAGCGTTTCTTCCTTTTAAGCGCTGCCCCCAAGCTTTGCTCTACCATTCGGCAACCGAAGTTACCCCTGTGTTCCCGATTGGGGGTGGCGTGCCCGTCTCATTCCGATGACGGAAGCAACGCCTACCGAGTTTCGCTGGATTGAGAACTGGATGTCGCGGAAACTGCCGCCTGCCCGTCCCTTCGGCAGTCTGTTTGCCGTGGCGGGACAATTCCGCGCTCTGGATGTTGTCATAGCACCCTTCGGCGGCAGTGGAAACTGATTTTCCCTTGTAGTTCACCGCAAACGGCCGGCGCAAGTCGGAGGTGTGCGGGGCGTGAGCGTCGAGGCCAAGCACTTTGCTGTTACGTCGCCTATCCGACACTGCCAGCCACCACGCGTTGACCGAAAACAACAGAGCGCCATCGGGCGAAAAGAAGGCCTTAAATGCACCCTGTCCGTCTACTCGTATTGCCTTTTGAGCCAGGCCGTCGGAAAACATCGCCTTTCGATCGCTAACGGAACGGACTGAAACCTCGTTCTGATCGAAATATGCGAACACCATTTCCGTCGGATCCGCTGCGATCGCCACCGGTGCGCCCATGAGAGTGAGGTCCCGTTCCTAACGTCCGGTATCGGCGTCGAGAAGCGATCGCCTGGTGGTGTGCTTCGTTGCGAGGCCGCCACTCTGAATGTCGGGTCTTGTCATGACTGCCGATGCTAACGAAAGAATCGTCTTGGCGTCCGCAGCCACGGCGAGATTGGCCACCAGTTGAGGGGCGAACGGACTCCAGCGGCGGAGTTTCATGCGCCTGTCAGCCGACCAGATTGGCAATGGGAGGCGGTTTTCTTGACAAAATACCCTTCCGGCTGGTCGTCCGTATCTCTCAAGGACTGCTGCGCGTCCGCCGACTTCGGGCTCGTCATTTTTTGCTTTCTGGATGAGGCCAGTGTTGTTAGATTCGCAGTTGTGTCCATCGTCCTCCAGCACCCGCGGCGCAAAATGCGCCTTCTGCCGCTGATCGCCGCCACCTACTTCATGGTGTCCGGCGGCCCCTACGGCATTGAAGACATTCTCGGCGGCGCCGGCTTCGCCAAAGCCATCCTGATTCTGCTCATTCTACCCTTCCTCTGGTGTCTTCCCACCGCGCTGATGATCGGCGAACTGGCCTCTGCCATCCCTGCCGAGGGCGGTTTCTACGTCTGGGTCCGGCGCGCACTGGGCCCGTTCTGGGGCTACCAGGAGGGCTGGCTTTCGCTCTCCGCCAGCATCTTCGACATGGCCATCTACCCGGCCATTTTTGTCCTCTACCTGGGCAAGTTCAACCCCGCGCTCACCGCAGACGGTCGTGCCTATGGCTGGTCGCTGGCCGTGGTCGCCCTCTGCTGCGCCTGGAACCTGCGCGGCGCCCCTGCCGTTGGAGAGGACTCCATCTGGATGTTCGTGCTGCTGCTGGCGCCCTTTGTCGTCTTCACCGTGCTCGCGCTCGGCCATTGGTTCACGGCCCACCCGGCGGTCAGGTGGAGCCAGCCCGCCTCCGCTGAAGCCCTCTCCACAGCCATCCTGGTAGCCATGTGGAATTACATGGGCTGGGACAACGCCTCCACGGTCGCCCAGGAGGTGGAGAACCCGCAGCGCAATTACCCCCGCGCCATGATCGCCGCAACCGCGCTGGTTGCCATCACCTACATCCTGCCGCTGGCGGCCATGGCCCTGGCCGGCCTGTCTCCGGGCAGCTTCTCGACCGGCGACTGGACCACCGCCGCCCGTTCGGTCGGCGGGCCGCTGCTCGGTCTGGCCGTCGTCGCTGGCGGAGCCCTGACCGGCATCGGCATGTTCAACGCTCTGGTCATGAGTTACAGCCGCCTGCCCATGGCCATGGCAGAGGAGGGAATGCTTCCCCGGGTCATCGCCAGGCGCAACAGCCGTGGCGTACCCTGGGTGAGTGTGGTGCTGTGCGGGCTGGCCTGGGCGCTGGCTCTCAAGCTGCCCTTTGAGCGCCTCATCTCCATCGACCTGATCCTCTACGGCTCCAGCCTGCTGCTGGAGTTTGTGGCGCTGATCGTCTTGCGCATCCGCGAACCCAGGTTGGAGCGGCCCTTCAAGGCGGGCAATCTCGCCGCAGCCTGCCTCATCGGCGCTGGCCCGGCGGTGCTGATCGGCTACGCGCTCTACGCCTGTCGGGACGAAAAGATCTTCGGCGCCACTTCCGCTCTGCTGTTTGCCTTTGCCGTCAGCCTGCTCGGCCCGCTGCTCTACTGGGCCACCGCGCTTCCCCTTGCCCGCCGCCTGGCTGCGGAAACTCCCGGCGATTGAGCAGGAAATAGATCACTTAGCCCTCAGGCTTTCTTTTTCTATCTTTCTTTCACCGCAAATCTGCCCGCCCCACCCTCGCTGCATTCCTGCCCCTATCGCCAGGGTGGGGGGGAAGACGATGTTTCGCGTCAATCCGGGCTAAGCATTCCCCGCAGTCACCGGCTTGTTGTCTGCGGCTTTCACCTTGCTATCGTCGAACTGCTTGGTGGATTTCAGCACTTGATCGCGCGCATAAGCGGCATCATGCCAGCCCTTAATCTCCACGCGCTTGCCTTCTAAGTCCTTGTAAATTGAGAAGAAGTGCGTGATCTCCTTGAGCATATGCGGATAAATATCGGTGTAATTCCACACGTTCGTGTAGCGCGGATTGTTCTTTCCCACGGCTAGCACTTTCTCATCCAGCACGCCCTGGTCGAGCATCTCGAGCAACCCAATCGGCCGCACTTCCTGCACGCATCCCGGGAAGCTCGGCCCCGGCACCAGAACCAACACATCCAACGGGTCGCCGTCGTCGCTCAGCGTCGAGGGGATAAAGCCGTAGTCACCCGGGTAGTGCACCGGCGAGTGCAGATTCCGGTCCAGTTTGAACACGTGCAATTGCTTGTCGTACTCAAATTTGTTGGTGCCGTCCTTGGGAATCTCGATGACCGCACGAAAAACCTCGGGAGAACGGTCGCCGATCGGTAGTTCCAAATAGTTAATCATTGCTTCTTGCTGCTCCTTCGCAGGTTGGAGAGGGGTGAATCCGGCGCATAGAGTCGTGCCGGATGGTCGAAAGTGTCCGGTCAACAACCGGTCATACTATAATCATTGAAAATGAAGGCGCATGTCTACGTCACGCTGAAGACCTCAGTCCTGGACCCTCAGGGCCAAACTATCCAGAACGCGCTACGCAAAATCGGCTACGCCGACGTCAACGCCGTCCGTCAAGGCAAGTATTTCGCGCTTTCCCTGGCCGATGGCCTCTCCGCCGAAGCCGCGAAAAACCAGGTCGAACGCATGGCACGGGAAGTGCTCACCAACCCGGTGATTGAAGAGTTTACCTACCGCCTGGAAGAATAGCAGCCTCGCCGGGCGCCATGCGCAGCTTGAAAATCCCGGTCGGTCACTCCGCGCACAGGGCCGCCATGGGTTCCATCCGCACCGCCCGGCGAGCCGGGAAGTAGCAGGCGGCCAGCGCCATGGCCGCTAGAGAGGCGCCATGGCGGCAAATGTAACCGGGGCATACGCACTCGCTCCGATCAGCCGTCCGGCCATCAACCCGGTCAGACTAACGGCGCCCATCAGCCCCACAACGATTCCCGCTGGCGCCAGGCCCATTCGCTAAAAACCGCTTCCTATAGAAGCAAAACGGAAAAACGAGAACGTGAGCGAAAGCTCATGGCTACAAACGGAAGCTTCCCAACTCCCGTTCGAGCCCAAGCCCCGGGAAAGCAGCCACAGCACCGTTTCGGTCGCGGGCCAAACTCGACCCATCGCTTAGAATCGTTCCATGTGCGGCATTGTTGGCTATGTAGGAAAAAAGAAGGTAGTCCCTGTCATCCTTGAAGGGCTGCGCCGGCTGGAATATCGCGGCTATGATTCGGCAGGCATTGCCGTGGGCAGTCCGGCACGTTCCACGCTCGAACTGCGTCGCGCCCCCGGCAAGCTCGCCAATCTGGAGGAGGTCCTGCGTGAGCAGCCGCTCGACGGAAGCTTCGGCATTGGCCACACCCGCTGGGCGACCCACGGTCGCCCTACGGAAGAGAACGCGCACCCGCATCGCGACTGCAGCGGCCGCATGGTCGTGGTCCACAACGGCATCGTTGAAAACTATCTCGCACTCAAACACGAGCTCGCCGCGCAGGGCCACAGGTTCGTCACCGAGACCGACACCGAAGTCATCGCTCACCTCATCGAACAAGTCCAGAAGGACGCTGAAGCCGCCGCCGCGCCGGTGCCGCTCGAAGTCGCCGTCCGCCACGCCGTCAAGCGCCTTACCGGAGCCTTCGCCCTGGGCGTTCTCTCCGCCGCCGAGCCCGACAAGATCGTTGTCGCCCGCTTCGGGCCGCCGGTCATCGTCGGCATCGGCGAAGGCGAGTACTTCGTCGCTTCCGACGTGCCCGGCCTGCTCCATCACACACGCAACATTTACTTCCTCGCTGACGGCGACATGGCCATCCTCACCCTGGCCGGCGTCGAGTTCACCGACTTTGACGGTAATTCCGTCCAACGCGCCATCACCCGCATCCAGTGGGACCCGGTGCAGGCCGAAAAGGGTGGCTATAAGCACTTCATGCTCAAGGAAATCTGGGAGCAGCCCCGCGCCATTACGGATACCACGCTGGGCCGCGTCTCCCTGGACTCCGGCAAAGTCTACCTCGGCGAGATGAAGATCTCCGACGAAGAGCTGGCCGCCGCCTCGAGCATCAACATCGCCGCATGTGGCACCAGCTGGCACGCCGCCCAGGCCGGCAAGTACATGATCGAGCGCCTCGCCCGCCTGCCCGTCGACGTGGACTATGCCAGCGAGTACCGCTATCGCAGTCCCATCCCCGACCGCAATGCGCTCGGACTGCTGATTACTCAGTCGGGCGAAACTGCAGACACGCTCGCTGCGCAGCGCGAGATGATCGCCCTCGGCTCGAAGACCGTCGCCATCTGCAACGTCGTCGACGCCATGGTAGCGCGCGAGGCCCATGGCGCCATCTACACCCATGCCGGCCCGGAGATCGGCGTCGCCTCCACCAAGGCTTTCACCTCCCAGCTGACTGCCCTCTTTCTGCTCGCGCTCAAGCTCGGCCAATTGCGCGGCCGCATCGACACGGCCCGCTCCGTTGAGCTGATTGAAGAGCTCAGCCGCATCCCCGCCAAAATCGAAGAAGTGCTGCGCGTCCGCTCCGCGCAATGCGAACAGCTGGCCGCCGGCTTCTCCACCGCGCGCGATTTTCTCTACCTCGGCCGCGGTATCCACTTCCCCATCGCGTTGGAAGGCGCGCTCAAGCTGAAGGAGATCTCCTACATCCATGCCGAGGGCTACCCGGCCGGCGAAATGAAGCACGGCCCCAACGCGCTCATCGATGAAACATTGCCCGTTGTGGTCTTGGCCACCCGCGACGAAGCTGATCCGGCATCGAAGCTTCGCTATGAAAAGACCCTCTCCAACATTCAGGAGGTCACCGCCCGCTCCGGCCGCGTGATCGCCATAGCCACGGAGGGCGACACCACCATCGGCAGCCTGGTGGAGCACGTCATTCATGTCCCTCCAGCTTTCGAGCTGCTTTCCCCGCTCATTGAAGTTGTGCCCCTTCAGCTGCTGGCCTATTACATTGCCGTCCGCCGCGGCTGCGATGTTGACCAGCCACGCAATCTCGCCAAGTCCGTCACCGTAGAGTAGCTTGGCACCCCCTTCCGGAATTTGTAGCTACGGACAACAATTCCATGAATTGACAAGAATTCCGTGAACGGAAAACGACTTGGGATTCGAGTGATATGACCATCAAACAATAGCGTTAAATCACGGAAAAGAACTTTGGGAGATCTGAATCGATCACGTAAACTCAAAGGAGATGAGAAAGAGAACCGAGCTTCAATTTGGGCGGCTCCTAGAGCTTCAGCGAAGCTTAACTGCAATTGGACGCACATTTTGGGCGCCGCGGCTGCGAGCGAGTGCAAGCTCGAGGTACTTGACAGACTATTGATTCCTGAAAGTGGGAGGCCCGTCGTTGAAGATGCCACGGGCTAGAGGGGAGTGCACTTCCCAGAGCGATACCGATTGGGTCGTACTGGTAGATGGGCAGGTTGACGAGCAACACTTCCGAACCTACCAAAACACCCGGAAAGCTCTGATCGAAGCAGGTGAGATCCAGCCTGGAACCTCAGGAGTATTTGGCGGGCTAGCGTTTAGCCACGACATAGTACATCGTATAGGCGGTGAGGACGACACCAATCGTAATCCCACGCTGCGTATGCTCCTCCTTTTGGAATCAGTCTCGATTGGAGATGATCTTGTTCGATAACGTGTGATTCGTGCAATCCTGCGCAGGTACTTGGCTGACGATCCAAGCTGGACATTCGGATCTGACGGCAAGATCCCACGCTTCCTCCTAAACGACTCGGTGCGGTTTTGGAGGACCATGGCGGTGGATTTCACCGACAAGTTCCATGACCAAACTGGCGAGAAATGGGCGCTGCGCAACGCGAAATTGCGATTCTCCCGCAAGGTCATCTTCTTAGCTTCTGTCTTGGCATCGTTAGTTGGGAGGCACGTCGAATCTCGATCGATCCAAAACTAACTGAGCAAACCACAGAGATGGCGCAATTCCATCTTCTGAACTACCTTTCTGGACCGCCGTTGAAAATCCTAGCTGATGAACTTCTGACGGGGAGAGTTGATGAGACCACATGCGTGAAGATTATGAGTTCCTATGATGAGTTCTTGTCTATCCTTGACGATGACACGTTGCGAAAAGAGCACGGCATCGACGAACCGCGCCGTTGCTTCCGGTTTGCCCTCGAAGTAAATCTCGACCAGCGCCGGATCGAGAGGATCGAACGGCACCTCGATGCGCTCGCCGGCCAGATGGGACGGCGCTTCGTAGCTCGTCCATAAGATGTTAGAGAGATTTATGGGGTCTCCGCTGCCCCTCAAGCCCGCTTACAGACTATGGCCGTAGTCTGCTTCAACCGGCTTTTGCTCCCTCATGGTGCCCTGCAGGGTGGCTTCATGCGTTCTGCAACCACTGGCTCTATTCGACTGGAATCCGCAATCAGTGAGATTAGAGGAGCGCAATCCTCGGCCGCACCAGGATCTTCGATGCGTGACAGAGCCATCGTGACGCGCAGCCGTTTCTTGCATATTTCCGGCCCGGTCCAGAATCAGGGTGGGGTAATTCATGTAAAGCCCATGCAGATCAAGCCGTTTGCATGCGCCAACCTGGAAACGCGAATCTCCGTCTACCCCTCAAACGCTTTGCATTTTTGGTCTTTTCAAATCACGCCGAAAGTCTTCTTAGTGCACTAGAGCAGGAAGTCTTCATGGTGAAAAAGACTACTTTGATTTTGTCCCTAAACGGTCCGCAAAAAACTCTCTGGTCTCGGAATCGCTTGAATATATGTAGCAGCCCTTCATGCCGCGAGTCATGAGCGTTCGGTAGGTGTTTTTAATAATATCGTCGGCAGCGGCGAGTGCCTGTGCGGGAGCGGCTCGATACATCTTTTTGATCCCAGGAAGAGACTTGCGTTGATCAACTTTTGTTCGCTTCCGGTAATCGGTCTGGACTTTTCCGTTGCGGACAATCAGATCTGGCCCGATGATCACGCCGATATATTCGACCTCCAACCCCTGACATGTGTGGATACAACCGACTTCCTCGACGGAATTCGGAGCTATGATCCATAAGCTTCCATCCTGCATCAGATTCCATCGTCTTTGATAGTGTCCTTCTTCAAGCACGATGTCGAACGCCAAAGGACTTGTCTTGCTCGCCCAGTCCCAACAGTAACCAGCGACCACAC
The DNA here is from genome assembly GCA_036519195.1 of Occallatibacter sp. Lineage (GTDB taxonomy): Bacteria > Acidobacteriota > Terriglobia > Terriglobales > Acidobacteriaceae > Telmatobacter. The sequence continues at coordinate 36,220 of DATDLS010000357.1, read as the reverse complement.
GTGCGCGATTGTTGCTTAGATTGCGTTCTTTTATCAATTCATGCAATTCGGTAGGCGAATCAAACACTTGAAAATCGTACGAAGTTGTGTCGAGGGTCTCATTTGCAGTTTCCCGAATTTCAAGAAGATTATCCAGCCATGCAATATATCCATCAGAGCCGTTGCACCGAAATTGCGACGCGAGTTCGTACGTAGAGACCGATGCGCCTTGGTCAGCCGCCCACTTGCGGATTTCTGCAACCCTTCCGATATCGGCCAATGTGATCCTCTGACTCTCGTCAATGAAAAACACCGTGCATTTCGCAGCGCTTATCAGTTCTTTAATCTGATTTTCACCCAGGTTTCCGAATAGACCGGACTTCTCGTTGAGCCTGTGAGCCTCGTCTACTATAAGGGCATGAAACGTATTAGGTTCGGTATCTATAAACGCGCCCGACCCTGAAAACAGGTTGCTGATTTCATTCCGCCGAAGTGTTCCGGTCAAATTCGATTGGTAGACAGCTCGCGGTGCTGCGTTCTTAGAAATGTACTTAATGATCAATCCGCGCTTCGTCAATTCTACGAGGAGATTGATCGCTATCACGGATTTGCCCGTCCCGGGACCGCCTTCAATAATAATGACTTTCTTTCGTGTCTCGGAAGACGAAGAGGCGGCGGAGCAGACAGATTCAAAAACGACCTTCTGATCGTCAATGAGTATGAATTCCTGATTGCCCGTAAGCATTCTGCGCAGACTGTCCGCGAGAGCTTTTGATGGCCGTATAAGGCCGCCCTCGACTTGCTCAATTACCTTGCCCGAGTCGCCATATTTCACATGCTGGGCAATGAATCTGCGCAGACGCTCCCGCTCGGCATCGCCCCTCAGGAACAGCGGTGCCAGATCAATATGATCTTTGTAAAATGGGCTGTCAATCGCTCCGTTCGGAGGATGGTTGTGGAGATACGCGCAAGGGCGAAGTTCCATCGCCGAGGAATACACCGCTTCATTGAATCCCTTGAGAAGGGCTGCATAGGACCACGCTTGATACGACGGGTGCGTGCCTTCAGTCTCTCCCATAGTGCCGCCCCGTCTAGCAAGAAGGATCCCGTCTTTTTGCGTCGCTCTGGATGCCGACCACTGCTTGAGTTCCATAATGATCAGCGCAGGCTTTTGATCTTCCCCGTATCCTGAGATGATGAAGTCCATGCGCTTGGATGATTGAGGAATCGTATACTCAACGGCGACCCCCGCATCATCAGGAATTAACTTGTCATTCAGCGCAATCGCAACATGCTGTAGCGAGGAACCCCATGCGTTTATTTCCGACTGGCCAACATTCCGGCGTGTGGCCTGCTTAAAAGATTCTTCGATGACCGCGCTGATGCTTCGCGTGAAGCAGACGGTTCGGAAATCCGCTGCAGTCGATTTGTAAATGATCATCTAGCCTCGATCTGCCTGGGATTGTGTTCGAACCCATGTCCGACCATCCCATTGTCATTTCTAACAATCTGGTCTACTACGTATAGATCATTTGACGAGAAGAATTCATCTCCACTAAACCGTCTCATATCACCTTCTCGTTGTATTTCTTGTCTGATCCCTTGAATCTCTCGACTGTGTACTTTGCCGCGTTCAGTGCGAGTTTCTTGTCCGCCGCAAGCTGAAGGTCAATTCCCGCTTTGTCCGCGAACCTGATCAGATACAGGAGAACATCGGCAAGCTCTTCTTCTGTCCTCTCCCGAACTCCGGGGAGTTCGAGATCGCTCCATTCCTTTCCCCGCGACCACTGGAAAATCTCCAGGAGTTCCGAGGACTCGACTGTAATAGCCGAAGCGAGATTCTTTGGCGTGTGAAACTGATCCCAGTCGCGGTCGCTTGCGAATACGCGAAGAGATTTTGCAAGCATTTCGTTATCGATCACTGTTCCTCCAAATCGCGCTCCCGGGCGCACGAGCTTTTTCCAATCTGAGACACCTACGCCGGCGACCGATTCTCAACCATCATTCATCTCAGAATTGCGCACAATTGCCTCGTATTCGAGTCCAACGTCCAATCTCACAGGAGCGACAGAGTGTGTTGACTCGTGATAGCGAACATGTTTCGTTGCAGGCACAGCTTTCCTCACCTGTTCGGATGCCCTTCTGCCGGCCCACGGACTGGGTGGATCTACTCATTGTCATTCGATACTCGCCCATGAAAACAACTTGAACAGATGTCGGAACCAGCCTCAACGCCGTGGTGATCGTATTCGCCGCAGTCATAGCATACTTCCAGTTCGGTCGAGTCATATTCGACGCCACAATTGAAGCAATAGAAGGCATAAGCATCAAATCGACCCAGAACCACCGTCACGAAGGTGTCGTGCCCACACTCTGGGCTGATCCGAATGGGCCATTGCCCGCCGTCCTTCTCCACACTGAACCTACCCCGATACCCAAGGACGTTCGTTGCGTCCTCTTCAGCAGCTTGCGAAGGTTCCGGGGAAGAGTGGCAGAATAGGCACTTCTCTGTCCCGCCATCGGCGTTGATCGCCCTTTGAAGGCACGATGGACATTGAACAACTGTCTGCAGTTTCCCTATCTCCGGTTCGATAATCGCTAGCCGCTCCTGCACCACAGCGTCGCATTTGCCAGGCTCTCCTGGATTTTACCCAACAGCTCTTGCTCCTGTTCTTCGAAGGCCTCGGCCTCAAAATTATGCTCCAGGAGTCAACCCGAAAACTGACCATTTTCGCAATCCCCGAATGCATTGCGAGGAGGGTTTCCACTGCATTGAAATGTTCGATCGTATTCGGTCGATTGCCGAAGACCTGCAAGTCCTTCTTCTGTTGAGGAGTGAACTCGACACCGCATACCTGTTCGAGTTGGTCCTCTGCAGTATGGAAGGAAACGCTTTTGAAGTCGCCAGACTGATCGGCCGCCCCTCTAGCTCTGGCCTGAAACACGAGTTGCCGGTCGTCCTGCCTGAGACGTTCCTTGAAGACAAGCTCTTGGCCCCAACACAGATGGATCAGGGCATATTTCAGATGCCGCTTCCGGCTTTCATTATCCGGGGTGCTGGCGGCAGAAGCCGCTGTGAGATGCTCCAGTGAAGATCGTACGAAATCCAGCCCATTCGCCAGAAGCGTGTCGTGGAAATCCATCTTGGCCCCGTGCGCGTTTCTCGCCTCGGAACGAGGCGAGGCAACTCGATAGAACGATTCTAAGGGATGAGGTGGGCGCCGTCCGCCTCGAGGGGCCCTTTGGGCTGCGATCGCTGTTAATTCTCCCTAAGAGTGATCCGATCCAGCTTTGAATGACCCAAGGAAAGCCTGGTAATTGCGGAAACCTCGAGTTGAGCACCTCGTGTCCTTAGTTGCGGGCATGAGAATGCAAATGGTCTATGGCTTCGAAATCAGTCTTTTATATCACGGCGTCAATGTCCTGATCCTCGGCATGGACCTGCGCGCCCTCCGGAGCGGCGATCCGCGCTGGGTGACCTACCAACAAGCACAAGACGAAGACTCGCAAATTCGTAAGGGCGAACACTCGACGGCCATCTTCTTCGCAAAGCCTTTTGAAGTCGAAGACGACGGGCGAGACGACGGCAGGGAAATAATTCGGGTTCTTAAACACCACGCCGTGTTGCACACCTCGCAGATCGATGGCCGTTCCTCGCAACAAGGCACCCGCGATCGAGGAAGCACGATGAACGGGCCCCAAAGCTTCCGAAACCATCCTGAAGAATAGGCAGTCCGTTCTCCGGATTGGCGGCGATCGCGCCTTGTATTCACCCGCGACTGGCCACATCGGGCTTCCGCCGGATCATGCATTCAAGGGACCGGACCAATATGCGGCCACAGCGTTTTTTGAAATCGCGCACTATACCGGACATTCCTCACCCCTTAACCGCGACCTAAAGAACCGCTTCGGCTCGTCCGCCTATGCGATGGAGGGATTTTTAACGTCTTCGCTTTCCGCGCCAAAGCCGTCGATGGTGTCGAGGGCGTTACCGCACACCGGAGTTGTCATGAGCGAGGGCATGAGGCTAAAGAGCAAAACTCTCAAGGCTGGTTCGCGTGATCTTCGCTTCTTCAGGCTCATCCTTCAATGGGAAAAGACTCACCGGCAACTTCCGTTTTGAGCCATTTGTTCGACTGGCGACGACTGAAGGAACATCCGCAGGGAGCAGTGAGCCGAAATTCAGACTGAGACACAACCACGGATCGCTCCATAGAAGGGGCACATATGCGCTGTCCCTGGGGAGATTTTGGGGACATCTTTGAGATTTTTGTTGACCTTTTCCCCGGGGCTGGACATCAAATCTTCAGATTCGGGCCATGATGCAGGAAACGAAGTACTCGTCGCAAGGAATTCTTATGACTGAATCTTCCGAACTTCGGATGACGAGAATGCCGCTCACCAAGGAAAGCGGCTCTATGCCCGCAGTCGGCTTCGGCACGCTGATTCCCGACCCGGCCGAGACGATAACTGCGACCAGAAATGCACTGGAAGCCGGGTTTCGACACTTCGATTGTGCTGAGCGATACCGGAATGAGCGCGAGGTAGGGGAGGCGTTGCAGGCGGGACTTGCCGCTGGCGGGATCGCGCGCGAAGACATTTTTGTCACCACGAAGCTGTGGAACTCCAATCATCGGCCCGAGCGCGTCGAACTGGCATTCGAGGCGAGTCTCGACAGACTCAGGCTCAACTATCTGGATCTCTACCTGATGCACACTCCGTTTGCATTTCAGCCGGGAGACGAGCAGGATCCTCGCGATCAAAACGGTGACATCGTTTACGACCACGAGGTGACATTGCTTGATACCTGGAAGGCAATGGAGAGTCTTGTGGACCACGGCAGTTGCCGGGCCATCGGAGTGTCTGACATCGACCTGAACGGACTGTTACCCCTCTACGAGTCGGCGAGAATCAAGCCGGCCGTGGTTCAGGTCGAGTCACATCCGTATCTGCCGGAGGCGGAGCTTCTGGAATTCTGCAAGGAGAAGGGCATTGTGCTTCTGGCTTTCGCGCCATTGGGCCACGGATCCAGACCGGGGCCGCTTGAAGATCCAGTCATTACAGCAATCGCCGCACGAGTTGGAAAGACACCCGCACAGGTGCTGCTGGCGTGGGCGGTGCAGCGAGGTACTGCTTTCCTCACCACGCCCAGATCTCGATCTCGCGCGAGTGAAAATTTCAACATCTCCCCCCTTCCGGAAGACGCAATAGACGAAATCAATCGAATTCGGACCAGGCAGAGGCTCAACGAAGTCGTAAAGACCGGGATCCCGGGTTTCATCCCACGAAGCAATTCAAAATGAAGACCGAACGGCCCCTGGAGCAGTCGATGCAAAAGGAGCAAGGCGCGAGGCCTTGAATTCTCATCGGCGCCCGTCGGCGGCCGACGATCGAAGCGCGGCGCACGGTATTTACGATGGCGATGCCATTTGCGGCTATCCCCAGTCGGCGGAGCGCATCCTCAGGTGAAGCAATTTACAGCCCTTTGGAAGTCATCATCCATGCCGGCCGTCAAAGTTTATCGTCAGGCGAAATCTCGGACAAAGCGATCTCTGGATCACGGAATACACAATCAACTACCAGGGGCAACCACCATGGATTGTGAGCATTATGGAGTTCCGCAATGGTAAAGTCGCGCACCAAACGCAGTCTTTCGCGGAGCCCTTCAAGGCTCCGGCCCGGCGGAGTCAATGGGTTCAAGGTATCGCGTGACGCCGCAATGAGGCGGGTTGAGTCCGGGCGGCGGTTGAACTTCCCCTACCCTGATGATGGACTGCTAAAGCAAGCCCGGTCAGATCGATCCCTATGACGCAACGAATCGCCAATGCTCATCGCTCGAAGATTGCTACCAACTTTCGTTCACAAATCCGGCCGCACAGCAAATAAATGGTTTCGGTTGGGCCGCTCTCGCAACTGGGACGAACACATTGCGGTACAGAATCTAGGTGCGGTCCTCTCGCATTCCTAGAGAGCCAATCGTTTTGCTGCCGCCTCGTTGGTGGCCTAACAAGTCGTCCGCCGATTAAGGGATCCGACCAAAAAGAATTTTGCAGCAGAAAGCTATAAAAACGGGGGTGCTGGGTGGAAGCGGGCCAGAAGGACAAGATGTCTTTGTTTGTTCGAGTCAATGTTGGACCGTCCGATTTCGGGATGCGAGTTTAGGCAGATTCTGCCCGGGATACTGGTGCGGAACTTGTGGTTATCTCGGCAAATCAAATCCATGGTTTACCCTGAATGGAATTCGAGATTATGTTGTTCATCTCCAAACAGATGCCCGATCGCCCTTCTGGCAGACTCTCCGCATTTCGAGGATCACGAATGTATGCCCACCAAAACCATCATTGAGCCGTTCCGCATCAAGAGCGTAGAACCTATCCACTGGACCACTCGCGTTCAGCGCGAGCAGTTCCTCCGTGCCGCCCATTACAACCTCTTCCTTCTGGAAGCCGACGACGTCCTCATCGACCTCCTCACCGACTCCGGCACCGGCGCCATGTCCACCCACCAGTGGGCCGCCATCATGGAGGGCGACGAGAGCTACGCCGGCAGCAAGAGCTTCCATCGCTTCAAGCGCTCGGTCGAGGAAATCACCTCCTACATCCACGTCATCCCCACCCACCAGGGCCGCGCCGCTGAGCGCATCCTGTTCAACGTCATGTGCAAAAAAGGAGACGTCGTCCCCAATAACACCCATTTCGACACGACCCGCGCCAACGTCGAGTTTGTTGGCGCTGAGGCCGTCGATCTGCTTTACCCCGAAGCTCGCCGGCCTGAAACCATCCTCCCCTTCAAAGGCAACATGGACGTAGATGCGCTCGACCAACTTATCACCCGCGTCGGCCGCCAGCGCGTGCCGCTTGTCATGCTCACCGTCACCAACAACTCCGGCGGCGGCCAGCCCGTCTCGATGGAAAACGCGAAAGCCGTCTCCGCTGTCTGCCGCAAGCACGACGTACCGCTCTACTTTGACGCGTGCCGATTCGCTGAGAACGCCTGGTTCATCAAGCAGCGCGAGTCCGGTTACGCCGATAAGACCCCCAAGCAGATTGCCCAGGAAATGTTCTCTCTCGGCGACGGCTGCACCATGTCGGCCAAAAAAGACGGGATGGCCAACATCGGCGGTTTTCTCTGTACCAATAACGACATCCTTGCCCGGCAGGAAAAAGACCTGCTCATTCTCACTGAAGGCTACCCAACCTACGGCGGCCTCGCCGGTCGCGATCTCGAAGCCATCGCCGTCGGCCTTCAGGAGTCGCTCGACGAAGACTACCTCCGCTACCGCATCGCCTCGACGGCCTACCTCGGCAACCACATCGCCGCTGCCGGCGTCCCGATCGTCCAGCCCCCCGGCGGCCACGCCATCTATCTCGACGCCAAAGCCTTTCTGTCGCACCTGCCCCAGGAGCAGTTCCCCGGCGTAGCCCTGGCCGCCGAGTTATACCTCGAAGGCGGCATTCGAAGCGTAGAAATCGGCAGCCTGATGTTCGCCTCCGCGGCAACCATGGAGTTAGTCCGCCTCGCCATCCCCCGCCGCGTCTACACCCAGAGCCACATCGATTATGTGGTCGAGATCATCCTCCAGGTCCACGAGCGCCGAGCCAATATAAGAGGGCTGAGACTCACCTACGAAGCCCCTTTCCTGCGCCACTTCACCGCGCACCTAGAGCCAATCGACTAGGCTTTCGACATCCGCAGGCAAGTACAATTTTCATAGGAATGAATCAAGCGTGGGAGGATCACGGAATGGCGCGTGTAGCAATCGTCGGAGTCGGTGCAATCGGCGGAACCCTGGCGGGCCTGCTGCATAGAGCAGGTAGGCACGAGATTACGTTGTGTACCCGGCGTCCTTTGCCGGCCCTCACGGTGCACACACACGATGACGTGGTGCATGTGACAGCGCGGAATGTGACCGACCCCGCCCAGGCTGAAGCCGTGGACTGGGTGCTAGTGGCCAGCAAGGGATATGACGCGACAGCGACCGCACTCTGGTTCTCCAGGCTTTGCGCCGGCGGAGCGCCCGTGGCTGTGCTGCAGAATGGAATCGAGCATCGCGAGCGCTTTGAGAATTATGTTAGCCCGGAGCGCTTGGTCCCGGTCGTCATTGACTGCCCGGCAGAGCGCACGCAGGATGGAACGGTGCTGATGCGCGGCCCAGCAACCATGAAGCTCGAAGACACTGCGCTTGGTCGCGATTTTTCCGGCCTGTTCGCGGGCCGGGATGTGACGATTGACCTGGTGAGCGACTTTGTCACCGCCATGTGGTGGAAGCTGTGCGTGAACTCTGTGGGAGCGCTAAGCGCGCTCGCGCTCAAGCCCAGCGGCATATTGCGCGGCGAGGCGATGAGCCGCGTGGCGTTGCAGATGGTAGCCGAGTGCGCCGCAGTTGGACGTGCTGAGGGCGCCGAACTCAGCGACTCGATTGGCGAAGACGTGCTGGAACTCTATCGGAACCATCCGAAAGACTCAGTCAACTCTCTTCTCGCCGACCGGCTCGCCGGACGCCGCATGGAGTGGAACGAGCGCAATGGCGCTATCGTCCGCAAGGGAGCCAAGCACCGCATCCCAACGCCACTAAATGAGATGGCCGCCGCTTTACTCGAAGCCGTGGAAAGCGAACCTGTCTCACCGATCCGCACATAGCGCAGGACCCCAGGAGCAATCAAATCCATGCCGTTTGAACGGTGCGGAGAATGCCGCGGGTGAATTCTCCTCCGACTGGCCGCTCACCGAGCCACCGCCTGGGAACAGCGGCGATATTGAAGGCAAGTTCTTCCCCGATGGACTCGCAGCGGTTCGACTGAAGTTTGGTTGGCGAACTCCAACGGCGGCCGAATGTGGGAGTTCAGCCACTTCAAAGACGACGCATTTCCCCTGACTCCATCCTGGTCCCCCGATGGCAAGAAGGTAGTTTTTGCCTTGCGCAGGAACGGAGCGACAAACCTGACGCTGGGCGCAGTGGATAGTGGCACTCTACGGCAGTTCACCTTTACACAGGGTCGCGATTTCAACCCGGTCGATAGCACCGATGGCCATTCGATATCCTTCCACTCGAACCAGGGGGAGTGGAACGCGTTTGGCTCGTGGCAGCTAACGGCGGAGTTCAGCCGGAGCAGATGTTCTGGGGGGTTGCGACTCCATTGCAAATCTCGGCGCCAGACGGATCAATCTGTTTCAAAGATGCACAGCCGGAATTGAGAATTGCCAAACGCGATCTGGCAACCGGCTCAGTGCAAAACGTCTTCCACTCTGAGAAAAGGCTGACGGCGACCGAAGGTCTCTGCATTCATGGAATGCACAGTGTATCTCATGCATTCCTCGGTCGCCGATCCTTCCCGATCAGATCTGGTCGAGGTCGACATCCCGTCGGGAAGGGCTCGCCCCTTCAAGAGCTTCGACTTGGCAACTACAGGAATGGATTCCGGGTGCACGGTTTCTACGGATGGACGGATGATGCTTGTTACGACCGTGCGGAGAGAGGAGAGCGGCATCTATCTGGCCAAGCTGGCGCGGTCATAAAGTTCGAACTACTTCTGCTCTGCTCAGGCGATGCCTTCCTGCCATGCCTCGGGAGCGAGAATCGAGTATCCCGCTAACAACAGGCAAATGAGGGCCGGCAGCCAGAGAGCATCGCGTCCGTATCGGTCATCGAGAAGATTGCCGAGGATGGCTCCCAAGACCAGCCCACTCCAGGGACCCAGTTGGACCGCCCAATCGAAGCGCCTCTCACCCATAAGGAGATTTCCCAGGCCGCGGCCGAACTTAGCCAGGGCTCCGGAGACAAATGTAAGACTTAGACCCACTCCCTCGACACTGTCAACGGTGCCATTAAGTCCGGCCATCGCGAAGATGAGTAAGACCAGCGAGACCAGGGTCATGTCGGTTTGAGGAATACGTACACTTCCAGCAAGGTTTTCGAGGCCGAGCGTGTCCGCGAGGCCAGCCACTGCGGGCAGAGCTGCTGCGGCTGCTAACAGGAGAAAAGAGTAGAGCAGCAACCACCTGCGCCCGTGTTTACCGCCAAGGCGCGCCACGATTGCGCCCAATGCATTGCCCACCACGAACAAGGCAATCACTGAAATCAGGCGCCCGCCACGCGACACATCCTGATTGCTGAAGGCAATAGCCATGCGGGTCGTGTTGCCGCTCATGAATGAAACAAATTCACCAGTCTGGCTGAATCCAATGGCATCGGACATGCCTGCCACCGACGAAAGGAGTGTGGCTATGGTGACGCTTAGCAGGATTCGCTGTGGTCGATGCGGTATGAGTCTCATCGTCGCTCTCCGGGTAGCTTTCTCGACTGCGCAGGAACGATGCGGTAGCCCCCAGTGCGCAGGTTTCCAAATGATTCAACATTTCGTTACTGATCTGTCGTCGATGCGTGCCTCGGCTATGCGTCAACTTAGACGGCGCTGAGTATCTGTTCATTTGCGGACAGGTTTTCCCAGTTTCGAACGTTCCTCGGCAAAGAGAGTGAGCCTTTCTTCCTCCCATACGATGGAATATACAGTGGTTAGTGCCAGAGGCGTTTGGAGCGCGAAATGCTCCGCAGTATTACTACCGTCTCGATCAGGAGCCCCAGCCCTATGCGAAATCTCATTTTCGGTCTCAGATTTGTGCTGCGACAACTGCGCAAGTCTCCGGGCTTTGCGGTTACATCGGTCCTTATGTTGGCATTCGGCATTGGGGCGACGACGGCGATCTTCTCCATCGTTGACGGCGTCCTGCTGCGACCGCTGCCGTTTCCCGATTCCGGCCGGCTGATGGTTCTGGCCGATCGCCTGGAAGGGGCAGACATGGGCGGCAATGGCGAGGCCGGAGTGACTGTGCCGGATATTCGCGCCTATTCTCGCGATACAAAGTCCTTTGCCGCTCTGGGCGGCTATACGTTCGCGGCCTTTGAGCTGTCCGGAGCCGGTCAGGCTGCCCAGGTGAACGCCTCACGCATGACCGCGGGAGTGTTCTCCGCCCTCGGCGTTGAACCGCAACTTGGTCGGGTGTTCACTGCCGACGAAGACGAACACAGCCAGCAGGTCGCGGTCTTGAGTTATGCAATGTGGAAGAACCGGTTCAATGGTAACCCGCAGATATTGGGCACCAAGATTCTGCTCGATCGCAAGCCGTATATCGTCATCGGCGTGATGCCGCGGAATTTCGAATTTCCCCTGGTGGCAGGACAATTGAACCGCACCGAATTGTGGGTTCCCATGAGCTTCACCGCGCAGGAGCTTTCTCCCACGTCCGGGGCGAGCTGGAACGACGCGATGGTGGGCCGCCTGAAGCCCGGCATTTCCGCTGCGCAAGCGCAGAGCGATGCCGAGCGGGTGGCGCAGCAGATCATGCGCGGCTATCCGGCAATGATGGCCAGCCTGCATATCAGCGCCGTGGTACGGCCGTTGCACGAGGAGACGGTGGAGCAGACTCGGCCGCTGTTGCGAACACTGTTCCTGGCTGTGGCCGTGGTGCTGTTGATAGCCTGCGTCAATCTTGCCGGCCTGATGCTGGTCCGCGCCATTCGCAGGCAGAGGGAAGTTGCGTTACGCCTGGCGCTTGGTGCGCGTGCGCTGGATTTGCTGCGCCAGGCGATTCTTGAAAGCCTGGTTCTGAGCGTAGGCGGCGGGTTGCTCGGGTTGGCGCTTTCCGGTCTTGCCCTCCGGGTGGGAAGAAGCCTGCTGCCGGAGAGTCTTCCCCGCATCAATGAAATCGCCCTTAACTGGCAGGTGGTCGGTTTTGCGCTGCTGCTTGGCGTGGTTACAGGATTGCTTTGCGGATTGGCTCCGGCCTTTGCCGCTCTCCGCACCAACGTAAATGGCGCGCTCAAAGAAGGAGGCCGCAGCGGCAGCGCAGGCGGAGGCAATGCGCGTCTGCGCTCCACTCTGGTGGTTGCCGAGATTGCCATCGCCCTGGTTCTGCTGGCCGCTTCAGGCCTGCTGCTGCGCAGTTTCGAAAAGATGCGCTTGGTCGACCTTGGATTTCGGCCCGAGCACGTCGCTACTGCATCGTATTCGCTTCCGCAGAAGCAATACTCCACGCAGCCTGCCGTGAATGCCTTCAACGATGAGTTGCTGCGCCGCCTCAAGCAACTTCCGAGCGCTGTGTCCGTGGCCCTGACCACCACCCTGCCCGCTTCGGGCAACGGCGGCAACGAAACCTTCGTGGTGGAGGGCTACGTCCCACACAAGGGCGCGGCGATGAATCTGGCCACTCCCGCCCAGGTGATCGGCGACTATTTCCACACCATGGCGATTCCGCTGCTGCGAGGGCGTACCTTCACCGATGCGGACAAGGCTGGCGCGCAACTGGTTTTGATCGTGAATCGCAAGCTAGCACAGCACTACTGGCCTAATCAGGATCCGATCGGCAAGCGGATCCGCATTGGCACACCGGAGAGCCCGACCCCTTGGTTGACGATTGTGGGTGAAGTGGCCGACGTGAAACTGAGCTCCCCGGACGACCCGACCAAGGAGCAGTTCTTCGGTCCCGTAGACCAGGCCGAAGAGGAAATTGGATCGCTCGCCTCCGCTGGCGATCTCAATGGCAATGGCGGCTACATCGTGTTGCGTTCGACCCTGCCACCGGAAAGTATGGAAAGCGCGTTGCGCTCCACGGTGCGGGCCATCGATCCGCAACTGCCGCTGACGCAGGTGCAGACCATGGAGCAGGCCGTCTCAGACAGCGAAGCGCCTCGCCGCTTCAATACGGTGCTCATCACCAGCTTTGCCTGCGCAGCGGTGCTGCTGGCAGTGCTAGGCATCTACAGCGTCATCGCCTTCTCGGTAGCCTCGCGAGTGCAGGAGATGGCCATCCGCATGGCGCTCGGTTCGCAGCGCGCTGCAATCATCCGCCTGGTTCTGGAATCCGGTACGAAACTCGCCGCCATAGGCTGCATCCTTGGGTTGGCGGGGGCTGCGGGAGCCTCAACCCTACTGCGGTCCATGCTGTTTGGAGTCAGCCCGTTTGACCCTCTTGTACTGACTCTGGCCGCGGTTGGCGTACTGCTGTTGGCCCTGGCTGCATCTGCGCTACCGGCGCTCCGCGCCGCCTCGATCGATCCCAATCAAGCACTGCGAGGGGAATAACCGTCGCAAGCGGCACTGAAAGGTACACCCAGGCCGATTGGCTCCATCAATTGGCTGGTCCTTCCCAGCTATGAGCCCCATCCAAATGCTGAGTCCTCAGATGTTGCCAAGGCAAACGGCTCATTGACAGGCGATGATGCTCGAATGTCCGGATGACTCCTGAAACGCCGCAGGGTCTGGAATCTTGGATGTTGCCTGCATCGTCGCCGCCGCCCCGTCGTTCAATGGCAAACAGATTATTATCACCAGTCGCATTAAGTTGCGGCGCGGCAGAACTACTTCACTGTGCAGGCTACCCGGTAGCAGCATTTCGCTTTATTTTGCAACGGACGCATCGCTTGCGCTCAGTCTGCACTTCTCTCATTCCATTCAAAGCTGCAAAAAGACGCACCTCAGCGGGCCTGTTTTTGCCCGCAATGCTGGCCCGAACGAGCAAGGCAGCTAAGGGGAGTGAGTGTACTTGAACGTTCATTACACTTTGGACCCAGGACCTACATTCCAACTCGCTTGAGGCTTAAAGGACCTTGGATTCAGTCATGCAGCTCTTGCATCTTGAAAATGCGCCAGCAGTCGAGGCCGTGGGAAGGTGGTAATCCCGAAGGGATTTCCAAAGAGCGTGGAAAGGGTGGAAAGCCGGCTTCTTGGATTTCCACCCTCTCCGTACTCTGTCATTTCCATGGCCTGCTTTGGAGAAAGCGTTAAAGTCACAATTACTGCGAAGACCCGTTGTGGGAACCGGAACCACTTGCCCGAGATGGCGTTTTTTCTGCCCTTTGCTCAGAACACTGATCGACTTGAATAGCTCCACGAGCGGTTTGCCCAGTTAACCGGCCAGTTCAGAATCAGTCGTAATTCGACCGCCGACGATGGCCGACATGGATCAAAATCAGCCTCAATGTTTCAGCCCTTGGCCTCGTCTATTTTTGCCGAGCCACGACGCTGACATCGAGTTCCTCGGTCTGCTGATGTCGTTGCTCTCCATCGAGAAGTACTGCATATAGCTGGTGTGTACCGAGCGTAGCCGGTGTCCAGCTAAACCAGACGCTGGTGCCGTCCTCCGCGTGCAGGCCGGGATGGATCACCTGCGAGGCGATAGCCGGCGCTCCAGTTGACGGGTCGCCATCGAAGAGCAACACCTGCGCGGCATCCGTGTGCACCGAAGTGCTGCGCACCGTGAAGCGCAGATCCATCGGCAAGTTCTGCGCGGCGGTGAGCCTGGATCGCATCAGCGCCGGTATGTTCTGCTCGGAGAGACCTTCGAAAGAATCAGAAATGAGATAGTCTAGCGGTCTGCTGCCTTGTTGACTGGCTGCTGCATCGGAGCGTCCCTCATCGCTGATGGCAATGGTGCCGTATCCTTCGTTGTTCTGGCCAGGATCGAGCGGCGCCGCGGTACCGCTCCCCTCGTAGCTTCCCCGGCTAAGGACGGTGCCATTCAGGGAGAATTCATCGTTCGAAACGAGCGTAACTTGAAATATACCGTTCGCTCGATCCAGGCCCCGAACGCCGCCGATGGTTACATAATCGCCGGTCTCGAGAGTATTGCCCGGCGCCGTAACGACCATCGGTGTCGCGTTCGTGACGTTGGCGATCGCAATAGGCTCCGGCTCGATGCCATAGATCTCGCTGCCCTTTGTACCATCGGGATCAATCACCACATAAACGCGGTATTCGGTTGAGCCGAAGTCTGGCCCGTAACCCTTCGTATTCCAGTTGACGGCTGCCGACAGTGCGCAACTGGTGCTGGCTGGATCGTCAAATCCGGATACACAGGTGGACTGCAGCGGGTTGAGGCGGGGCAGGGTCTTGGTAGCGATCGTCGTGCGATCCTTCCGCGGGCAGATCAGGCCGGTGGTAACGCCGCCCTTCTTGTTGATGGGATCGTCGCAGACTTCGCTGTTCAGGCTGCTGTCATAAGGTATGACCTGGTATTGAACGACTGTGTCGATGGCAGGCTGCGCTGTGCTGAAGTTGTAAATGCGTGGTTCGATGCGCACCACATCGCCGTCGTTCGGGCTAAAAGCCAAGAGCAGGTATGTGCCGGAGGCAGGATCGATACTGGGCTTACGGAAGAATAATCCGCGCATTGCCTTGCGATTTCCGTTTTGATTAGGCTCCCATAGCTCGAGCTCACCCGAACCTGCAGATTTCGAGAGGAAGCGCAGCGGGAGATTCACTGCTGGGTCTGGCAGTCCGCCGTACTGGTTAGCGTAAATACTGTAGCCAACAGGGTTACTGATGGAATTTGCTGGATTGGGCACCGCAAAGGACATTTTCATTGTGCCATCCTGCGTGTTGTAGACCACCGGATAGAAGGGATAGGTCGCCGTTGAGGTTCCCGCTGCACGATTGAGGGTGACGGCGGTCTCGTCTCGGGTCGTTTCAGTACTGGTCTCAGCTCCTCCCCAGCTGTTGCTGCTATGGGCTTCAATCGATCCACAAACACGGAAGGAAGCGCCTCCGTATGGCGTCGAGGCCGAGGCGGTGTACGACGTCTTGATGTCAAGGCTTTCCCGGATTTCGTGCGAATAGCTGAACGACTTTCCCTCGGAAACTTCGCTCGAATACTTGAGAGCCGTGGAGACGCCGGTTCCGTCGAAGAAGCTAAGCTGAGCGTAGATCTGCGGGGTTTGGGACTTCACACTTCCGTTGGCTAGCGTGTAACTGCCGGCGTCGCTCGGTATGTAAGGATCGGTGGCTCCCAGCCTGGCGGGATAAGAGAGAATGTTGCCGTTCTCGTGCCGGGGCTGATACCACGAGAAATTGAGGCCGCCACCGACAAATGGAACGCGGGGACCAGGCATGACCATTTCGTAGTAGGCATTGGTGGCATCGCCGGTCGGTGTGCCGTACACGCGATAGCGCCAGAGGTCGGTAGTCTGCATCTCTCCCTTGAGAAAGTCGTCACGGTCGGTCTGTCCACTGCTTTCGATGGTGCGTTGCCGATATTGAGAGTTGTAGCGTTCCTTGTTCTCGGAATAGTCGTAGCTCGATTTGGCTTGGACATCGAGCGAAGCTTCGGCCGAGCCTTTGATCATGCCAAAGTCGGCTCCTGACTGCACCGTGAAGCCGGCGCTGATTGAAGTTGAACCACCCGTGTCCCGCGAAGTGTGGTCAGTGCTGGTAGTCGACATGCTGGCTGAGGTCCCGGAGAAGAGGTGCACGTTGTTGCCGTCGAAGCGCGTGAGGTTCACGACTGCGTGGGTCTTCTCGTCCCAATAAACCTGCTTCGGTGGCTCCTGCATGAGGAAGCTGGTGACTGGTGCGTCGTGGATGGTCATGTGGACGGGAGCGCCGAGATAGGCTGAATTTCCCGGCCGATCGTAGGAGATCAGCGGCATGCGGGCACTGTAGTCGATACCCAGCCCTATGTTTGCACGCGCGTCGGTAGCGCCAGCGAATCCGGCTCCGGTAAGGAATAATGTCCGCACTAAATATCGGCTGGAGTTGACTGAATACAGATCCGATCCTGTCCAATCGCTGACGGCGATGGATTGGGTGGGACCATTGGGCCCATGAATACCCTCATATCCGCCGGAAGCCAGCGAGAAGAGACGCGTGATGGTGCTAACCGAGGATGCATCGAGGGGGCCATAGCCGTATACACCACCGAGAGGGGTGAGGGTCTTGAGATCCGTGGAGGCGGAGAATGCTCGCAGAAAGACTCGAGGGTTCGGATGGTTATTGATGCCGGCGGTGTTATTGGTGTCAAACCAAGCCATTGCCAGCTGCTTGCGGCCAAGTGGAACTGAAGGTGGACTGAGCTGGAACTGGCCCGCCACAAGAGCCACGCGCGGCCGAGTGCGGAGAGTGTATTGTTCATTGGCGGCATCCAAACCACCTGCTGTATCAATAGCGCTGTAGCGGAGAACCGGTACCAGATTGCTGTCGTACTTGAGGAGCATGCGGCCTACGCCGTAGCTGTTATACCCCTTGGTCGTGATCGAATTACCGTACTTGGCGTAAACAACGGCCAATTCGTCGGCACCGTCTCCGTCAAGGTCAGCGGCTACAGCGGCGATAGTCGCGACGGTGGGCTGATTCTTCCACACACCATCGACGCCGGGGGTGAGCCTGGTGACAAAGTTGTTCAGTTCGGTGAGCGTGTGGTGGCCTGCGACCGTGTCGTAACGAAAGGTTAGGATTTCGAGCGAGTTGTGTCCCGTCAGGGTGCCATCGAAATGCGAGTTGACGATGAGCACCGCGATTTCGCTATGGCCATCTCCGAGGAAATCGCCGGTGACGACGGAGAGCATGTTGTCCCCGGAGAGCATATTCCCGCGGGTGGCGTTCCGCACCGGGTTACCGCCCGCTGGAAAGATCGGGCCATAGTTAGAGAAATCGAGGCTGGTGACCTCCGGTGATGAAACCTCACCGGAGCCATAGTTGAGAACGTCGAGACTGAAGCGGTAAACGTGGTTAAATGCCCCGTCGACGTCATCGACGCGGTATGGATGGGCGACAATGACCTCGTCATGCAGGTTGCCATTGGCGTCCACGGCGTGGTCGAGGTCACTGTGCGTGATCGCGATGAAGTCCGGAGAATCCGCCTGGCGCGCTATGAGCGGTTTTGACAGTGTCGCGGAGACACCCTCGCCGAGGAAACTGACCTGCACAGTTGAGGTTCCATCGGCCGGATTGCCTGACCGGGTAGCGGTGACCACATCGTCCTTACCGACAGTGACGATGCGTCCAGAGGTGGCATAGACCTCGGCCGGACCCCATCCGTTTGGATCCCAGGCCTGGGTGGCCAGCAACTGCGGGGAGCCGAGCCTGAGGTGCGCGTCCGTATCGGTGGTGTAGTAGGTGGCGCCCAGATGTGCACCGATGGGTGAGTAGAGCAGGACTCCATCGTCGGGAAATAGCCTGTAGCGTCCGGCAGGTACAGCTAGAGGGTCTACCTCGCCAGGCTGAGCGCCGGTTTCCGCGCGGACCGGTCTGATACCAGGCTGATCAAGCAGGCTTACCGCTTCCCCGCAGGCGGGCAGCGAGTTTACGGCACCGAGCCACGATCCGCCATGGCGCGCGTCGTAAGAAAGTTCCAGCGATTGAGTAGAGACTGACGCTTGGCCGCGAGCAACGGATAAAGCGCAAGCATTGACGAGAATAAGAGCTAGGAAAGTTATGGCTGTGGACAACGATGAATATGAGTTTTTCATGATTGAAACCTTTCTGTGACGGAGAAGTTGCGAAACACGAATGACCGGACGATGATGGCCTCGAGATCTTCCAGACCTTGTTTGAATGCGTATCCCGAAGCGCCGGTGGTGGACGCTGCGGCGCGGAACTCATTCGCTTCGTAATCGCTTACGATGACGATGCAGGCGCCAGAAAATGATTTCTTGATCTCTCGTGTCGCCGTCAGACCATCCGTGCGCGGCATCTGTAAAGCCAATAGCACCACGTCGAGATTGCACTGTCTGTACGCAACCAGTGCTGTGACCTTCGGGATCATCCCAAAGCGATCGAGAATTATTCGGAGGACTGCGCACGACAAGAGCAGCCCACTTATCGGAGCGAGAGAAGAAAATATGTGCCGGCTTCCGTCGAACGCTTCGCCGAGCCGCATCGCTATCCAGAATGCCGTGAGAGTGATGAGCGCGGTGCGGTCGCGCTTTTGATTCACGGAGTAACTCGATCCGACAAGCAAGAGGGCCGATACAACGAAAGCCAGCGCTCCACCAATGTGGGGGTTTTTATCTGCGACCGGCGGCGCCAACGGCTGAACGACCAGCGTGGACATTACCAGCTCTGATCGGAATTTCTGAATAAGGCTAAGCATAATTGTTCCCTGATAAATTCTCGGACCTTGCCTTTGGTGCAAAGCCAGTTCGCACACAAGAAGCATGAATTCGCTTTTCGGAATTCGTGTTTGAGAGTCGATGCGAAGAGGTTGTAATCCTTTAGGCTTTGCGGCGCTTCACCCTTCGGTGTTGGAGACGTTCGCAGCCATTCTGAGTCGAATGTCCGCCTGGGTGCGGCGTGAGGCTTGCTACCCCCGATTGCGTTATTCGATGTTCACGAGAAGGGGGATGCTTTTGGTGACGGAACCTGTGGACGCGATGACGAGTATTGTCTGAGAACTCGTCTCCTTGAGGCCATGGGCAGCTCCGCCGCTGCAACCGGCCAAGCTACCGATGGAGACGACGGAGATCAGCAGTAGGAAGAGCAACGCGGAGATGCTGCGTGCACCCTTGCGAATCTGCGCGAGGCAGAGGAGGGAAAGGGGAAGCAACAGCAAATCGCCGATCCCTTTGAAGGACAACATCCCGGCCTTCTGGGCGGGAGCGCTTTTGGTGAAAGAAGCACTGGTGACGGTGGCCGAGGTGAGCGAGAGTGAGGTACTCGCAGTGCCGCCGGCGGCGAGCATAACCTGGGCCGGATTGAAGGCACAGGTCGCCCCAGCGGGCAGTCCGGAACAGGCAAAGGAAACAGTTCCGGCCAAGCCCCACTTCGATGTGACTTGTACATTCAGTGGAGCGGAGGTCGAACCGTAACTCATTTGAATACTTCCGGGCGAAACCGTAAGGGAGAGATCGGTGTCGTTGGCGTACACGGTAGAGCCTGCGGCAGCCGATTCCGAAGGAAGGTACTGAGCGTTGGTGAGGTAATAGGCGATGAAGGAGTGCGAGCCGAGGTCGAGGTTGCTCACCGAGGCGGTGGCGCGGCCGTTGGCGTCGAGGGTTGAGGTGCCGACGGCAACGCCGTTGTCCTGGAAGGTGACGATGCCGCTGGCCGCCGCAGACCCTGCGGTAACGGTGGCCTGCATTGGCAGGGCCTCTCCGAGCACCGAGCTACCAGAGACGGAGATGGTCGTAGAGGTAGCGACCGAAGTGGGTGGACCGGTAAGGCCAACGCAGGAATTGTTCCATTTGCAGGATGATCCATCGGGGACGCCGTAACTGCTCACGATCGTGGCAGAACAGGTGTTGCCCACCGAGAAGCCGTCGAAAGGGCTGGCGGGTGGCTCAAGGAATTTGAAGGCTGTCATTGGCCCCGTTCTGGTGACGAAGGGATCCATGGGCAGGTTGAGGCCGCCCGAGGAGAAGAGTTCGGAAGCCAGCTGCATGTCGATGTAGGGGATCGATTGCGTGCTGCTGGAGGCGTTTTGTGCGATTCCGCCGAGGATGTACCAGTCGACGGGAAGAATGGTCTGTTGTGCGTAGTAGTCCCACTGGTTGGGCACACCGGCGTAGGTGGGATAGGAGACGCTGACCATCGGTGGCATCGGCTTGTAGCCATACCACGTCTTGCAGCCATCGGTGCTGGTAAAGCCTCCCATGTCGGGAAGCGGTGTGTCGCCTTCCTGCGTCGTGTCGTAGTACCAGGAAGGAAAGTGCTGGATCGAGTAGAAGGCAGGAAGCAGGGAGAGATAGAAGCTACGCTGCGAGCCCTGGCTGAGGAGGGAGAGTTCCAGGTTGGTCGCGCCCTGATTGACCAGATAAAAGGCGCGGTCGCTGGTGTTGGTGACGCGCGGACCGATGATGGCGATCCTGTTGTAGTCGCCGAGGATGTTATCGAGAGTGACATCGAAGCCGGCGGTGAGCTGGTTCTGCAAGCTGTTGTTTGCCAGGTCGCCGATAGTGGTGAGAAAGGTGTAGTTGGCACTCGGGATGGAGGTGCCGCCACGGACCAGTCCTCCGGCTGTGGCGCCTGCGCTGTCGAAGAGGTCGCCGAGCACCGTGACGCCGGCGACGGCATCGTCCTTGATATCGGGAGGAATGAGTCCATCTGACGCGACAGTGATGCCAATATTGACGACACTGCCAATGAGACTGAGGATATTGGTCAGGTTGACGGTGATCGGGGTCGCGGGTGGCGGCTGGAGAGTACTGCCCTCGACGCTGGCCGCTGCCCCGACTAGGGCAAGCGCGACGCTGCCCTGGCCACTGGCGATGATGTCCTTCATGTTGGTGGACCCGTTGACCATGAACAGCAGGACGTTATCGAAATTGATGATTTCGTTCCGCATGGTGTACTTGACGACGAGGAAGTCATTCTCGGTGAAGGTCAAGGACTGGCCGGTCACAGGGTCGGTCCACTGACAGTTGGTTTGTGCCGGGTTGATCGCGGTGCAGGCGATGTCTGAGGAACTGAGAGCTAAGGTGCCGGGGAAGCTCAGATTGCCCACGTCATAGGTGTGGTAGTCGATGTAAGTGTTGTTCCCACCGGTGAAATAGTAGTGCAGGTCGTCGGTGTGATCGCCTGTGGCGCCAAGAATGAACTCGTGGTTGATGAGAAAGTAGCTGATGTAGTAGTAGGCGGCTTCCTGCCCCGCTGCGCTGTCGGCGGTGAAGACCGAGTAAGTGATGGGAACACCGCTTGTCTCGGGCCACGGCACGGGCTGCTGCGCATTCAGGAGGGCGATGGTGAAATCTGCTCCTGTTCCGGCCGCGCTTTGGGCCTGGGTTTCCTGCGAGGTACGGGTCGGCCAGTAGTTGCCGGTGTGATCGCGTTCGAAAAGGCCGTGGACGAAGCCGGTTTGCCCCTGCTGGGTCGAAGCGCTGGAGGAGAGCACCGCATGGCCAGTGAGCGAATTTCCGCAGCCGTCACAACTGATGAGGGTGTAGGCGGAAAGCGCCGTTCCACTCTGGTAGAGAGCCAGCGTAGCTTCCGGAGTTCCGCCCAGGTTCTCCAGCGCCGGCGCGAACTGGTTATAGTAGGCGTACTGCATCTTGCCGCTGGGGTCGTTGTAGGACGTGGCGGCCACCTGCCGCGCGCCGCCCAGGCCGGCCCATGCGGGGACTCCGACGGTGGTGAGGATCACCATTTGATCGGAGGTCAGGGTACTGAGCGCAGTGCCGAGGGACTGATAAGCCTGGGTGGCGTTGGCGTTGTCGCTGTCGTTGGTGAGGTAGACCTTTCCGCAGTTTGCAAAGAGGCCGAGGGTTCCGGTCTTCGAGGTCATGGCGCAGGAGGGCTCGGTGACAAGAGCGGAGCGCTGCAGCACGAGCAGCCAGTAGCCCCCCGCGGCAGTACCTCCGGACTCCCAAAGAGGCGAGGTGTACTCTGCTGAGGTAATGCCATTGAATGCCCCGCTAATCGGCGGCAGGCCCATGACGATGGAACTCTGGCCGGGATACGCAGGGTCGTTCGGCGATACCCAGAACTCCTCGGCATTGGCCGATTGGAAGTTGTAATTGCCGTTCACGTCTTCGACGAGCATGCCGGTGGCAAAGGGCAGCACGGAGGCAGTCTTATTCGTGTAGTAGTTTTCATAGGCTTGGCCGCCGGCAGCGCCACCCACTCCGATGGCCATGTAACCGTTAGGGGCTGCGCCCCCAGCAACACCGACGGTGTAGTTCGTGCCACCGATGGGCGTCGTGTCAAGCACGGCGTCAGCGTTTGAGCCCAGGACGGTTCCGACCACTACTAAGTCGTTCGGATTCACTCGCGTATTGAGGTATGTGGCGAGGGAAATGGAGTTCGGCTCGCACTGCGGTGACGATTCGGGAGACGCTGTTTGTTCCTGCAACGTCTGGCGGTCCAGGATTACGACCAGGTAGCCTGCGCTGCAGGAAGGGTAAGGAGTGCCGGGGTAGGTCTGTGACCCTATCTGGAACCATGCGGAAGAATTGTTGTATCCGCCTGGCGTGAGGGTATTGAAACTCAATGATGGCGGAAGGAAGCTGCCCGTAGGCCCGATGACTGTGGCGCTCTTGGCCCCGGAACTGGTAAGGACATGGGCCGTTGCGTGCGACGCTGCCGCTTCCCGTTCGACGTTGAATCTCAGGCGCGAACTGACCGGCTTGCCGTCAGCATCTTCGGCTATGACAAAGATGACGTTCTTGCCCGAGTGCAGCCCATCGGCAGATGTAAGCGTGGCTTTCCGGCATGTGCCGGCCGAGCAGGGAGATGAACTAAACAAGGTACTCACATCGCGGCCATTGAGAACAGCCTTGAGAGTTCCGGAACTCAGGCTGGCGGACATGTTGAGCGCAATGGTACGGATCTCACTGCCGGTAGTGGACCCCGAGGCAACCGACATGCGGACGGTTGGCCTGGTGACCGGAGTCGTTGACTGTGCGCAAAGAGCGAGCGGTAGAGCGATGACTGCAATCAACCCTGCGAGGTGGTCCGCTCGCGCGACGAGATACTTTCTTACGATGCCGTTCATAATTGTCCTTGGTGAAAACCGGATCGGGATCTTCGGGGCTACGGCTGGGTTTCTGAGGGCGGAGATTCGGAATAACGGACCGGGAAGGAAATCTATCTCCGGCCCGATCGAAGCTTCGAGCAATATCTTTTTGCCGGACCTTTCCCAACGGTTGGGAATCTGTGTCTTCCGAGCGGCAGCCTTGGTTAACCGGGGCGGGGTTGTTCTATGAGCTAGAGTATGAGAGATAAGGGCGGCGTACCAGATGTGTTGCTACACGAACGCCCATGTGGTGCTACACATACACTGTCGGAGTCGCGACGACCTACAGGGGCATGTGGGTGGCTTTACGCAGCTGTCCGAGGGGCGAAACGGATCGAAAGATCGCTTCCAGTCTGCAGGCGCCGCGAGATGTTCAAGCAAGCATTTGCTGGAGATCGCGGTGTAATTCCCCGATGAAGATCTCATGCGCACGACCGCAGAACTCGACGGAACTGGTGTCCTGGAACAGATGCGACTCTACACGAGCCGAGACTCGCATGCAATGCTTCAATTAAAGTCAGGAGATATCCGTCATGGGCCCTGAATATCCAGTCTGCTCCTGGCCTGCGAGCGAGTCGGAAGACAGCGTGACGGATGGACCTGCCGCCTCCAACCATATGAATTGCCGTGTCGCGTAGCGCGCACCGGAGGCAGAGGTGACATTCGCGAAAATTATGGATTGATGCTCGATGGGAAGAATGTCAAGGCTGTTGCCTCCGCCGTTGATGCATTCCACAGAGAACGGACCGGGACTAGTCGGTGCTTTCCAGCGACCCGCGAATCAATGCTTCTAAGGTGGTTAGGTCCTGCTTGAGAGCATAACCCGAGGCACCCGCTTCGCTGGCCGCTTCCCGAGTCTCCTCGTCGTCGCAGTCGGTCACGATAATAATGCGGGCCTGTGGATTGGCCTTTCGTATTTGCCTGGTTGCGGTCAGTCCGTCCATGATTGGCATTCGGACGTCCAGCAGCACAACGTCGGGTAGATGTTGACTATAGGCCGCTAGCGCCTCGACTCCGTCACCGCATTCCCATATCTCGGTCGCGATCTGCCTGACCGCGCGTCGCAGCAGACGGCGTACGCTGGGATTGTCTTCTGCGATTAGGATCTTCATCGTGTTCCTTTTGAACTCAAGAATGGCCGTCAAGCACCTGCCTCAAGCGCCCATATCTACCGTAAAAGAGTTCAGTGGAGAGAAGAATAGCGGTCGTTACATGCGGAACGGTGTATTACTACACGGCCGCACCGTGTGGTTCCACACACCAGATTGTGATATACATGAGCTACAGACAGGTGCTAGAGATGCCTCCAGTGTGACTTTCAGGGACGTTCAGAACATCCTTGTGTATGGGGCTCTGGGAACACGCAACGTGATTCTGAGCCCTCTTCTCGCACATGCTGAGAGGCCGAATCGAACGTCCCGCGCTCTTAATGCACTAGGATGGTTTCTGGCTGTTCTCTTCTTCATTACTTCAGCGGGCGCACAGTATCGTTTCGATGCGTGGACGGCGGAAAATGGCCTGCCTCAGAACATAATTCGCGGCATCCACCAGACTCCGGACGGATATCTCTGGATCGCCACGCTCGATGGCGTCGCCCGATTCGACGGCGTGCACTTCACCATCTTCGACAAAAGCAATACGCCCGGAATTGTCTCCAACCGAATCAGCGCCATGGTGGGAGGACAGGGAGATGACCTGTGGCTGATGTCCGAAAGCGGACGTGTCACGCGCTACCACAACGGCTCCTTCCAAACCTACGGAAAGGAGCAAGGACTGCCGGAGGACGATCCCGTCAAGGGCATAACCGCGGACAACTCCGATGTTGTCTCGGTATTGTTTGACGACGCAATTGCGCGATGGGACGACTCAGCCGGCCGATTCAACAGCCGCGCTCTGAAGTTTCCGCACGCTCATTACAGAGTCCTTCGTTGGGGTCACCTCGGCTTTTGGGGAACCGACGGGAAAACTCTGGACTGTTTCTTCAGAGGGCAGTTTATCGAAAGCCCACTGCCATCCTGGCTTTCCAGTTCATCGATATGGGAAGCGGCGGTCGATCAAAGAGGGACCATCTGGCTGGAAACCTACAGCGGTCAACACGTCAGCATCGCCAACGGTAACGCCACCATCCAGCCACCGGGAACCACCATCGACTATGTCGATCGCCAGAAGCATACCTGGAAAATGCGTGTCGGCCATCAACTTGACCGGTCGATCGAAGGCGTAACTTTGGGCGCCCATCCTCCAATCTCTTTCGCACAAGTTGCCGAAGACCGCGAAGGCAGTATCTGGCTCGGCACCGAGGGGCAAGGACTCTATCGCCTCCAGCACCAGTCCGTTCAGGTCTACTCCAAGGAACAGGGCGTCATCGACAGGAATGTCTACCCCGTCTATCAGGACCACTCCGGCGCAATATGGATTGGAGCCTGGAACACTGGCCTCAGTCGTTTCGAAGCGGGTAAATTCACCAACTATACTGTTGCAGATGGGCTGCCAAACGGGCTGGTAACCGCTCTCTACGAGGATCGCGACGGCCGTCTCTGGATAGCCACCCACGGTGGCCTATGCATTTTCACGAATGGGAGACTACAAAAACCACGAGGCCAAGCTCTGTCGCGAAACCTTCAGGTACAAGCGATTCAGCAGGACAAGGAAGGCACTCTATGGTTCGGAACCAGTGCTGGCCTGGTGAAATACAGCAATGGTGTGAGCCAGACGTTCACCACCCACGATGGCCTCGCCACAAATGATATCCACGTCCTCATCGCAAGCCCAACAGGAGACCTGTGGATAGGAGGCTACGGAGGCCTCACAAACCTTCACGGCGGCCAGTTCAAAATCTTCGCCGACGGCGCAACGTCACAGAACGAAAGCATCCGCTCCCTCTTTGAAGATGCCGAAGGTGTCCTCTGGATTGGCACCTACGACGGTGGTCTCACCCGCCTGAAAGACGGTCGATTCACCCACTACACCGTCCGTGACGGCCTGTTCAGCAGCGGAGTCTTCCAGATCCTCGAAGATGGGCGCAGCAACCTCTGGATGAGCAGCAACCGTGGAATCTACCGAGTGAGCAAGCAGGACCTGAACGACTTCGCAGCCAACAAGCGCAAGACGATCACCTCGATTGCCTACGGCACGATTGACGGCATGCTCAACGCCGAATGCAACGGAGGCCTATCCCCCGCAGGCATTAAAACCAGCGATGGAAAGATGTGGTTCCCCACCCAGAACGGCGTCGCAATCGTGGATCCCGAAGTCGTGTCCCGCCCTCTGCAACCCCCTCCCGTTGTGATCGAATCTTCTCTGCTCGATCATCTTCAAGTACCCTTCACCGGCTCAATCAAGATCGCGCCCACCCAAACGAATCTTGAGATTCAGTACACCGCTCTAAGCTTCGTCAAATCCGGCCAGATTCAATTCAGGTACAAGATGGAAGGCCTCGACACTGACTGGATCGACGCCGGATCCCGCCGCACCGCTTACTACTCGCACATTCCACCGGGTAAATATTCCTTCCAGGTCATCGCCGGTAACAGCGACGGTGTTTGGAACACCGTTGGCCAAAGCCTTCCCGTCGAAGTGCTCGCGCCCTTCTATCGAACATGGCAGTTCCTGACCTTCCTCGCTCTTCTTAACACTCTGCTGATCTGCGCCATCGCAAACTTCCGCATCGCGCAGCTTCGGCGCGCTAAAGTCGCGCAGCACCGTTTTTCCCAACAGCTGATCGCCTCTCAGGAAAGCGAACGCAAGCGAATTGCAGCAGATCTCCACGACAGCCTCGGCCAGCGCCTCGTGGTCATCAACAATCTCGCTCTCTTCTTTCTCCGTTCCCCTCTCCACCACGCCAACGACGGCGAGCAAACCGAGGCCATCAAAGAAATCAGCGCAGAGGCAACTCTTGCAATAGAAGAGACCCGGAGCATCG
The DNA here is from genome assembly GCA_036519195.1 of Occallatibacter sp. Taxonomy (GTDB): domain Bacteria; phylum Acidobacteriota; class Terriglobia; order Terriglobales; family Acidobacteriaceae; genus Telmatobacter. The sequence goes on along the minus strand of DATDLS010000357.1, from coordinate 9,102 downwards.
CCTATAACCTGCGCCCCTTCCAGTTGGACCGTCTTGGATTGACAAAGTCCATCGAGGCTCTCATCCGCACTGTTTCCAGGTCCTCCGAGATCCACATCACCACCGATCTCGCCAACGTGGATGAGGTATTTCCGGAGGGCCTGCGGATCAACTTCTACCGAATCGCGCAAGAGGCCCTGAGCAACATCATGAAGCACGCGCACGCGACCGCGGTGAAAGTCAGCACTCAACGAACCGACACTGATGTGGTGCTCATCATTGAAGACAATGGGCAAGGATTCATCCCCGTTGCCCGTTCCGCTCCCACAGGCAACAGCGGCTTCGGCCTCACCGGTATGGTCGAGCGTGCGAGCCTGCTGGGTGGTAGGCTCAAGATGCGATCTGATCCAGCCAGTGGTACGGTCATGATCGTTGAGATTCCGCTCGGGAGCGCAAATCATGCCGAATGAAATCAGCATCGTGCTAGCCGACGATCACCCGGTCGTGCGAAAGGGCCTGAAGCTCAGCATCGAGGCAGACTCAAAGCTAACGGTCGTCGCCGAGGCCGGCGACGGTGAAGCAGCTTTGGCCCTTATCAAGGATCTAAAGCCACAGGTCGCTATCCTTGATATTGATATGCCAAAGTTGAGCGGCCTCGACGTCGCCAGACAGGTCGCTAATTTAGGACTGACGACAAAACTCATCTTCCTCTCCTTCCATCGAGACGAAGATTTTTTTCGTGAAGCTCTGGAAATCGGCGGCAAGGGCTATCTGCTCAAAGACGGCGCAACCGATGAGATCGTCACTGCTGTCCACACGGTTGTTGCCGGACAGGTCTATATGAGTTCAGCAATCACCCTGCAACTCCTTCACGGAAACGGTGCTGCCAGAGGGGCGAAGGAGGATGATTCTCTCATCGGCGATCTCACCCCCTCCGAGCGCCGCATCCTGCTGTTGATTGCTGATGGTCTGTCCAGCAAGGAAATCGGCAACGAACTCTCCATTCACTATCGGACCGTTGAGAATCACCGCACAAACATCTGCCGGAAACTTGGCATCGAAGGAGCAAACGCTCTGCTCCGCTTTGCCGTGCAGCACAAAGGCAATTTTCGATAACCGCTTGCGCAAACATAAAAACGCAAACCCGCCGCGGGATACTTCATCGCGCTCGTTCGCGTTTCAAGACTTCAGTCGTGCTGGTTTCAATCGCTCCTCGGTTGCCGCGTTCCTTCTGACCATGAGAACAATTTCACCGAGACAAGAAGCACACCCGCCTCAAGAAACAAATCATGCGTGAAACCCTTAACAGCGAACGACAAGCCGGGAGAGCGGGCCTGAGGCGACCCGCCCTTTGTCTACGCCCAGTTTACCGGCTGCGAGTGTTAGCAAGTGCCCGAAGAATAATGCGCGTGCTTTGATTGATCGCCCGGCGAAGGTACATCGTGAGGGCGAACATGAGCACGAGAAAGAACAGGTCCACGCGAAGCAGGGAGTGCAAAAGCCCTCCGAGGGATTCAGGGGGAAACATGTGGAGATGCATCCAGACGAATGCGACGATGGCGAGAAGGCCAAGCACCACGACAATGATGCGGGAGAAACGCTCGGACCTGTCCGCTGCTGCGAGGGCTTGTTTTACGAAGGCGATCTCCGCGTTGGTGTTTTCGGAATTGGGCTGGTTGACTTCCGGGCTCATGCTGGTTTCCTTTCAGAGATGAGGTGCTTGCGAATGCTTGCTACTCCGTAGTGGAGGCGCGACTTGGCGGTGCCGAGGGGTATATCGAGAATGGCTGCGGTTTCTTCGAGTGAGAGGTCGTGCTGGTAACGCAACAGGAGGACAGCCCGGCTCGCGGGCGAGACGTGATCCAGAAGTGAAAGAAAGGCGGCGTCAGGCGGCTCCCCTATTTTTGGGTCCGGATCGGGGGCGAGCGATTCCAGAGGAGCAGCGTCAAGTGGTTGCCAGCGCTGAGCACGTTTGAGTTGAGAGAAGGCGATGCGAGAGGCAATGCGCAGCGTCCAGGCGTGAAAAACAGCGGGTTCGCGCAGATAGGTGAGCTTGCGAATAATTTGGATCGATGTTTCCTGGAGAATGTCGTCGGCGAGATCGGGGCCAGCCAGACGACAGATGTAACGTCGCAACGGAGCGTGAATTTGATGGAGAAGCTGTTCCAGTGCCGACCGGTCGCCGGTTTGGGCGAGCAGGATGAGAAGAGTCTGGTCGGAGAGTGTAGGCTCTTTCGGATCTGTTAGGCCGTGCATGCTTTAAAGAGAGTGTTGAGTGCGAGGAAGTTCGGTAACGTCAGAAAAAATTTTAGGCGCAATCAAAATGGGCACCTGCCATTTTCCAGGCAATAGGCTTCACTATAGCGACATTGCCAGGCGGGAAGAAAACATGCCGATTATTATGCCACCGATCCCCGACAACCTTCACTTCCGTGGGCGGCGTGGTAAACCAACTCCGAGGATTGCTGCTCTGGAAAACCGGGCTGAGGAGTACTTTGGCCGGATCAGTGTTCTTCAAATCCTGAAATGCATGAACGACCCTCGCCGTTCATCGGGAGGGTGCGCGCTGATCCGTTCTTTGTCCGCTCCAGATCAATCTCGCATGGCGCGAGATCAAACTGCTCCGAATTGAGAGAGTATTGTTCGGACAATCTCCTCCCTGTACCGAGGGCGATGGTCAGCTCGTTTTCGGCTGTACCCCTGGCTAACGCTCAATACCTTCGTATCGGCATGGCCGACGAAAGGTTGGGAGAAGAGGTACCGAATGTAGGGATATCAATCAGTTGCTGTCCGATGTACTCGCATTCTTCAGCCGTGGCGACCGGAGGCGCGCAGCCATATTTACTCGCTCCGCCAACGGCTCGGCCTTCATTTTGCGCATCCCGCTTCTGCGCTGTGCTTCGACCGTAGTTTCCCGGACGTCAAGTTCGTTACCTACCCGTTGTTCAGAAGGCCGGCGACTAGAAGAGAAAAAACCTCGCGCTCGCGAGAACTGAGGCGGGCATCGTGCGATTTCAGAGCCTGGAGCTCGGTATTGCGGCCAACCAGCGCTTTGCTACGCTCAATGGCATTCTGTATCGCGGTCAAAAGCGACTCGTCGCTGAAAGGACTTGGTCAGAAACTCGACGGCCCCAGCTTTCATGGCTTCGACTTTGAGCAGTTCCACGCCGTCGGTTTCCCGACAGGCACTCAATCTCTTTGAAGTCCGCGGTAGGCCGGGCACCGAATGATTGGTCTTGCGGTCGGCGAATTCACGCCCGCCCCGCAAACTCCCGCGTCTCTGTATATACCTTCACTTTTTCGCCCTCTTGAATATAGAGCGGCACCTTGATCTCCAGACCCGTTTCCAGCCGTCCCAGCTTGGTCACGTTGCCGCTGGTGTCGCCGCGCGCGCCCGGCTCGGTGTAGGTCACTTCCAGTTCCACCTTGTCCGGCAGCTGCAGGCCAATGGGGTTGCCATTGAACTTGTCCAGCTTCACGATCGCGCCTTCTACCAGAAACTCCAGCACATCTGCGATCATCTCCTCGCGCAAGGTCAGCGTCTCGAACGTCTCCTGGTCCAGAAAGTACGATCCCTCGCCATCGCTATAGAGGTAGGAAGCCTCCACCGTCTCCAGGTCCGGCTCCTTGAACCGGTCGCCTGCCTTGAACGTCTTGTCAAACACCGCCCGGGTAAGCAGGTTGCGCATCTTCAGCCGCACCAGCGTCTGTCCGCCCCGCGCCGTCGGCGTCGACACTTCCGCTTCCAGGCAGTAGTATGGCGTGTTCTCAAACTCAAAATACATCTTGCGCTTCACGGTAATGGCTTCAAGCAATGCGGCCATGGTTTCCTCAAAGATTCAGGCTTGGAAGGCAGGAAGCTGCTAAAGCTGGTGGCATCAAGCGGGCCTGGAAAAAACGTGACTTTCGCCGCACTGCCCAAACGAAGTTGTCTGAGGAGCGTTAGGCCCCGAAGGAGATTTGCTCACCGGCAAACAGCATGGATGCAACCAGTTTCAGAGATTCCTCCCATTCCCCGTCCATTATAGAGGTGCGGGCACCCTTCCAGCCTCATCAGCCACGCGCACCGCTTGCCATAGGTGCCCCTGGCTGGCGATACTCCTAACAGTCCTGTTTCTTTTGGGCTTCATCCTTTTTTGAAGCGAGAACCGCCTTGGCCCGCGAGCTTTATACGGCACGTCTTGAGAAAAAAGTCTGCATCTCTGAATCGGCGCAATGTTTCCACTTCGAATTCGTTCTGGATCAGTTGCCCAGCTTTCCCTTTTCAGCCGGCCAGTTCATCTCGGCCGTAGCCGAAGACCGCAACGGCAAGCATCAGACCCGCGCCTACTCAATTGCCTCCGCGGCCAATCAGAATCGCTTCGATCTGTGTGTGAACCGGGTCGAAGGCGGCTTCTTTTCCAATCACCTTGCCGATCTGCCCATCGGAGACTCCATTCAGGTCCACGGCCCGCACGGCCACTTCATTCTCCAGGAGCCGGTCACCGATTCCTTTCTCATCGCCACCGGCACCGGCATTGCCCCCATGCGCAGCTTCGCGCAGGCTCTGTTTCCTGAAAATGGCCCCGACCTCAGCCACGGCAAGGAGATCTGGCTGGTCTACGGCACCCGTCACGAAACCGAAATCTACTACGACGAAGAGTTCCTGGCGCTGGCCCGCCGCAAGCCCAATTTTCATTATTTGGCCACGCTCAGCCGCGCCACCGAGAGCTGGACCGGCCTCCGCGGCTACGTCCAGGAACACATGGCAAACATTGTGGAGGAGCGCGCCCAGCGCCTCGGCCTGCCGCTCATCCAGCCTCCTGTTGATGCAGCCATCCCCAAAGCGGATCTGAAGTTCGAAATCTACTCCTACATCTGCGGCTTGAACAACATGGTCGCCGGCGTCCGCGATAAACTTGCCGGCTACGGCTGGCACCACAAGCAGATCGTCTTCGAGCGCTACGACTAACCGCTTGGGCCGGGTGCCCCACGTCCGGGATTCAGACCTGGTTGGCTTCAAACCCCGAGGGAATGCGAGCTGAATATGCCCCTACCGCAAACCCGGTGAACGAACCCACGGCAGGAACTGCCCGCACTTCCGCACTCGTCTTCACCTTTGTCCTTGCCGCATACACCTTTGCCCGCGTCCTCGAAGTCGTCCCCATTCGAGTTCCCAGCCTCGTCATCGTAGCCCTGAACGTACTCTCTGCTCTCTGCGTTCGCCGTCGTCGACGGCGCCCGCCACTACCGCCTTCGCGGAATTCTGGTCTTCGCAGCAATCTGCGCCCTCGTCGGCAACACCGCCGAGAACCTCAGCATCTCCACCGGCTTCCCCTTCGGCCATGACTACTTCACCGGCCTCATGGGCGCCAATCTCTTCCAGGTCCCCGGGTTGCCTGGCCTCGCCTCGATCGGAATGCCCTACATCTCGTGGACGCTAGCCCGCCCGATTGCAGGCCAGGCAACCAACCTGCTCACCGTCCCAATCACCGCCAGCTTTATCATGGTGGCCTGGGACTTTGCGCAAGACTCCGTCTGGGGCACCGTCCTCAACGGCTGGGCGTGGATCGATGGGGCCCCGTGGTTCGGCGTTCCCATCTCCAACTATTTCGGCTGGTAGGCCACCGTCTTCGTCATTTATCTGCTCTTCGCTCTCTATATGCGCCGCAATCGGCAAGCACATTCCGCAATGGGCTATGGCGTCACTGCCCGTCCCGCAATCGTCTTCTATGCCCTCTGCGCCACGGGCAACGTCCTCGAGATTCTGCGCCATCCCGACCCAGCCGTAGTCCAGGACCCCTCAGGCCAATCCTGGCGCGTTGCCGCCATCACCGCCGCCTCGGCTCTGGTCTCGATTTTCGTCATGGGAGCGTTCGCGGTGTTCGCCTGAACCAGGCACTCGCGGCCCGCTACAGATTGAACAACTCCCGCAGCCGCTTGGTCTGCGCCCGGCTCACCGGAATCTCCGTCTGCTTCTTGTCGTTCATGCGCAGCTGATAGCTGGACTTGAACCACGGCACGACCTCGCGAATGTGGTCGATGTTGACCACAAACCCGCGGTGCGCCCGCCAGAACAACGCCGGATCCAGCAACTCCAGCAGTTCTTCGAGCGTGCGGCATTTGGAGTGCCCCTCGAAGTTTTCGGTCACCACCCGAATCACTCCTTCATCAATGGCCGCGTAGCAGATCTCCGCCTGATCCACCAGCAGCAGCCGGCTTTGCGCCTGCACAATTAACTTGGCCGGCTGCGCCGCTCCCTGTGGCTTGTTCAATAGCCGCAGCAGCGCATCGAGCTGCGACTCGATCGGCGAATCGCCGTTGGAACGCGTCCCCGCACCGTTCCCGGACTCGGCAGACATCCGCCCCCGCACCCGTTCGACGGCCTGCTGCACCCGGCCCAGATCAAACGGCTTCAACAGGTAGTCCACTGCGTTCACGTCAAACGCGCGCACAGCGTACTGGTCATACGCAGTCGCGAAGACAATCTGCGGAAGCAGCTCGGCTTCCTCGCCGCCGCTGATGCGGAGCCGGTTGCGATCCATCAGCCGCTGGATCACCGCAAATCCATCCAGTCCCGGCATCTGCACATCCAGAAAAACCAGATCCGGATGGTGCTCCTCGATCAGGTCCACTGCCTCAATGCCGTTCGTTCCCTGCGCCACCACCTCCACGCCGCCCACCGAATCCAGCAGGTAGCTCAGCTCGTCGCGAGCCAGCTGTTCGTCGTCGATGATGAGTGCGGAGATCGGCATTGGGAACCAGCAGAGAAGAAAGATCGATTGTAGGAAGCAAACCGGACAGAGTCAATGTAAGCGGCAAATCGACAGTGGGCCAGTTTGAATCCCCCAACGATCGAGCCCCGAATGCACGATAAAGGATGATCATGCGTGAAAATGCCGCCTCTTATCATCCGCCCAACAGCAGGAGCAACCACTGTGTTGCATTTTTAGATCGCAAGACTCCTTCTGGGTCTTATCTTTGTGATCTTGGCCACGCACGAAAGTTCTCTTCCAATGGAGCGCCTTGCAGCGTCGCACTTTGGGTCATAAACCAAAGGTCAATGTGGACAGCTACCGACGAATGGACGCAGAAGTCTTCAGGGCGAACAATTTGAAAACTGATCCACTCCGTCTTCGACAACTCAACCCGTGGATGCAAACTGACCCGCTCCCAGAAGATCGCCCTCCTTGGAAAGGGCTTGGCAGGCCAGGCCGAATGAGTCATGAAATATAAGCTCGGCTTTATTAGTTAGAGGCTGCGGACGGACTCCAATGGAGCTCGCTTTGTAACAGAGCACGACTTCAGTCGTGCCCATCATGACAATTAAGGTCAACGTTTGTCCCAGCCCCTGGGAATGCGTTTCCGGGGTTCGGCCCCCCACCAGGACTTCTTTTAGGCGGCCTGTTTAGCCCCGGCGGGGAACTCAGGGATCGATCACTCGCCCAGCACCCGCAGCCGCGCCGGCATGTGGTCGGTGGCCAGCTCATGGCCACACTGCGTGCAGAACTGGTCGCTGCCGCGCACCGTGCGGAAGCAGTTGCCGCAACTGGCGCTCAGACGGTAATCGCATTGCGGGCAAAAATGGAAGTCGCTCTGCACATGCGTCGAACAGGCCGGGCAACGAGAAACCACCGGTGCCCGCAGCAGGAAGTAAAGCACCGCGCCAATGCCGCCCGGCAACACGAAGCAGATTGCGATCCAGAACCGCGAGCTCATCGCCCGGCGCGGCGCATCCTTGCTCACGTAGCCCACCATCAAAAAATAGAGCGAAACCAGCAGACCCCAGGAAAGGTCGAAGTAGATGCGCAGGCCAAGCGGCATCTTGTGCCTGCCTTCGGGCAGGATGAACCAGAAGTAGTACTCCACCAGCGCAAAGGCCACGATCGCGGTCACCACGGACCAGACCGGAATCAGTCGCTCGTCTTCATTCACGGCAATCGATTGTGGTTCGCGCATGGTTAATTCCGTTTCAAGGGGCTCGGTGAGAATAAAACAAAGCTTACCCTACATGGGATGGACGGGGAAGAGAAAAGGGAAGTTGCGCATCATGGCGCAAAGAAATCTTTTTTGAAGATTCGCGGAGGACCGGTTCAGGACCGGTTCAGGACCGTTTGCGGACCCATCCGGCCAGAAGCGCGCAGGCGACCAGTGCCGGGCACAGAACGCACACCCACAGCGCAAATTGGCTGGTTAGCTCGCTCAGATGTTCATCCGCAATCAGGTTGTCAACGACCGACCAGACGAGCGGACCTAAGCCCAGCACCACCAGCAGAAGCGCCGCCAAAGCCACGGCCCGAATCCGCCGTCGGCCAGCCTTCTGGTCCTGCATGACCCCATGCGAAGCACTCACCACCCGCCGCGTGCGGTAGGCCAATAGACAATCACTGCTTGCCTGCGTCCCTGCCAACGCAGAAAGAAGGTCACGATCAGCACCCACGCCAGCTTGGGCGCTGGTACGAACGTCGCTGGCCGCGGGCCCGGTCGCCGTCGAAGTGCTCTTCACACCACCTCCTGGCGGCGCAGAGCACTACGCTCCAGCTTCGGCTTAATTGCGGCAAGTCCCCGGTAAAGTCTTGATTTAACGGTAGAAAGAGGCGCCCGCGTTACCTTGGCGATCTCTTCGAGCGACAACTCCTCATGGAAGCGCAGCACCAGCACTTCACGATGCAGCGTATCCAGCTGCAGCAGCGATGCGGCAATCCGTTGCCGATCTTCGAGATTTGAAAACCGGTCGAAAGGCGTCGGCTCATCGCCCGCCACTTCAAAGCTCATCGGCTTGTCGTCTTCCTTGCCCACTTCAACCAGCTCATCCAGACTCGACATCGTGCGCTTGCGCCGCTGATCGATCACCAGGTTGCGCGCAATCGTAAACAGCCACGTATCAAACCGCGCCTGTCCGTTGAACTGCGCTCCCCGCACCAGCACCCGCATCCAGACCTCTTGAAACAGATCCTCCGCCATCTCGCGATTGCTGGTCAAATACAACAGATAGCGCAGCAGCCGGTGCTGATAGCGGACAATTAACTCGTCCAGCAGGCCGGCATCCTGACGCTTCAGCCCCTGGGCAACAGCCAGACTCTCCAGTCGCACCTGCTCATCGGCTGCGGTGGCAGATCCCAGGGCAAACGAAGGGCGTGGAAA
>DATDLS010000356.1:0-36774 GCA_036519195.1 Occallatibacter sp. | reverse complement strand
AGCCCGCTGCTCAGCGCCTCGTTCACAGCGACCGTGACCCAGCACCTGTTGCAGGGAGCCGGTATCTGGGTCAACAAGCGTTTCATGTACCAGGCCATCAACACGCGCCGCATTACCGACTCCTCTTTCCGCCAGCAGATTCTCTTTACCGTCAATCAGGTCGAGAACATCTACTGGGTTCTGGTGAGCGCGTACGAGGATGAGCAGGCCAAGGAACATCAACTGGAACAGAGCACCAAGCTCGACAACGACGACAAGAGGCAGCTCGAGATTGGCACGGTGGCTCCTCTGCAGGTGGTGAGCGACGATTCAGCCGTGGCCGCGGACAAGCAGGCGCTGATGAGCTCTGAGAACAATCTCAACTACCAGCAACTGATCATCAAGCAGGCCATCGCCCGCAATCTGAATGATCCCGCACTGGTGGCTGCAGCCGTGATTCCCACCGACCGCGTGAGCCTGGAGGAGATCTCCGAGGAGAAGCAGCCGGTCGAGGAGCTGGTGCAGGAAGCTTTTAAGCAGCGGCCGGAGCTGGAGCAGGCCGTCTTGCAACTGAAGAACAATGAGATCACGCTGAAGGGCGCGCGCAATGCCCTGCTGCCAGTTTTGGATGGATTTGCGTTCTATGGCGCCACCGCCTCGGGCGGTGCACAGAGCCCTGATTGCCTCAACGTGTTTTCGGCCTCGGGAGGAGCATGCCCTCCGAACTTTGTTCCAAGCATTGGCTACGGTAGTACGTTGAACAACTTGGTGAACAGCTCCGGGCCGAACAAGGGCGTGGGTTTCACCGCGACTCTTCCCATCCGCAACCGGGCCGCGCAGGCGCAGCAGGCGCGGTCTCTGATGGAGTACCGCCAGGCGGAGTTGCATCTGGAACAGCTTTACACCGAGATCCGCATGCAGGTCGTGAACCAGCAGTTGGCGCTGGCCAATGACCGGGCGCAGGTATTGTCTGCCATGGCCAGCGAGGACTATGCGCGGCAGAGTCTTGACGCTGAAAACAAGAAACTCGAGCTGGGCGCATCGACTACGGCCAACGTTCTGCTGATGCAGCGCAATCTGGCCACGGCGGAAAATACCCTGATCTCGGATAAGGCGGCCTATGCGCAGGTCCGGGCAGGCCTCTACCAGACACTGGCCAGCACCTTGCAGCACTATGGCATCAATCTGAACGACGCGGCGACCGGAGCAGTGAGTGCCGCGCCCGTGGTACCCGGCCTGGAACCGGCCAAGACGGGGAATGAACCTAAGACAACGCCTCCGGTCAGCCGGTAAGACCGCGGGACAAAGCAAAGGGAGAATGCCCGTTCAGCATGGGAAGGCTGGACGGGCATTTCATTTTCTGCGGGGCATGGTCAGATTCCGGTCCGATCTTCCGAGCCTCGGGTCCAATCCTTCTAGAGCGCCAGGGCATGACAGGGGCGGAACGCGCCCGGGCAAGTCCATCGGAACGGGCGAGGTGATTCGCTGCGCGGCCCGCAGCAGGGCCGCAGCAATTGAGACTGGTTCCTAAGGGGTGAGGAATTCAAGCAACGTCCCCGGTGAGTTCCTTTTCGCTTTGCCCCGGCCCGGGGACGGGCGCACGCTATTGAGGCATCGGAATCGACTCCGCCTTACCGGCGCCGCGCTCGGTGAACCAAAGTGTATCGCCCGCAGGTTCGATTCCGGCAGGCGTCTGAAGCCCTTCCTTGAGCGCCATGGCACTTGCCTTATCTCCGTTGACAGTCATCGGGGCGATAATGCCGCGGCCGTTTTCGGCAACGAAAAGCTTGCCATCGGCTGCACGCATGCCATCGGGTCCTTTGACCGGCTGGTCCATCCAGAGATCGACGGGTTGTCCCGGCTTGCCGGAGCCGTTCACCGGGATCCGGTAGAGCTTGTTGAAGACCGCGTGGTTCACAAAGAGGATGCCATTGAGGAAGGCGATGCCATCGACGCTCATGAGCAGCCGATGCTCAAGATAATGCGCGGCGGTCGAAGCTCCGGCCGGCAACCGGTAGATTCTGCCGGTCGCGGTGTCCGGAATGTAGAGCGCCTTATCTGGTCCAATGGCAAAATCGTCGCACGTCGTGTTGTCCCCGGGGCAAGTTCTCACGGTCAAATCTCCTCAGTGTTGATGTTTCGCAGCAACGATCAACACTGAGGCAGGTTGGCAGCGCAAACGTTTGCCATCGGAAGACTGGGTCCGATCGGGCGCTCAAGGTGCCCGGGGAGAGCAGCAAGGCTAAATTGGCCTTGGCGGTTTCGCTAGCGCTCCGCGACCAGATCAAGAAGATCGAAGAACTCAGGAAAGCTGATGGCCGCCGACTCCGAGCCCTGGATCAGCGTGTCGCCTTCGGCGCGAAGAGCCGCCACACTGAAGGCCATGGCGATGCGATGATCGCCGCCGGAGTCGATCGTTGCGCCGTGGAGGCTCTGGCCGCCGGGAACGTCGAGGCCGTCCTCAAATTCCTCCACCTCGGCGCCCATGGCGCGCAGGTTCTTTGCCACCAAAGAAATGCGGTCCGATTCCTTGACACGCAGCTCGCCGGCATCGCGAATGCGGATTCCGCCGTTCGTATAAGGCGCAATCGCGGCCAGTACCGGCAGTTCGTCGATCAGCTGAGCGGCCAGCGACCCGCTCAGCTCCGCCGTTCCCAGCCCTTCTCGCGGCGCGGAAATCTGCACGCTGCCCACAAGCTCGGCATTCTTCTCTTCTAGATGCAGCACCGCGATTCGCGCTCCGAGCGAAGTCAGTACGTCCAGCAGCGTGGAGCGCGTAGGATTCAACCCCAGCGAATCGAGCAGCAGCGTCGAGCCTGGAAACAACGAAGCCGCGCACAGAAAGAATGCCGCTGAGGAAATATCGCCGGGAACAATGGCGTCGATTGCATGGAGCGCCTGCGGCCCGGTGATCGAAACCGAATCCCGCTCCCGCTTCAGCTCCGCGCCAAAGGCGCGCAGCGCCAGCTCGCTGTGGTCGCGGGTGCGGATGGACTCGCGCACGGTTGTGGTCCCCGAGGTTTGCAGCCCGGCCAGCAGCACGCACGTCTTGACCTGGGCGCTGGGCACCGGCGTGGTGTAATCGATCGACTTGAGCGGCGCCCCCTGAATCGTAAGCGGCGCGTGGCCCTCGGTCAGCGTGAGTTTTGCGCCCATCGCTTCCAGCGGCATGCGAATGCGCTCCATCGGCCGCCGCGAAAGCGATTGATCGCCGACCAGGGTAAAGCTGCCCTGCTGCGGGGCAAGAAGCCCGGAAATCATGCGCATCGTCGAGCCGGAATTGCCGCAATCCAATGGAGGGGTCGCCCCAGAAACCTGACCGGTTACGCGCCCCGCCACGCCAGTCACTTCGATGGTGCCGTCGCCGGGAGAGCGGACTGTGGCGCCCAGCGTCTGCATGCAGGCCAGGGTTGAAGCGCAGTCGGCCCCGGTTGAGAAATTCGCAAAGTGCGAGGTCCCTTCGGCAAACGCTGCCAGCATGCCGTAGCGGTGGCTGATTGACTTGTCGCCGGGCAGGCGAAGGCTTCCGTAAACATTGCGGGCGGGGCGTATAAGGCGTTCTTCAGTCGTTGTGTGCACTGGCTCTCCGGTCGATTTGCTGTCCTCTACAGTTTATCGAAGACCTCAGCCCCGGCGAGAGAGTTCGCGACCGAACGCATTCAGGCCTTCGACGGAGGCCCGGTTGTTGCTTTGCATGCCCTGGGCGTGGTAATCACCACTACGCTGACCAGCACCAACAGCGTTCCCAGAACGGTGCGCCGCGTGAGCGGCTCGCCGGCCAGGAAATAGCCGATAACCACCGCTACCACCGGATTGACGTGCGCATACGTCTCCATCTTGGTTGGAGGGCTGACGATGAAGCGGCCACACATGGGCCCTAAATCCAATGCTGGAACCGAAAACGATCAGGCACGTCAGCGTGAACCACGCAGTTGGCCGAGGTGAAGATCAACGCCATAACGCCGACTCTGGCGATGGCCGCGCCGCCCAGGTTGAGTGCGTGGTTGATCCGCACTCACGTGCCGCAGACACCGATCAGCAGTGCTAATGTCAGGCCCATCGAAAGCCGCTGTGTGCCTGGGAAATAATTTAGGTTTTCTCGCTAAAACCGCGAAAAGCCCATTTCGGTGAAAAATAGAAACTGTCCGGCCGATTTGCGCCATCCATAAAGGAGTTAGTTGGTTGTGAAACTAAAAAGTCGCTCGCCCGGGAATGCGTTGCCCAGGCGGCTGGCGTGAGCTGCAGCATGAAGTGCACATTTCGCGCAGGCCATTCGAGCAGAAGCTTGGCCTAGTGTGTGTGGGGCGGCTTATTTGTGTTGTCATAGGTGATGTCGATTTTCCCGTGGTCGCGGTTTTCAAGGCTATAGGGCCACTCCGTAGTGAAGTTCCCATCGGGCAGGCGGCCACGATAGCTTGTTACGATGTCACCAATGTAGACGCTGCCTGACGAAGCGATGACAAATCCGCTCGCGACCCTGGAAGATGCATTCGGGTTCTTTTGAACATAGCCATTGGAATCGGAGACGCACCCCATAAACACATTGTCGGCGCCCTTTTCAAAGAATCCGTTGGTATAGTTATCTTCCGTTTCGACGGCCGTTATGATGTTCCGCGCGCCCTCTACGTATACCGCCGCCTCCGTCCCGGCGGTCCCGCCATTCCAGATGACCTCGCCGGAGGTGAACCGGTCGTTCGAACCTTTGAGGTGTATGCCGGCTGTGCCGTTCCGCTCGATCTGAAAATTCGTGAATCCACTGTTCGTGCCTTCTGTGTACAGGCCATAGACGCCGTTATCGAACGCATAGAAGTTGTCGAAGAACAGCATGTAGTTGAAGGCATTGATGTGGACGCCATCCACCGAGCAATGCGAAAACATGACCTCCTCGACATGGCCCCATTTTTGGGCATTGACCGGTGCTGTTCTCTTATTGGCGGTGTTCCACTCTGCCGGGCCGGTGGACGTTGGAGCAACGAAAAAGCAATTGCCGGTCCCGCCCCTTCCAGAGTTCCCGTCAAGCGTCAGGCCAGAGATGCTGAAGTTGAATGCGTCGACGGGCACGGTCAGAACATTGGATGCTGTGTTTGGCTTGAGTAACAGAACAGATGTACCCCATCCATCGCCCTTCATATTCACATAGGAGCGCAGTGTGATTCCCGTGATGATATAGACACCCGCCGGGAAGTAGAGGACACATCCGTTGTTTGGACGATCGTGTGCGACGCAGGCCGACATTGCGGAATTGATGGCCGCCGTGTCGTCGGTACGCCCATCCCCTCTGGCTCCGTAATTGATGACGCTGATGGCGGGAAGCCCCACAGTGGGGATGGCTGCCGAGACGCCAGGTCCTCCGTTGCCAATCGGCGGCTCCGTTGCTTGAGCATGAATGGAGAAGGGGTAGAGCATGGTACTCAACACGAGGATCGAAAAACAACGCCATGTGTGCTTCAATGTATTCCTCTGATGACGGCTAATGGGACCAAAGAAGTATAAAAGGGGAATAACCACGGCGATGTCATTAGAATGTCATCCATTTGCCTTGCTTTATGCGGTCATGAGTGAAGCTGCTTGATTGTTGTATCGATTGACCGATATGCGGCTCCGTGGAATTCGCACTCATGAGGGTATTCGCGCAGCGGGGAGTGGGGATTGTTGGCGACGACATGGCCGATGATGGAACCGGGACTTCGATATTCTGATGGGCAATTCGCATGTCCAGAAGATTTCGACCTCGAAGACAAGATTTAAATATCAGGTTGGTTTCTTAAGGTCGAAGCAGAAGCACCCAGGCAAGAGGCGTTAGCGAAGGTTGTCTGGATTTGGTTCCCAATTGGGCATTATCTCTTTTGCCAACTCCAGTCGCTGGCCCACCAACGCGGCAATCAGCGTGATCGCCCAAAGCGGCAGGGAAAGGTCAAACGGCTCAGTGTCCGTAATTCCACGCACCAGGACCAACAAAATCATGCTGTTAAAAAGCACCCGCATTGGTTCGTGTTTCGGCAGCCTGCGTAAATAGCGCCACAAACCGCCATACAATCCAATCAGCAGGGCCAGGCCAACGACCCCATACGCATAGAACTGCTGCAGCCATTCGTTGTGTGCGTGTCGTGCTTCAAATTCCCCAAACGATGGAATGACCTTCCATACCGAGTGGAAGCCATGCCCGGCCCACGGCTGCTGTATTGCTTCGTCCAGAATGTAAGCCCATATTCCCAACCGACCAGTTAGCGTCTCAGGCGAATTTCCGGCCGTGGTGTAGACCGTGTAATACGAACTCAGCAGCGACCAGAACACCGCCAATGTTACGATGGATCCAATCACCAGCCAAACCTTTGAGCGGAGGCTCATCGTGCGATCAAACAGCAGCAAATAAACCTGGCTTATGATAACGGCGACAATCGCGGTCTTGCTTAACGAACGTAGCAGGGTGATCGCCAGAAATCCTGCAATTATCCCCCACTTCCCGTCTTTGCTTCGCATCAGATACTGCGCAAAGTACATAGCGAATCCGCATACCCAGCCAATCTGATTCGGCCCCAGCAGTTCCTCATCGCCCAGACGTAAATCCGATTGCGCCGGCAATATCCATGCGATCACCGCTACAAGGCAAGCTCCCCACACAAAGCCTTTCATTACCGAGCTTGCGACACACTGCGGATCATCGCCCATCAGGAACACAAGCATCATCGCCGTGTCGGCGGCCATGGCACCCCAGAAAGCCACGGCGGCAGACAACGACGCCGTGCTGCTCCACAGCAGGCTAAGACATGAAAAACAGAGAAACAGCATCACCCAACGCACAGGTGGCAATTTCAGTAAAGCAGAAAGGTGACCTGTGCGTTGGGGGGGCCAGTTGAACAAAACAAGTCCTAGCAGCAGGTAATTCAACGTAAGATTGACGGCGACACCGGTGTCTGCCTCCAACCAGAACCACCTGACTGACAAAAGCATGATGAACACACGAAACGACAAGTAGAAACCAACCAGCCAGGGCAGCACCTCAACCGCCCGCTCCGTTGGTAGAGGGAGCACGTTCATCAGCGTCGATCTCAGGTCGCTCAGTTCAATCTTGTCCACAGGCTTGCCATCTACCCTATGCACTACGCTCCATGCAAGTGTCATCGTCCCGTCAGCAGATTGTTACCAGAATGTCGCGCACGGCGGCAATCGAAACGCATCCGTAGGCTTCTGCGGATTGGACCCGGCTTCTACGAGGATGAGCGTTTCCGGAGACAAATCTCTCGTCAGATTGTGCTCGTTGGGTGTTGTTTTCGGAAATATTTGGGCAGTTCCACACGTATTACGCGGCATTCTTTCTGGAACTGGTGTGCGATGGACATGGGCAGAGCACAGCGGTTATGCGCGGTCCCTGTATGTTTTCTCGATTGCGGCGGTGGCATTGGGCGAGCCGCAGGTGCCGTAGACCTTCCTGATGGCCAACTACCTGCCGGGGATTTCGTACCGAGTGGCCAATTCGGAAATCTTTGGGGAGAGACGTTGCCGGGTACTTTATCGAAGCCACGTGCGACATTACGCTCAACGTGCTTGTGCTATGCGCTGCTTCGACACATAGCTGATTTCTACCAGCACGCTGCGCGCTTTTCCACCAGGAACTCAAATCTCTCCACCCACAGCGGGAGTCTCGAACGGAAGAAAGACCAAAGATCATCCCGAATTGATCACCGAATGCATTAACCGAACCGCGCGCGGAATCTGTGCCGGCAGGGAACTGCCAAAGCCCATCACGAATCCGTTGCGCGACGCGCTCGTGATGTAGGAGGTCGAAAGCGGCCAGAGCCATAGCCGCGAGTTCGCCGCGCGTACCGAGATCTGGCGATCGTTGAGCCCCGGCGGCAAGGTGAAGGCAAGATGCATCCCAGCCTCCACGCCATGCACCTCAAAGCCGCGATGAGGAGGAAACTCTCGGGTCAGCGATTCGTACAAAACCGATCGCCGTTCCCGGTACACCTGGCGCATCTTGCGAATGTGACGGGTGAAATGGCCCTCCAGGATGAAGTCCGCCATCACCTCCTGATGCAGGTACGGGGGAAAGATATCCATCGCATGGCGCACGGTGACAAAGTGATCCATCAAATCAGCGGGAATGACCATGTATCCCAGCCGCAAGGATGGGAAGAGCACCTTGCTGAACGTGCCAATGTAGATGACGCGTGCGTTCAGATCCAGCCCGTACATGGACGAAATAGGCAGAGATTCATAGCGAAATTCGCTGTCGTAGTCGTCTTCGATCACCCATGCACCCGCGCTGTGCGCCCAGTTCAGCAGTTGAATGCGGCGGGAAGCGCTCATGGTTGAGCCCAGCGGATATTGGTGCGATGGGGTAACGAATGCGGCTCGCGCCTTGGACGCCCGCTTGATTCCTGCAGCCACATTCAACCCCTCGCCATCCACCGGCACCGGCACCAGTCGGCAACCGGCAGTGCTGAGCACGATGCGCTGCAGTGAGTAGCTGGGCTCCTCCACCCAGACCGCATTTCCCGGATCAAGCAGCACCCGAGCGGTGATGTCGAGCGCCTGCTGGGAGCCGGAAACAATCAGGATCTGATCCGGTGAGCAACGCACGCCCCGCGCCGTGCGCAGGTAGTCGCAGATGGCGCTGCGAAAGCGCTCAGCGCCGCGCGGGTCGATGCGATGAATGGCGTTGACGTGCGGATTGCGGCTATGCCGTGCTACCAGGCCAGACCAGATTGAAAACGGAAACTGGTCGAGCGCCGGCTGATGCACGCCGAAGGATCCCCAGCCGCGCACGAAAGGCAGACTGGGCATCGGCGGATAGAGAGCAGTACGTCGCGAGACCGGTCGCGGCCCGGAAGGCGCAACCAGCGAACGCCCGCTCGGCTGAGGCACTGACATTTGCTGCTCGGGTAGCGACGATGAGACAAACGTGCCCGCACCCACCCGTGATTCCAGGTAGCCTTCGGCCAGCAATTGCGCATAAGCGTTCAGCACAGGAAAGCGCGAGACCTGCAACTCCGCAGCGAACTCGCGGCTGGAAAGTATCTGCTCGCCTGGCCTGAGATCGCCGCGCAAAATGGACGCCCGGTAGCGGTCGTAGATTTGCTTGTGCAGAGGGCTCGGATCGTTGCGGTCGAGGTGGAATATGGGCGGTGTTCCGGGCGCGACGCTTCTCACACGCCAATTTTAGTGGTCAGGATGATCGGCCGACAAGTGGCTATGCGGGCTGTCCACTGTGAGCCGCGCGATCAAGACGGAGATCTTCACTCCCAGAGGGGTCGAGCCAGTCGCTGAGGAAGCCGGCAGGTGCAAGCGGGAGCTAATGGCTACCGGTTGCCGACGGAAGCAGAATGGGGATATGCCGCAGGCGGCGGCCAGATGAGCCGGAGTTACCGTGCCTCTTCGCCATCCGCGCGGGCGTACTCGACTGCTCGGGATCGCATAATTCTGGTTCAGCGGATATGAACAAGAACTAGCTCGCGCCTATGCGCTCGTACCAGCGCCCTCTTTGACAGGAGAAAGCGCCTCTGCCAGTTCATCTAGGGTTACGGGGGCTCATGTGTAGTCCGGCGGATTGGTCGCCAGAGCCGCCTCGATGTGCTGATCCGAGTAACGTGCCGTTGCGGGTGTACTGCCTTGGAGAGCAGCCCATGACGCGGCGGAAGGCCTTACCGAAGGCGCTCTCGGATTCATGGCCGAGCGACTGAGCGATGGCGGAGAGGCCGTCCGAGGAGTTCTTCAGGCGGTTGGCAGCCAGAAGCATGCGCCACCGGGTGAGGTACTCCATAGGCGTTGCGCCGACGGTTTCGCGGAAGCGTAAGGCAAAAACCGAGCGCGACATACCGACCCGTTCGGCCAGCAACGGCAGTGTCCAACAGTGACCGGGATCATCATGGATGCTGCCGATCGCAATGCTGATGTGTTTGTCAGACAGTGCAGAAAGCCAGCCGGGACCAGCGTTGGTCGCATCCGTCAAATGGAGGCGTAACGCCTGTACGAGCATCATGTAGGCGAGTTGCTGCGTAATCAGCGAGCCGCCGGGCTGAGGGTCGCTGAGTTCCTCGCGCATTCGCTCGAGCGACCAGCGCATGGCGGCTTTGTCCGACTCGCGGCGGATGTGGACAACGGGTGGCAGCGAGTTGAGGAGCATCTCGGCATGGCTGCTTGTAAACCTGAAGAAACCTCCGGCGATATGCCGCGTACTTTGCTTGACGTCCGGGACATCAGTCGGCTTGCTCAGTTGCTCCAACGCGAGCGTGTAATGGATTGGTTCCAACGAGAGATCGGTAGTGAGCTGGAACGGAAGTCCACGCGGCAAAATGAAGCAGTCCCCGACGTTGAGCAGGATTGGGTCCGGGACGCCTTCGACGACCAGCCAGCACTGGCCGGCGAGCACGGCATAGCATTTGATGCCCTGGTGCTTCGGAAAATAAATGGCCATATCGCCTGGCACGATGAAGCCGCCGGAGATCAAGCTCTCAGGCTTCAGCAGGGAGAGCACCTCCGAAAGCGGATCCATATGCTGACCCGATTCCGCGCCTGGCTTGAAGGGCGGGGGGCCAGATCTCTGAGTCTCGGCTCTCTGACTCTCGGCTCTCTGAGTCTCGGGGTTTTGGGGTGCCTGGACGATTGGACCTATCATTCGGACTCTCAGTATAGATCGTCTGACAGTGAGACCCATCTAGTGAATTGACGGCGCAGATCGGCCGCGAATTCGTGGGATTCACAGGAGGAATCAGCATGCGTATTTTTGTGACCGGGGCAACGGGATTCATCGGCTCGGCGCTTGTTCCGGAGTTAACGCAGGCCGGGCATCATGTACTTGGGCTGACACGATCGGAAGCTGGTGCCGAACGGCTGCGAAAGGCAGGAGCCGAGGTCCTGCATGGCAACCTCGAGGACCTCGACAGCCTGCGTGCAGGAGCGGCCAAGGCGGACGGCGTGATTCATCTGGCCTTCAACCATGTGTTTTCGCAGTTTCAGAAAAACTGTGATGACGACCGCAAGGCGATCAAGGCGATGGGTGAAGTGCTGCTGGGCTCAACCCGGCCGTTCGTGATCACCTCGGGTACGGCGATGGCAGCCAATGTGGACGGAAAGCCATCGACCGAGGACAGCCCGACCGCTTCGTGGAACCCGCGTGCGGCTTCAGAAGCAGCGGTGAAAGAGTTGACGGCGCGCGGCGTGAATACGTCGGTGGTGCGGCTGGCTCAAATACACGACACGCGCAAGCAGGGCCTGATACCTTACGTGCACGCTGTCGCGCGCGATAGGCGTGTGTCGGCCTACATCGGCGATGGCGGCGTTCGCTGGCCGGCGGCGCATGTCTCCGACGCGGCGCGCCTGTACCGTCTGGCGATTGAGAAGGCGGAACCGGGCGCGATCTATCACGCGGTCGACGAAGAGGGCGTGTCGATGAGGGCCATCGCGGAGGCGCTGGGCCGCGGGCTGAAAGTTCCGGTCGTCAGTATCAAGCCCGAGGAGGCTGAGTCACACTTCGGCTGGCTTGCCCACTTCGCCGGACACGATATGCCGGCCTCGAGCGCGCTCACACAGCAGAAGCTCAACTGGAAGCCAACCGGGCCGGGCCTGATCGCCGATCTGGATGGCATGAACTACCTGCAAGCCTGAATCGGCCAACGGCGCACCGGCGCCTGCCTGCAGCGAGCCGGTGCGCTTTCGATTGATGGACCACAATAGGCGTCGACGATGGCTTAGGTATCTGAAATTGCAGATCGGCTCACGTCCGGGAATCCCCCCACCGCCGAGAGCGGTGATTTCTGTCGCAGCCAGAATCTACGGGTGCGAACTGCCAATTGATTGAAGCACTTCCAATCAGCTCCGAAAGTAGTCTTTCGGCCCGACTCCATGAGGAATCTTTTGGCGAGGGATAGATATCGCTCGGGACTTGGCGCAAGCGGGCCAGTTGAGGCCGGTCAAAACTGAAGCCAGGCTGATCCAGCTCGCATCCAAAGCGTGAGGAGGTAGTTTATGAGAACTCCTGTCGCATCGATCTTTCTGGCGCCGCTGATTTTTGGACTTGCCGCGTTCGGGCAGAATCCTACTCAGACTCAAGTGCCGGCCACCCAGCCCCAGACCATCCAATCGAAGCCTGCAACCCCACCCGCAGGACGAAGCGCCGGCGGTGATATCGGCAGCGGCAGCGGAGACATCGGCAAAGGCGTAGGCAAGGGGGCAGGCAAGGCTGCCGAGGGCGTCGGCAAAGGGGCTGGCGACCTGGTGACACTGCATCCTGCTGGCGCGGCCAAGAACGTGGGCAAAGGTGCCGGAGAAGCCGGCAAGGATGTGGGGGTAGGCGCGGTCAAGGGTACCGGCAAGGTCGGCAAAGGTACCGGAAAGCTAATTGCAAAGCCGTTTCACCACTCCAAGAAAAATGGTAGCCCGGATGCGCGCTCAGCAGATGGTGAGTCTCCGCGCTAACCAAAGGCGAGAATCCGCGCCCGGCCGGAACTTGGGGGCGGATTAGTATCTCATCGACCCATGCGGTCTTGCCTCCGGCATAGAAAGCAAGATGACAGTGCCCGGAAATATAACCAATCAGGGCGCCATCCTCTTCGAGCACCGCCACGGAGGAGTGTGGGTCGGAGACCTTCGTCTCCAAACAAGGGAGAACAAACTGCTCACCAGGCTGAGTTGGCGCAGGAAATGATCGCATGAGCACTAAAAGTGAACCTGCGTCTGCGGAAACCGCTGGCCTGTAAGAAATCATGTCGGCATTCTATCGGTTCCACCAAACGTTAGGTTCCTATCGGTACTGCTCCGGTAAACGAGACCAGGTTGAGCACGGTTCTTTAGGCCGGGGCAGTTTCGATAGGATCGTTATCGAGGGCGCGCACCACTTCTTCCGCAGAATGTCCGCGCGATGAACGGTTGACCAACAGATAACTCCTTGCCAGTAACCCGGCATAACCCAGTAGACATTCCCAATCTACTCTTTGGCCAACTTTCGGCTGTAATCATTGGGAAGACTGAATGGGGATAGATACTGATCGAAGGCCGCGCCGTCCTGAAGATGACTGAGCGCAGAAAAGAAGAAGGGATACAAAAGGTTCTCCATCCGGCTACAGCGGTTTCACAGGTAGGCAGACTTCGAGTTCGAATTTCCCTTCCGGATCCGTCGCCGGATCATTCCGATAGAACTCCAGAGCTGGGCGATGGTCGGGCTGGTAGCCGCTGCCTGGGAGCCAGTCGCCCACAAGTGCGTCCCAAGGCTTAGCGTATTCAGAGGGCAGAACGCGACAACGCCCAATGGCGCAAAGACCGCCATCCATCGTCTTGATGCCTATTTCGCCGACTGCAGCAGTATCTTGAGGGACGATAAGAGCCACCTCCAGAATATGCTTCCCTGCCGGTGTGAGATTGGGATTGTCGTTAAAGAGGCTGAGGTATGACGCTTCAGGATCTAGCAGCCCGCGCGGTCCAGCCCACCTAAAGAGCTGGCCGAAGAGCCGTTGAAAAAGCGCAAAATCTCCGATGTAGGGGCCCATATGCCGCAGATAGGCGATGGTAGCAGGAGCCAAACGGCGCACCTCGACTTCGATCGGAAAGTTCATGATGGGAATCTCCTTGTTCCGGGCCGTCTGCCCCGGCAGCTCCGATAATCGCCGAACTGGATCCCCACTGACTTCACCCGAATTGCGGTTCGTTTGACGAATCTTGCGATTCCTCCATGCTGTGGCAGATACACCAAAGGCTTCTTTGAACGCCCGCGCAAAGGCGCTCGATTCGGAAAAGCCACAGTCGAGCGCAATCGCCGTGATGCTCATGGGGCGATTGAAAACCAGCTCCGCGGCCGCTCGCTCGAGGCGCAACCGATGGACAAAGGCCTGAAGCGTCTCTCCGGTCCATGCGCGGAACAGCCGATGAAAGTGGAAGGGGCTGAAACAGGCGATGGCTGCCAAGTGCTCCAGGTTGAGCTGGTCATTCAGATGTTTCTGAATATGGTCGATCACACGGTTCATTCGGGCCGCATATTCTCGGCGCGTGGACTCTGTGGCTTCATCAAACGCCATGAATCCAGACTCGCAATGATTCCGCTTCTGAAGTTGCAATTCGAACGAACCGGTCCAAACTGTTTTTTCGAAATAGAGAACACACGGTCGTGGATCAAGAGCACGGCAGTCACTGTCCGGCAGATTGCATGAGAGATCCTTTGGAACCTCAGTGGAGGTCCGAGGCTCTCATCCACAGTCAATTCAAATCGCGTGCTGCGGTTGAATGGTCGCCAAAGGGGGAATCATGAATCGGTTAATATCGCCACCGAGCAGATTCACGAATCATGTTTGCTCAGAGCACGTTGTGGCTGAAGGGAAGGGTGAGCATAGCCACTTCCGGAACCCGCACCGATCCGGATAAATGCGATTCCGCCCCAATCCACGATTGCATTTAAATGAGTAATTAATCATAAATCCGAAAATGGCCTTTCCTGCGACAATAGACGTCTAACCGTCTACGGAGCGAAATGTCATTTTTGGCCTTGTGCTCCCCCAAAATCAGCGATCGGAATCTAGGTGATTCTTAAATTTCGGATCAGTTCTATCGGCAAACGAAAAAGCAGTTCAGTCCTTTTGAAAATGCCTTTGCGCAGACTTATGTGTTTGGTGGGCGCCCTGATGGTCGCTGCTCTGGCGTCCCAATGCGCGATGGCGTGGGGGCAGAGGGTTGAATTGCCCGACGAGCCCTATGCTCAGACGGCCGTCGGCCAGGAAATTCCTGGCAGTGCCGCTACGGGCGCTGTTCATGGTGTTGTCACCAATGATGCGGGCGCTCTTCTTGAAGGAGCGCAGGTGAGTCTGATCGAAATCTCAGCCGATCACACCGCCGGCGCGACGCCCGCCAGAACCGCAATGACCGGCAGCAGTGGAGAATTCGCTTTCTCAAGCCTGCCCGCCGGCAGATTCAAGCTTACTGTGACATCCAACGGGTTCACAACCCAAACCGTCACCGGCACACTGCAGGACGGGGAAGACTACGACGCCAAAGCAATTGTGCTGACGATGAAAGGCACCACCAGCCGGGTTGAAGTCACAGCATCGCCGGAAGAAATTGCCCAGGCCGAGCTTAATGTGGAAGAGACGCAGCGCGTATTTGGCGCCATTCCCAACTTTTATGTCACCTACGTGCCCCATGCACCGCCGCTGACCGCCAGACAGAAATATAGCCTGGCCTGGAAGTCCTCCGTGGACCCGGTGACATTTCTGGCCGTGGGCGTGGTTGCCGGAGTGGAACAAGCAACCAACGGCTTCTCCGGCTATGGACAGGGGGCTCAGGGTTACGGAAAGCGATTTGGCGCAGGCTACGCAGACAGCTTTATCGGCACCATGATTGGCGGTGCCATTCTACCCGCGTGGTGGAAGCAGGATCCGCGTTACTTCTACAAGGGAACAGGAAGCGTGCGCTCCCGCGCCCTCTATGCAATCGCATTCTCGGTCCGTTGCAAAGGGGACAACGGCCATTGGCAAGTGGCCTACGCGGGGATCCTCGGCGGCCTGGCGGCAGGCGGGATTTCGAATTTATATTATCCGGCGAGCAATCGTGACGGAGTGGGACTGACGTTCGAGAACGCACTGATCAACACCGGTGCAAGCGCCATTTCCAATCTGTTTCAGGAATTTTTAGTGCGCAAGCTCACGCCGCATGTTCCCAACTACGGCGCCGGACATCCTTAGCGCCGTCGCCCGCCGAAGCTAGGCTTGCCGCGCTCTCACGTTGGATTCGACACCAAGCCTCGGATCGCGCTTGCGTGCCAGGTTTGCCAACTCCAGGGCCACAGATTCAAACTCCTGATGGCCTTGCGAAAGATAAAGCCACTTGCCCAGCACTTCATGAGAGACCAGCTGTGGAAACTGCCCCAGGATGGAAGCGTGATGTTCGCGTGATGTGCACACCAGCAGCCCATTCCACGGCTCGTTTCCCGTCGCCACAGCCAGATAAAGGCGGTTGTCGAGATGCGCCGCATCAAAGCTGAACAGCTTCCTCGTGAAGAATCGCGGGTCATCTTCGAGCGGCTCAAAGATCCACAGCAGCGGGTTCTTTGTTTTGAATCGTGGCACTTTATCGCGCCGGCTCTTTTCCTTCATCTTCGCGTACCTCTTCTTCCAATCGATTCCGACCGCGTTGAATCCTTCCGCAAACCAGGGACGCAATGAGCGACGGCGCTGTTAATGGCTTCCGGTGATAGCCAACTCGATCGATCGGCATCGATCTCTCCCCGACACGGAGCTGTTCAGGCAGCCTAAGTTCCACTGTCTGGCTCGATGGGCCAACGGCGACATTCTGCTTGGCTGGCCCTTTGAGGGGATTGAGAGGATCACAGTACGCGCAGCACGATGATTGTCTCATCGTCAAATCGGTCGTGGCCACCCTGGAAGCCGGTCACGTCGGCCAGGATCGCCTCGGCAATGTCCGCGGCCGGGCGGCCGCGGTTGGCGCAGAGCACGGTCGACAGTCGTTCGTCGCCGTACATTTCCTCCTGATCGTTTTCAGCGTCCGAGATTCCGTCGGAAATAAACACGATGGCGTCTCCGGGCTCGGTTGCCACCTGATATTCGTCGTAACTGACATCTGCAAAAAGTCCCAGGGGAAATCCCTCAGCTTTGATCACACTCGATTTCCCCTGCCGGCAGACAATAGGCTGCACGGCACCGGAATTTGCCACTTGCAGCGTACGGGTCTCATCGTTCCAAAGCGCGAAGAGCAGAGTCACGTACTGCGAGTCCAGCTTGCGCTCCTGCAGTGCATCGTTGAGCGTGGCCAGCATCTGCGCGGGATCAGGCTGCTGGGTAGCTGCAGAGCGCATGATGCCGCTGACAAGCGCCGCGAATAGCGCAGCCGGCGCGGCCTTCCCGCTTACGTCCCCCAGCACGATGGCAGTGCGATTGTCTCCGTACTCTATGAAGTCATAAAGGTCTCCACCGATCGTGCGCGCCGGCAAAAAGCGCACCGCCATTTCCGCGTGCGGATGCGACGGCGCAACGGGCGGCAGCAGGCGCAACTGAACCTCGCGCGCCATCGAGATATCACGCTCAAGTTGCGCCTCTTGGCGGCGAACTGCCTGGTAGAGCCGCGCGTTCTCAATCGAAATCGCCACCTGTGCGGCCAGCGTAGTGAGCATGTGCTTGTGCTCGTCATTGAAAAAGCTGGTGCGTGTATGCTCCAGATCCAGCACACCGATGACGCGGCCTTTGTAAAACAGCGGCACAATCAATTCCGCGCGCGTCTCCGGATTCATCTCCAGGTAGCGCGAATCCTTGCGCACGTCCGGCACATTGATCGGGCGCCACTCGCGCACTGCCGCGCCAACCAGGCCGCTTGAAATCGAGATGCGGCGCCTCGGCGCATGCGTATGGCCGAAGCGCCAGGCGTAGC
Organism: Occallatibacter sp.; assembly: GCA_036519195.1. Lineage (GTDB taxonomy): Bacteria > Acidobacteriota > Terriglobia > Terriglobales > Acidobacteriaceae > Telmatobacter. The sequence continues at coordinate 19,431 of DATDLS010000356.1, read as the reverse complement.
GGGTAATCAGGAACTCGCCCTTCTCGTCCAGCAGCATGACGGTAAACATCTGGTAATCGATGAGCCTGCGCAGCAACTGGCCAACGCGCTCAAGCAGCGGGTCGAGATCGAGAATCGAGGTGAGTTCGACAGCCACTTCATTGAGCACGGAAAGAGTCTGGGCCTGGCGGGAGACGCGCGTATATAGCCGCGCATTCTCAATCGCCTGAGCAATCCGCGAAGCCGTCAGAGTCAGCAGGTGCAAATGTTCGGCGCGGAAGTAGCCGGCATGCTCGCTTTCAAGATCCATGACGCCGATGAGTCGATTTTTGGCAATCAGCGGCACGGCCAGTTCCGAGCAGACTTCCGGGTTGGCAGCCACGTAGATTTCCGAGTTCGAAACGTCGTTCAACAGAATCGATTGGCGCGTCAAGGCAACCTGGCCTACGACCCCGCGACCGAGCGGCACGCGGGTCCGTTGCGTCTCCGAGGTGTGGCCAATCTGAAAGCGCATGCGCAGATCGTGGGTGCGATCGTTCAGCAAAAAGATGGCGAAGATGCGATATTGAATCACCGCACGGACAAGCTCAGAAGTACGGTTGAGCAGCGTCTCCAGGTCGAGCGTGGTGTTCAACGCGTCGGCCATGCGAACCAGGTAGCTCAGGTCAGCGGTTTCGACCCGTGCGTTCACGGGGTCCAAATGAGCGTCGGGGTTGGTCGGGTCGGCGGGGCGGTAGTCGCCTTCAAACTCGGATTCAGCCGGCGGCGATGAGGAGGGGATGGACATGAGTCTGCATACCAATGATATCGGATCAAGCAGTTGGTCGCGTGGGAACTTCGATGCCCGCGCCGGACTCCTGCACTTCCATTTGGATCGAGTTCGCTGGCCGCGCCGGGCCGGGAGGCGGCAGCAAATGAGTCCGGCAAACCGGTAATCCGGCTCTCGAATGCCGAGCCGAGAGGTGTGGCGTACCGATCGCACACACAGCACGCCGGTGCAAACCAAACTGCCCACGCGGCTATCGCGGAAGGCTCTTGCTTATGGATCCAGATCTGTCTGTTCGTGAGCAACAGGCCTGGGCACTCCCGCACGGCCAAGGCGTCTCGTATAACCGGCCCGGTCCGGAACTCGGAACCTGCTCACGGGTGGTTCGGATGGGGTTGGAATCCCCCTGGGGTGCCAAGAAGATGACCGCCTGATCGAAGCGGAAACTCTGCGGGGAGAACTCTGCATGGTGCAGCAAAGAAGGACCGCGGCGAAAGAGCGAGCAAGGTCGGTTGTGAACAGGGGCAGCATGGGGAACGAACGGTTCCGGCAACGGCCTCATCATCGCAGAGCCGAGCATCGCATCTGTGGTTTGTCGGCTTACTCAGCGCCTAATTCGCGCACAATGGCCACGGAAGCAGACGCGCCGATTCGGTTGGCGCCGGCTTCGAGCATGGTGCGCACATCGGCAAGCGTACGAATCCCGCCCGATGCCTTGACGCCAGAGCGTGCGCCGGCAACTCCGCGCAGCAGGGCCACATCGGCTTCTGTTGCGCCGCCGGTCGAAAATCCGGTCGACGTCTTCAGGAAGTCCGTCCCGGCCTGGATCGCAATCTCCGCGGCACGCAGCTTTTCTTCCACCGTCAGCAGGCAGGTTTCCAGGATCACCTTGAGAATCGCGCCGTGATGATGCGCCGCCGAGGCAGTGGCATGGATCGTGTGGAAGACCGCCTGATGGTTGCCGCTCTTAAGATGGCCAATGGGCAGCACCATGTCCAGTTCGCGTACGCCCAGGCGGGTGAGGGAAGCGGCCTCTTGGCGTAGCGTGGAAACCAGCGACGCGCCCAGCGGAAACCCGATGACCACGCCCACCGGAATTCCGGTGCCGGAAAGCAGGTTGACCGCCGTGGAGGCCCACACCGGGTTGATCATCGCACATGCGAACCGGTAGCGGATGGTTTCGTCGCAAAGGTTCTCCACTTGGGCAAGCGTGGCGTCCGGTTTCAGCAGTGTGTGATCAATGACGGCGGCCAGCGACGGCCAGCTGGAAAGGGCGTTTTCCGCGAAGGCGGCGGCATCGAACGTGCCATTGTCGAACTCCAGTTCGGCAACATTGATGGGAGTGGTGGAAGCCATGGTCGTGCTCCTAACGTTAGTCCGCTCTAGGTGGCGGCTCTCAAATTCCATTCGACAGAATGGGCACCGCACTGGTGTCGGAAGATGAGTATATTCCTCTCCGGCCCCCAGGCCAAATGAATTGACGTGAAATCAAGCTGCAAGGTTGCATGCCGCGGATAAATAAGGGCTAGGCTTGGGCGAGCGCCGTCGTCTTCCCTCCCGCAAATGTTAAACTTGAATGTCGCTATTCCAGTGAAGACGGCGAGAATCGGATGCGAAAGTTTTCAGTGATAGCGGCACTGGTTATGACCAGCGCGACAGCAACGTGCCATGGCCAGCGAATCGAAATCATCGTGCCTGCGGACAAACCCCTCAATGGCCACCTGATACTGGTGATTGCCAAAGACGGCAGGGAAGAGCCGCGCATGCAGCTCTCGGAGGATTATCTTTCCGCGCAGGGCTTTGGCATTGATGTCGACGGCGTCCCTGCTGGCCAGCCGATTGTGGTCGACCGAAAAACTCTCGGCTATCCGCGCCGTTCGCTGGCCGACCTCGATCCAGGCGACTATTTCATCCAAGCCGTCTTCAACGTCTACGAGCCTTTTCATCTTGCTTCGGGCAAGACTGTCTGGCTTCCGCCCGACCAAGGCGAGGGCCAGCATTGGAACCTGAAGCCCGGCAACCCTTACGACAAGCCTGTGAAGATTCACTTCGACCCCAAGGCGCAAGCGACCGTCAAGCTCACGCTCGACCAGGTCATTCCACCCATCGAAGGAACCGATCTGGACCCGGTGGTAATGGCTGCCAAAGATCCCGGCGCAAAGTGGCTCAAGTACATGCGCTTCAAAAGCGAGAAGCTGAGCCGCTTCTGGGGCCGCGACGTCTGGCTGGGCGCGTGGATCCTGTTGCCCGATGGCTTTGACGAACATCCGGACGCAAAGTATCCTCTGGTCTTCTACCAGGACCACTACCACGCTGGGTTTGGCCCGGAACCTTTCGTCACCGCCGCGCCTGACCCCAAGGGGCCCGCAGCGCGCCGACTTGAGAACGGCTACCGCTTCTTTCAGGACTGGACTGCCGGCCGGTTGCCTCGCGTCATCCTGATCTATGTGCAGGACGCCAACCCCTACTATGACGACTCCTATGATGTGGACTCAGCCAACCTTGGCCCGTACGGATCGGCCATCACCGAAGAGCTGATTCCCGCCATTGAGAAGAAGTACCGGGGGATCGGCCAGGGATGGGCCCGCGCCACGTTCGGCGGTTCCACCGGCGGATGGGAAGCGCTGGCCAGCCAGGTCTTTTATCCCGATTTTTACAACGGCACCTGGGCCGCCTGCCCGGACCCAGTGGACTTTCACGGCTACCAGAACATCAACCTCTATGACGACAGCAACGCCTTTGTGCGCAAGGGCGACTTCGGCGAAATCCCCGTCGCTGCGGATCGAAAGCCCGACGGTTCGATCATCGCCAACGCCGCCGGTGAGTTCGCCTTCGAATACGTGCTGGGAACGCACGGCCGGTCCACCGAGCAGTGGAATATCTGGCAGGCGGTCTTCTCACCCGCCGGCGGGGACGGCTACCCCGCTCAGATCATCGACCCGCTCAGCGGCGACATCGACAAGAAGGTGCTCGAATACTGGCATGAACACTACGATCTGACCGCCATCCTCAAGCGCGACTGGCCCGCTCTCGGCCCCAAGCTCGAAGGCAAGCTGCATCTCGCCGTGGGCGACGGGGACACCTACTTCCTGAACAATGCAGTGCACCTGCTTGAAAAGCAGCTGGACGCCACCCGCAATCCGCACTCCGATGCGACCTTTCAGTTCGGGCCCGGCATGCCGCACTGTTACACCGGCGGCCCGCCTGAGTACACCATGCAGCAGAACAACGCAGACTGGGTCGAGCGCGTGCTTCCGCTGATGGCCAATCACATGTTGGCCACAGCCCCGGCAGGCGCGGATACCAAGTCCTGGCGCTATTGACTTAATGAGCCCGGCCCGATCAAATCCCGGCCTTCTGTTCTACGCGGGATGATCGGCGGACATCAAGCAAATGTCCGGCAGGTTACGATACCGCTCCGCGTAATCCATGCCATACCCGATCACAAACAGGTTGGGTATGGAAAACCCCACGTAGTCGGCTTCGATCTTTTCCACCCGTCGCGAAGGCTTGTCGAGCAGGGTGGCAATGCGCAGCGTCTTCGGATGCTGCTGCAGAAAAAGTTTGCGCAGGTAGGCAAGCGTGAGGCCGGTGTCCAGAATGTCTTCGACCACCAGCACGTTCTTGCCCTCAATGGGCTCGTCGAGATCCTTAATCAGTTTCACGGCGCCCGACGACCGCTGCCCCTTGCCGTAGCTCGAAACCGCCACAAAATCAAACGTGGCATCGGCCTCAATGGAGCGGGCCAGATCGGACAGGAACGGCGCCGCGCCTTTGAGCACGCCAATCATGACCAGCTTTTCCCCCTTCAGGTCGTGCGTGATCTGCGCGCCCATTTCGGCAACGCGCGCGGCAATCTGCTGGCGTGTATAGAGAACCTCGTGGCCCTGGTAAGTGACGGTAGACATGCAGACAGTATCGCTCGGCAGAGAGGCCTGGGCAGCAGCTTTGGCTGTGCAAATCATGGACCAACGGGGTGCTCCCTCGTTGTCTCTCGTCCCCTTCCACCCCCTCGATCTGCTTGTCAGGGAACAATCCCTATGTTGAGAGCCAGTTTCAACCCACAGTTCCGCATCGTGGAATATCGAGGCCTTGGGTTGATGAAAACCACAAATCAAAACCTTCAGGACACGCTTGGTTTCCTTGGTTCAGGGCTGCTGCACGTGTCGATGATTCTCTTTGTGCAGGTGATATAAGCTTGGGTACGCTCGGCGCACCCCTCGGGGTCTTTCTGATAAAGGGCAATTCTTTCCGCTTCGCTCATCAGTGCAAATTCGATATCGACTCCCTCAAAAAGTTCAGCAGGAAGCGCGCGGAGATCATCATTACCCTCTGCAATAGCCCATAGCTCATTCCAGTACTGCTTGATCAGCACAGCGTTGTAAACGTTCCAATGCGGGTAGAGCAGTTTGCTGGTTCTGACCAGATCATCAAGACGTTTTTGCGCTGGATCCATGGCCCACGGAAAACGAATTCGTCTGAGAAAACACGTGGCATCATCATCGTCGTACAGTTCCTCAGCCTTGGCCGCAATGGATTGGCCTTCGAGAAACTCAATCGGCTCATTGAGACTGGCCTCAAGCGCCCCTTCGACATAGTTTGCCAACTTGACGCCCTTATGACGTGCGGCCACCTCGGCGAGGGACCTGAGTCGTTTGTTGAGTCGAAAGGTCAGCGTTTCTGACCTCACCATTTCCCCATTCCTGGCTTTGGCTTGTTTTCCGGCTTCCATGCGAACCCTCCAAAAACAGCTCAAAATCGTGTTACATAAATAAATGTAACACGATTTTGAGCTCGTCGCCGAGGTCTGCGCTGAGGCGGTACGATAATTCTGCGGGTGCACGGATTGAGAGGAAGTCGGGGCGTTCGCAGAAGTTTTCAAGCCCAACGAGGACGACGATCGATGCATGGAGCGTGACAAGGGGCAATGCCCTTCGCGCAGCATCCCGCTGGCAAATTCAAGGATTCGAATCTGAGAAATTGCCACGATTGGTAACTTTGCTCGCGCACCGTGGTCAAATTGCCAAACTCGCGTCGCGCCGCGCCGCGGCACGCGCATCTTCCGGCGCCATTCCCCTTTCCAGGTTTTTATCAATCAGGAACTCAACATGGGCGTCCATCTCCTGCGCAAGTTCAGTGCCCAGATTCCGCCTTCTTCCAAGCCCACATTCGATCTTTGACCACCATCGGTGCATCAGCTCATCCCTCCGGTGCCAGAATTTTCGTCATAGCTACGGCGAATCGCTCCCACTTCGAGGTTGCCCTGATCAGTTGCTTGCGCCCTACCGGCGTTAGGCTGTAATACCTGGCGCGACGCCCGTTCGGCGAAGACTTCCACCGCCCCTGAATCCATTTCCGTTGCAGAAGACGCTGCAGCGCGGGATATAAGGAGCCGTTGTCGACCAGAAACTCGCTGTCCGACTGCTGCTCGAGAAACTGTGAAATCCCATAGGCGTGATTGGACTCCAGCTTAAGGCTCGTGAGGATCAGAACCTCGAGAGTGCCCTGGAGCAGTTCAAGTTTTTCGTCATCGGGTAGATTGTCTACGGTAGACACCCTATCTGTATACGGCGACTCTATGAACTTGTCAAGGCAGCTCGAGCCGTCGTGATGGCGTCGTTAGGAATGACAACCTGCTGCATTCCGATTTCAACCATCGCGCCCAAGGACGCATCGAGAGAATCTCTCGAACTGTTGAGCCGGGTAGTGTCTAGTTACCACCAATGCGCGAGGAGGCCGACTCGCATTCAGGCGCCTTCGATGAGGGCGAAGCCGGTTCTAGCGGTGACCAGGGTGGAGAAAAAGACCAGGCTCTTGGGCGGCTCGTGACGGGTGAGCCCGCGGACCTGATCATGTCGGCGGAAGAGCTGGGGACCGAGATCATTCAGGCGAGCAAGCCGATCCAGTCGGGGGAACGGTCGGCTAACGCCGCCGCCGGATACAGACTTGGAAACTGGGTAGCATTATGCTACCATTTGCACATGAGCCAACCTGTAAAGCTCTCGGACGCTCTCGTTCTCGATGCCCGCATAACGGGCGAGTTGGTCGAACGCTCCATTGCGGGGCAGGTCGAGTTTTGGGCACGGCTTGGCCGATCCATCGAACCTCTTCTTCAGGGGGATCAGGCTTTGGCCCTATGCCGCAACGCGACTGCTCGGCCTTTGTCTGAATGCCTCGATTCCGTGGACAGCGCCAAAGGCCGTCAACGGCTGAAGACCTATCTTGAGAGCCAGCCTTTTCCTCATTACGAAGCGCACCCGGAGCAGGTTGGCCTGTTGATTCGCATTGATGAGGATGGTCGCCGCACAACGGGCCGTTTCGTCAATAGGCAATTTCAATCCGTCAAATCAACTAAGCGGGTGGCAGCAAAGTAGTGGACCTTCCTCTGGATCGCCGCCCTGTCATCGTCGCTCTTGCAGGAGCAAACGGCGCGGGCAAATCGACTTTCTACCACGCTCATCTTGAGGCGGCGGGGCTGCGTTTAGTAAATGCCGATGTGTTGGCCCGTGAACTAAAAATTGGTCCCTATGAGGCCGCTAAAGTGGCGGATTCACTACGGCGGGAACTCGTCAGGCAGCGGGAGAGCTTTGTCTTCGAGACGGTTTTCTCCGATCCGGCTGGTGACAAACTGGCCTTCCTGAAGGATGCAGCCACAGCAGGCTACACCGTGATTCTTTGCTTCATCGGAATCTCTGGCCCGGAAGTTTCCGAACAGCGTGTAGCAATGCGTGTTTCACAGGGCGGCCATGATGTACCCACCGACAAACTGGAAACGAGATACCCCCGCATCCTGGCAAATTTGCAGAACGCAGTACGCGAAGTGCCTCACGTCTGGATTTTCGATAACGACGACTTGCGACATCCCTACCGGCTTGTCGCTATCTATGAGGCCGGGAAATCTGTTCGCCTGAATAAGCCAATTCCTCGTTGGCTTGCCACGGCGCTGGCCTTTCCGGAGGCGTAACCAAGCATCCCATCTTTTAGCTTTTTTCGGTTGCGCGAATATTAGCTTATTCCGAGGGTCGTAAACCAGCCTGTGTAACTGTGGAGAATCTTTGCGTATTGGGAGTCAGCCTCTGGCCGCTTTTCGGTGAACCATTTCATCTGATCTCTAAAACTGCGATAAGGAATTTGATCAGAGGCATAGAGCTGACTCGTGAGATTTGCCAGGCAGTGGGCAAGAATTCTTCGTTTGCAAGATCTTTGGATGGCGTCTTACCGCTAGCCAATCCAAGATTCGCCGCCGTTCAGATTGGGTGAGCCCGTGATTTGGGTCTATTCTATATAAGTTGCTTAATGCAATCAGGAGAAAGGATATTCATGAGTAGAGAACAGACCGGGCGCAAGCCCAAGGGGAACCTGGTTAAGGAGATCGATGCTGCGATTGCAATTTTAACTCGCATTCGGGCTCTGACCGTCGCGGACACCAATGTTGCTGCAAAAGCTCGGAAACAGGTACCCTCCGCACAGCCGGCAAAACGCTTGCTGAGTGCGGATGCCCGTGAAGCGATAGCCAATGCACAAAGGAAACGCTGGGCCAAAGTCAGACGCCAGAAGAAGCAGGCCGCACGTGCTGCGGTTGCCAAGTAACTTGGCTAATGCCGGCATGGGAATGCTCCCATGCCGGCCCAGAATCCGCGCCGTGCGAACTCAACCGACACTGGCGACACAAATGGCCAAGTCGATTGATCAGCGCATTTGTTCTTAACCGCTGGAAGTGTGAACTACCCGCGCCCGGAAAGGGACGCGGCTTCTGTCGGTGCGAGGAAGCTGAGTTCACCAGATTCAGGATTCAGAAACGGATACCACGATATCGAGGTGAGAACACCCTCGGTTGACGCGTCAGACCGTGTGACGTTGTCGCTCCGTGCTAAGTAGGGCTGAGGTAGGGCCCGGTGCGCTGAGCATAAAAAGCCCGTATATCTTTGTTCCGATGAAGGCGGATTCCATTCCTGGTTTTAGGGGATGGATACGCGCTACCCGCCCTCGGGCGGAGTTCTTGCCGGAGGGGAGGGCATTAGAAGATGCTCGTTTATGTCCAAAACATCGATAAGCGGCCGCTGATGCCCACCACTGCTGCAAAAGCAAAAAATGCTTCTCAAGCAAGCGAAAGCGAAGGTGGTTTACACACCCCTTTAACCATCCGGCTCTCGTAGGCGGCGCCAAACCATGTCCAACCACTCGCCCACTCACGGTGTCGATACCGGTAGTGCTACTCTCGGCGGCGCGGTTACTGACAAAACGGCAGCAACGTTGTTTATATGGCCGAAGTCCAACTCCCAGATGACATCACGAAAAACATGGAACAGCAGAACACCTACCGCCGCAACCGAGGGAAGCGGAAGACTCGCTTCCGGAACCTAGTTTGAAGCTCACGAGATAGAGATACGGTTCATTCACTCCATCTCGACCCATCGCGAGGCGCGTTCTCCAAACCGGCACCTTCGATCCGCACGCTCTCAAGGAACCCGAATGTGTTGACGACCCCAAAGTTGTACCAGCGAGGCATCCACTACGGCTTCGTCAACAGGCCAAATCATTAGTCATCGGCACTCTTGCACGGACAGCGTTAGCAGGCATCTTGACCAGGTTCTCATCACCGTCCCCGGGGACAGTTCCTCACCGTGCCGCCGTCACCACCCGAAGCAATTCCTCGCCCGTGAGCGGAAGCGGGTTGGCTTGCATGCTGCTGGAGCGCGCTGCTTTCTCGACTGATCCGGGTAAATCAGCTTCGGTGATCCCCCAGGTGCCTAGCGAGGGGATGTTGAGCTCCGCGCAAAGCGCGTGGACCCACTCGATGCCGTCCTCCGCGCTTGCTTGCTTCCGTCCAGTGAGCAGCTGCGCAATGGCGGCGTAGCGTTCCAGGGCGGGATGTTGCGGCGCACGCGCTCGCAACGCGTCTACATTGGCTGTCATGCCGTGAGGCAACAATGCCGCACAGAGCGCACCGTGTGGCGCCTTTGAGGAGCCTCCAAGCCCCGCCGCGAAGCCATGCACAATGCCCAGTCCGGCGTTCGCCAGCGCCAAGCCACCGAACAGGCTTGCCAGTGCCATGTCGTGACGCGCTTCCCGATCCGCACCATCATGGTAGGCGCGGCGCAGCGCACCCGCAACGCGTCGGATGCCCTCCACGCAAACTGCATCCGTCAGCGGATTGGCGCGTGCGCTGACATATGGCTCGATGAGCTGCGTCAGGGCGTCAAGGCCGGTAGTTGCAGTGACCACAGGCGGCAGCTCATAAGTCAGCTCGGGGTCGACCAGTGCGACCTGCGGGAGCATGAGCGGGCTTCGCAAACTCGCTTTGACGCCGTGCCCGGTGGATCCGAGCACGGCATTGCGCGTCACTTCGCTGCCGGTACCAGCTGTGGTCGGTACAGCAATGAATGGCAGCGGCGGGGCCGCAATGGCGCGGCCCTTTCCCACCACTTCAAGAAACTCCAGTGGCTCGCCGCCGTTGGTGGCAATGGCGGCAATCGCTTTGCCGGCGTCAATTGCGCTGCCTCCGCCAAGCGAGAGGATGACATCGCAGGCGGCGTTTTGCACGCGTCGTGCGCCTTGGCGGACCAGATCGACTGTCGGCTCGCCGGCCACCGCAATGGTCTCCGCGGCGAGTGCCGAGACAAGCCATGCCGCGCGCTGTGTCGAGGCGCCGGTCACCACGAGTGGGCGGGTTCCGAAGCTGCGAACCAGCTCCGGGAGGGTGGCAGCAGTACCCTCGCCAAAAACAATACGTGTTGCCGTTGCAAACTCAAAGCGCATGGTTCTGCCACCCTTGGGAATCGGGGAAGATGGCATCATACTTCACGCTTTGGCGCGGCTCGGCCATCATAGGCGCGACCGCATCGCGCCACTTCAGGTAGTGAGCGGTCTCTTTGTGCGCATTGGCCGCTTCCAGAGTGCGGTAGACCTCGATCAGCACGAACCGCGTCGCATCGTCCTGTTGCTGTACCACGTCGAAGCGCGCGATCCCGGTTTCCTGAATACTGCTTCGGGCGTTCTCGATGGTGGCCTGCCTGAAGTCGGCAATCGACTCGGGTCTGACCCGCGCGTGAACGTGAACGATATGCATCGGACTGTCCCCCCGATTCTTATCCTACCGCCATGCCATGCTGCCCGGGTATGCGATTGCCGCGCCGACTTCGGTGATTTTTTGGCCGGCGGAATCCGGGGAAAAGCACAGTTGCCTTCGGCTTTTCCGCCTGCGCTCGGGCGTTGAGCGCCTCAATTGAGGCCCGCACATATACTGGATCTCGATTGTCTGTTGCATGGCGCGAAGCCGACCAATCACGATGAATCCGATCGGTCTGGCTCTCATCGTGCATCCTAGACCGGTAGTCGTGAGCGGGTCGTTTGGGAGATAAGCATATGCTTTCTATGGCGTCCAGCGGAAAGCCGGGTATCTGGTTGTGAGAAAGCATTGGCTGTTGATTACAGGTGGAGTGGCGGCCGTGGCGCTCGTCGCATTGGCAGTTCTGCCCTTTCTGATCGATGTGAACCGTTTCCGCCCGACGCTCGAGGCCGAAGCCAGCGCCAGTCTGGGACGCACCGTAAAGCTGGGCAGTCTGAGCCTGTCCATTCTCTCCGGCAAAGTTGTCGCCCATGACATTGAGATCGCAGACGACCCAGCCTTCAGCCAATCGGCTTTTCTCAAAGCCGAGTCAGTCAAAATCGAGATTGACCTGAAGCCCCTCATCTTCTCCCGGCAATTGAACCTGACCGGAATCGTCATTGATCGGCCGCAGATTCACCTGCTGAGGGCCGCCGACGGCACCTTCAATTTCTCCACACTCGGCAACAGCTCGCATCTGGGTCAAATTGCGCCGGGGGCTAACCATCCACCCCTTTCAGTGGCCCGATTCAAAGTGAACCAGGGAACTCTGACCGTGGCGCAACTCAATTCCTCCAGTAAGCCCCTTGTCTATTCCGATGTCAACATCGTGGTAACGGACTTTTCTCGAACCTCCCAGTTTCACTTCCAGATCGGAACCAGGCTACCCGGCAGTGGAGACGCCAATCTCTCCGGCAAGGTTGGCCCGATCCGCTTGGCGAACATCACATCGACACCGTTCGACGCAACTGCCACCGTGCACAACCTGAATATCTCTGCCTATCAATTCATCGACCCGGCAAGCGGTATTTCCGGGATGCTGGACGTGGATGGAATCGTCACCTCCGATGGAAGCACGGCGAACGCCGCCGGTACACTCGTCGGATCAAAGATGATCTTCGGGCCTGGGGGCAAGCCGTCACCCAAGGTCATCACCATTCGAAACAAGGTTGAAGTAGATCTCGCCACGCTATCGATCAAAATCACCCAGTCCGATATCTTGATCGGCAACGCGAAATTCCAAATGACCGGGACCATCGAGAGTCAAAGCGAGAGGCGAACGCTCGGTCTCCGGATCACGGGCAAAAATGTTCCCATCGACGACCTTCAGGCGGTGCTGCCGTCGGTTCCTGTTCGTCTTCCCGAAGGTTCCCACCTGCGGGGTGGCACTCTGTCGATCAACTTTGCGATTACCGGGCCGATGGCTTCGCCCGTCGTTTCCGGCCCAGTCCAGGTGGCAGATACCACATTGGTCGGCTATAACCTTGGGGCGCAGATCGGCTCGGTGGCCTCGTTCGCAGGAAAGGCCATCTCGAATCCCGATACCTTCCTCCACAGCATGTCCTGTGACACAACCGCAACCCTGGCAGGCTCAACCTCCACCAACATCCAGGCCGATATTCCCTCAGTCGCCACTTCAACCGGATCCGGGATGACAAGCCCGGATGGAACCCTTCACTTCGAGATCCTCTCCTATCCCACCAGCGGCATGGCAGGCGGACTGATAAAAATGTCTTCTGTCGGCAGTGGGAAGGGCGCTATTCCTATCACAATCGAAGGCACCGTCGCTCACCCAATCTATGTGACGGACACCAAAGCCGCTGCGCGCAGCATTGTGGGCCACACGGCGAAAGGCGTTGTCTCCGGGACCGGGCATGCCATCGGCAATCTGTTCCACAAGAAAAGGGATAAGGACAAAGAAAAGCAAGACCCGGAAAAGTAATCCAAGCGCGCAGAGAAACGCACGCGGGAGATTAGAACCCACGTCATAAACATTTTTTGAGTCAAATTTGGGGGAACTCCAGTTGCTCAAGGCCCTCTGTGGGGAACTGCCGGGAGGCCCTATGAGAACTGACGAACGAACAGCGGGAAAGGCCCGGTCGCGTCATCTCTGAATTCACGCTGAGCGACTACTCAATCGCTGGCCACCGCGCGTAACGCTCTCGGGTTCGGGCGCGTCTATACTAGAGAAGACGGGACCAGAGAAGACGGGAATTAACCACGTATGCTGCCTTATCTCCACATTTTCGGATTTCAACTGCCCACCTTCGGGCTCATGCTGTGGCTGGCTGCCGTAACAGCGGCCTTCATCATGGACCGCAACTTCAAGCGGGCAGGCATCGAAGCCGATGCCGTGGGCATGGTGGCCCTCGCCGCGCTCATGGGCATCTTGGGAGCCAAGCTGTGGCACGTGATCGATACCCCGGCCGAATTTCGCGCCTACGGTTGGCGGGTTCTTTGGGATTCAGCCGGTTTCGCCTGGTACGGTGGCCTGCTTTTCGGTATTTCTACGCTGATGTTTCAGGGCTGGTGGGCCAAGATCGGCATGCTGCGCACGCTGGATCTGGCTGCCCCAGCCGCTGCCATCGGTTACGGGGTCGGTCGCATTGGCTGCTTCCTCTCCGGCGACGGCTGCTACGGCATCCCCACCACGCTGCCCTGGGGTATGAGCTTCCCCAACGGCCTCGAGCCCACCTTGCAGCGCGTGCATCCGACGCCCCTCTACGAGCTTGCGGCCGGCTTGCTCATCGGCCTGTGGCTCTGGAGGCGTGGCGCCAAACCCCACGGCGTCGGCTCCATTGTCGGCCAGTACCTGATTCTCACCGGCATTGCTCGTTTTCTGGTTGAGTTTGTGCGCCGCAACCCAAAGATCATATGGGGTTTATCGAATGCGCAGGTGGCCAGCGCAGGCTCCCTATTGGCGGGAATTGCACTGGTCTGGTGGGCGGCCACGCGTCCTGTGATCGAACCCAACGCATCAGCCCTTGCGATCGAGAAACCAGCCTGACCATGGCTTAGGCTGGCTCCCGCGGATTCGTCCGCCGGATCCCCTAACGCTAGAAGTCGGCAATGTGGCGCTCGTCGTCTTGGCCGTCGCTGGTTTGAGGCAGTCTCTTTCCTTGGCCGGCCACCCCATCGCTCTGCCGCGGGAGAATCTGTTTCCATCATGGCGCGCCGCTTGCAAAATCTCTTTCTCTGTTGTCTTCAAGTACGCGCCTGTTTCGGGGCGCCTTAGTTCGGCGTCGGCAGTTCAATGTGATCGATTACGATGACGTCCCCGGGCCCCTTCGACGACTCCAGCTTAAGCCCGAGCTGCTCTTCGAGCGCGGTGAACAGCGACGGGCCCGATGGATTCTGTTCCGCACCGCCGTTCGGGGAGGGAGCGGTTTCGTCAGGACGCGCCATGGCCGGCGCGTCGTCGTCGGGCGTCCACTTGAGCGTGTAATCGTAGTTGCCGGTCAGACCGGTCTTGTCGACGACGGTTCGGCCCAGTTGGGCTGAGAGCATGCGCACAAAAGATTGCACGCTGGCACCGGTTGACTCGATCTCTCCGGCGCCGTGCGCCATGAGCATGTGGCGCGCCTGCGCGGGAACCTGCTCCTTTGCCGGCTGCATCCTGATGCCACTCTTCGCAATCACCAGGTTGTACATGGGCAAATCGCGCGTCTCGTGGTGGAATTTGAGGCCGAATCGATCTTCAAGCAGTTGGACAACCATGGCGCGCCGTTCATCAATTTTGAGGCCCTTGAGTCTTGGCGTGTCGTCGGCCGATACCTTGGCTTCGATATTGAACCGGTCCGACTTGACCCATCCCGGCTCGCCGAAAATGCGGTCGTCATTGATCCCAAACGCCTCGCGCACAACCATATCGAGCCGAAAACTGGTGATCGAGATGCCGTCGGGAGTGAACATCATCATGGAATTTCCCGGATCGGGCTTGCTGGCCTTCACGGTTGAGACTTCGAATTTGGGAGGCTCGGTTGGGGTGGTTTGTTTAGGCTCAGCAGCCGCAGGCGCTGCCTGAGGGGTGGTGGCAGACGGTGCGGCTGGGGAAGGAGCCAATCCGGCGGCAGAGGTGCCCTGCGCGATGATGATTGCCAACGAGGCAGAAATCAGGAAGAGATTCCAGGCCGCATGGCGCCGGCACACTTCAACTTCGATCACGCAGGGACCTCCCTGAGTTTGAAGTTTCCGACGGTGACTCCGGAGTTTAGAGGGACGCAGTTTGCAAGCCTGGGAAGAGGGCATGTGTGAGAGGTCGTGATCGGGATTTGTGTTTGGGCATCCCGGTTTCGGGCCAAGGAAATAGCGACAGCAAGGCCGAGCTCCAGCAAGCGATACCCGCTCGAAGTCAACCAAGAATGCGTCGCACTACATTGTAGTGGACGCTTGACTTTCCCAGCACAAAATTAAAGTGCATGCTCTTCGGCAGCAAGCGTTTTTCTCGGCAGCATTGAATCGAGAAAAAGCATGCACGCTCCGATCACGATCGCCGAGTCAGCCACATTGAAATCGGGCCAGTGATAGCGGAAGATGTGCACCTCGATGAAGTCGACGACTGACCCATAAAGGATGCGGTCGTGCGCATTACCCAGGGCGCCGGCAAAGATCAGCGCCAGCGCAACAGTGGTCAGCGTCAGGCGATCTCCCAGCCGCACCAGCGCAATCAAGACCGCCAGCGCCGCCAGCAGGGAGATACCCACCAGCACCCAGCGCACCAGATGGGGCGAGGCGGATTCGGCAAACAGCGAGAATGCGGCTCCCTCGTTCGTCCAATGGGTAATGCGCAGCACCCGCGGAATCAGCGGAATCGCTCCGCCCAGCTGGATATGCGCCTCCACCCATTGTTTGCTCAACCGATCGGCAAGAAGTACGAGCCCGGACAGCAGCATCAACCAGGGCAGGCGGCGAGGGAAGGACGAGTTCACGAGGCCATCTCCGGCTGCGGCGGTTGAATGCCCATCTCGGTGAGCGCATGGTGGCAGCGATCGCAAACACTTTCCCAGATGCCATAGTTGGAGACGTGAGGCATAAAGTTCCAGCAGCGAGCGCATTTCGAGCCGGAAGCCGGCAGCGCTTTGATCGCCAGCACCGGTCCCTCAACCACCTTCACTCGGGAAACATTCACAATCTCCTTCAGGCCCGCCGCGTGTCGCCTCAGCAGAGCGAACTGCTCGCCGGGGGCCGACATTTCCAGTTCCGCTTCCAGCCCCTTGCCGATCGTCTTCGCCTGCCGCTCCTCTTCGAGGACCCGCAAAGCCTGCTCGCGCACCGTAAATATCTGCTTCCACTCCTCCAATAGCGCGGCCGGATCCTCGGAAAACACTTCTTCCGGCTCGGGAAACTGCGCCAGGTGCACGCTCGCTTCGCGGCCATTGACAGCCGGCAAATAGTCCCACACTTCGTCTGCCGTGAAACTCAGGATCGGCGCAACCAGCCGCACCAGCGTTTCGGTAACCTTCCAAAGGACTGTCTGCGCCGAGCGCCTCTCCAGGCCAGTGGGCGCAAAGGTATACATGCGGTCCTTGAGAACGTCGATGTAGAACGAACTCAGGTCCACAATCACGAACTCATTGACCGCGTGGTAAACGCGATGAAACTCGAATGCCGCATACCAGGCCCGCACTTTTTCGGTAAGATCACGCGTCCGCGCCAGCATATAGCGGTCCAAGGGAAGCAACTCTGACTCCGCAACCCGGTCGCGGTTAGGCACAAATCCGTTGAGATTGCCGAGCAAGATCTTGAATGTGTTGCGCAGCTTGCGATAAATATCCGCGCAGCGCTGCATCAGGTTTTCGCTCGCCGCCATGTCTTCGCGGAAATCGATCGAGGCCACCCACAGCCGCACGATCTCTCCGCCCAACCGATTTGCAATATCCACCGGATCAACGCCATTGCCCAGCGACTTCGACATCGCGCGTCCCCGCTCGTCAAGCGTCCATCCCGCCGTCGATACATGGGAGTATGGCGCGCCTCCGCGCAGCGCAACCGAAGTCAGCAGGGAAGAGTGGAACCAGCCGCGATGCTGATCGCCACCTTCCAGATACAGTACCGGCACGCCTTCGCCGTTCTGGAATGCCGTGTATGCATCCTTCAAATCCGGATCCGATTCCGCAACGGCAAACCAGCTTGTGCCCGAGTCGAACCAGACATCCAGAATGTCGGTCTCTTTGCGAAACCGATTTCCGCCGCAATGCGCGCAGGAGGTGCCCGCAGCCAGCAGGCCATCGCTCGCCGTCGTATGCCATGCCTCTGCGCCTTGGTGGTCGAACAGGTCAACCACGGCGCGATTCAACGCCGCATCCATCACCGGCTGGTTGCATCGCTGGCACAGAAACACCGCAATCGGCACGCCCCAGATGCGCTGCCGGCTGATACACCAATCCGGCCGCGTAGCGATCATGTTGGTGATACGTTCCTTGCCCCACGCCGGGTCCCAGACCACTTTGTCTATCTCCTCGATCGACAGTTGCCGAAACGTCGTCTTGGTTCCGTCCGCGCGTTCTACTGCCGTGTCCATTGCGATGAACCACTGCTCGGTGGCGCGGAAGATCACCGGCTTGTGGCATCGCCAGCAATGCGGGTAGGAGTGATCGAGGTCCGCAGTCGCCAGCAGCGCGCCCGACTCCTTGAGCATCTCGATAATGATCGGATTCGCCGCCCAGATCTTCTTCCCATCGAAAGGCGGCGGATCGGCATGATGCCATGCACTCTGGTCTACATGAATCAATCCGCCCGCATCCACGCGGCATGTCGGATCAAGTCCATACCTCTGTCCCGTATAAAAGTCGTCCGCGCCGTGCGAAGGCGCAGTATGCACCGCGCCGGTTCCGGTATCCGCAGTGACATAGGTAGCCAGCACGCCCAGAATGTGGCGATCGAGAAACGGATGTTGAAACGTCACCCGATCAAGCACAGCGCCCTTGAAGCGAGCCAGCTCGGTTGTCTCGCCCAGGTTGCAGGCGGCCTTGACCTGCTCGGCGAGGGCCTCGGCGACGATATAGACGGTTTGTTGAAGCTCGTGATCTTCCCCCGTTCCCGCAGGGGAATGCGGCAAGGACGGGGCACCCCCGGCGGCATTGAGAAGGGCTTTGCCGGTGGCCGGTTTCGACGCCTGAAGAGCGACGTATTCGAAGTCTGGATGGAAGGCCACGGCCAGCGACGCCGGAAGCGTCCAGGGAGTCGTTGTCCAGATAATGGTGTAGACGTCTTTGCCGGCCAGGGCGGGGGCGAGGGCGGCCGGGTCGCTGGTTAGCTTGTAGCGCACGTATACCGATGGGCTGGTGTGCATCGCGTATTCCACCTCAGCCTCGGCCAGCGCCGTGCGGTCATGCACGCACCAGTACACCGGTTTCAGGCCGCGATAAACGAAGCCCTTCTCCAGAAATCCGTAAAATGCTTCCAGCGTCCGCGCCTCGTAGTCGCGCGCCATGGTCTTATAGGGCTTGTCCCACCGCCCAAAAACCCCCAGCCGCTCGAGCTGGGAGGTTTGCAGATCGATGTATTTCTGTGCGTAGGCGCGGCAGGCTTCAAGCACCTCCGGTACCGGCATCTCCAGCTTCTTGCGCCCAAGCTGCTCATCCACCTTGATTTCAATCGGGAGTCCATGGCAGTCAAACCCCGGCACATACGGCGCGTTAAAGCCGGACATGCTTTTCGACTTGACCACGAAGTCCTTCAGACCGTGATTCAGGGCGTGTCCCAGGTGCATGGGCCCGTTGGCATAGGGGGGGCCATCGTGCAGAATGTATGCAGGCCGGCCAACGCCGGCCTTGCGCAACTCATCATAGAGGCCAAGAGAGGTCCAGCGGGCCATCCGAAGTGGTTCATTCTGCGGCAAGTTAGCCTTCATCGGGAAGGGGGTCTGCGGCAAAGTAAGAGTCGCCTTCAACTCGGGCGCTTGAGACATCGATTCTCCCTGGTAGCTTGCAAGTATCGTCAATGATTAGTTTGACATCCTCTCCTCCCTAAAGGAAGGGGATTCCTACCATCACGGCTAAGCCGCGATGGAGGTGGGTTCCTGTTGCTGACCCCCTAGTTCAGGGTTCACTTGGCAGGCGATCCGGGCGTATCCCGCCCTTAGGATGTTGATGGCGCCGACCAGGTCGGCATTCTCAGAGAAGCCGCACTCGACAGAAGCAAACTGCGCTTGCTTCCTGCGGTTCTCCTTGGAGATATGTCCACATCCAGGACAAGTAGTGCTGGTGTTTTGTGGTGGAACCGGGACCAACAGGCCGCCAGTCCAGATCATCTTGTATTTCATTTGCCGGCGAAACTCTCCCCACCCCTGGTCGAGGATGGACTTGTTGAGTCCGGTTTTCTGCTTGACGTTCCTACCTGGTTGTTCGACAGTGCCGGCGGCAGATCGGGACATATTGCGCACCTGCAAATTCTCCATGACAACCATCGCGTAGTTTTTGCTGATGGGGGTAGAAGCCTTATGCAGGAAGTCCAGACGAACGTTGGCAATGCGGGCGTGAATGCGCTGGACCTCGGCTTTCGCCTTCTTCCAGTTCTTCGTGTACTTCTCCTTACGGCTCAAAGCCTGCTGAGCTTTACGCAGCTGGTCTTCGTGCTC
>DATDLS010000355.1:0-3942 GCA_036519195.1 Occallatibacter sp. | reverse complement strand
AGACGAGCTACTGGCGACGCTGGAGTGACTAACACCCGATTTCACACCATCGTGAAGTCCGGGCTCTCGGGCACCTGGCTAGCTTGGATTTTCGCCCTTGACGGCATCGACGAACAATTGCCAGGCCATGCCTGGAAAGCTGACAATACACTCCGAATTGCCAGCCGAATCCCTAGCGGCCACCCCATCGGCGAGCGCCGCCACC
Source organism: Occallatibacter sp. (assembly GCA_036519195.1). GTDB lineage: Bacteria > Acidobacteriota > Terriglobia > Terriglobales > Acidobacteriaceae > Telmatobacter. The sequence goes on along the minus strand of DATDLS010000355.1, from coordinate 3,737 downwards.
TGGATGCACGCTCCGGTGTTGATGCTGTGGCTCGACTTACGCCACGCAAGCGCGTGCAAATTGAAGTCTGTTGATGGCATGCGATCACCCTGCCTACCCGAGCGGAAATCACATCCTAACATGTCGCCCTAGTAGACAAATGTTACGCTTTATGCTTAGTGATGCCGCCGTTAAGGTAAATGACCAGAAAAACGGAGAGATCGTCCCGGAAGCCGGCCGGAGGAAGTACGTCGCCTGCGTTCCGCAGGCGACGCCACACCCACCGTGATCCAAGGCCAGGGGGAAGGTCAGGGAACAAGCGCGTCGAAGCGCCCGGTCCGCGCGTCGCCGACGAATGAGCGCCAAGCGCCGGACGTGTAACGCACGACAGGCCCGCGCAGGTCTTGAGAGTCACGCACGGCAACGGTGTCGGTGGCGGAACCCACCTCGACACAGGCGCCGGCGTTCATGCTGCGCATCGCCTTGCGCCAGCTAAGGCGCGCCAAAACACCTTCATTCAATGACATAGCAGACTCTTTACTGAAAGTTATCTATATGGAAATAAAAGTTCAGCGGTGCGCTCTTTGTACTGCGCCCCGACTGCCGACATCAGTTCGATTGACTCTCGTGGACTCAATGAAGCTGACAGCAAGCTTTCGAAGACCTCTTCGTATCTTGCGAGGTCTTGTGGGCGCTCCATGTAAATCCAGCCCACCAGGCCCTCAACATATACCACGCTGGGCGCCGTATCGAACTCAAGGATATTGAAGTTGCTGTCCATGGCCGGGTGCGCGCCAAACTCCAGGGGTATGACCCGAATCGTTACACTCGGCTGTCGCGCCGATTCCACGAGCCAGTCCAACTGCTCGGCCATGACCGCCGGACCGCCGACCACGCGGTGCAGCATCGCCTCGTCGATGACCACGATCAGCTGCAGCGGGGAGTCCCGCTGCAGCAACAGCCGCTGCCGGGTAAGCCGGACCTCAACGAACTCCTCGATCCGCTCGGGAGTGAACCCTGGGACAGCAGTCCTGTGCATCGTCCGCGCGTAGTCGGCGGTCTGCAGCAAGCCGGGCACCGTGGTGCACCGGAAGTCGATCAGCGTCGTTGCTTCAGCCTCAAGGCCGACGTAGGTAGCGAAGGTGTCCAACTCGTAGGGCTGCCACCAGCCCTGCTGCTTGCCCTCCGTTGCGAGCTTCGACAGTCGCTCGCGCTCGGCCGGGTCCTTCACCTCATACAGGTCGCACAGGTCCCGCACGTCGCGGAGAGTGGCCGCGCGTGATCCCGTCTCCATGCGGGAGACCTTGGACGGGGAGCAGAGCAGTTGCTCTGCTACCTGCTCTACCGTCATCCCGCGCGCTAGGCGCAGGGAGCGGAGGATGCCACCAAGTTCTCTGCGGCGAACGGTAGGGCTGCGTACTTCCGGCACTGGAGGTCGCTTCCTTTCGTTACCCAGATCAGAGGGCCTCGTGGAACCCGGCGCAGGTTCCGTACGTTGGTATCGTGCCGATCATACATGCCATCGGCATCTGCAGATGTCACATGTTTTTGTCACTTGCCAATGGAACGCGACCGGGGCACCATAGAAGACAGAAGCAGAGACAGCGTCTCATGTGCGACCCGCTCGACAACGGGGTCAAGCGGTGGCCTCCGGGTTGCCAATCAAATCGCTCGCCACCGGGGGGCCTCGCGAGAGCCGGCGATTTGAAAGGAGCCACCACGATTCAGCTCTCCCCGAACCAAGTCCGCGCTCCAGCGGCACGCCGCTTCCCATGGCGCAATCGCAGCCACACGCACAGCACCCAGACACACGGCACTCAGACATACAGCTGGGCCGGTGCTGCCACACCGACCCAGCGAAACACCACCTCGCCTCAGATACCACCGAGAAAGGACAGTGCCATGTTCAACGCTACCCCCGTACTCGGAAAAGACAAGACCCGTTGGCCAATTGGTAACGCAGCGGAAACCAAGAGCCACTCCACGGTCACCATCTTCGCGGGCCTCGCCGCCTGGCTCGGCGACATACGCCACCGCGCGGGTGAGCGCCTGTTCATGTCCTGCGATGAGGAAGCGTGCTGGCGGGGCTGGGAGATCACCGAGCTGCGCGGCGGCCTCGGACGCAGATACCGCGATCCTCGCTTCGACGCGCGGCGAACCAACGCCCGGCACCTCGACACGCTTGACGGGGAGTCGTGATGCCAGCCGGGCGCCCGCTCCGGCCAAACGACCCAAGCGTGATTACCAACCTCGAGACCGCTCTCACCCCCACCCGCCGGCCTGGACCGATCGACCTCGCCTGGCACTGGCGCTGGGAGATCGGCGCCATGGTCGCCCTGGTGGGCTGCACGACCATAATCGCGATCAGCTCCGGCTCCACGGGGCTGATCGCCGCCGCGGGGGCCGGGCTGGCGGCGCTAGGCACGATGATGTGCTGGCCGCCAGCCCGCGCGCGGATCATCGCCCGGGTGCGGTGCGTCATCACGCCGCACCGCATCCGGAAGGGCTGCGCGAGCGCCTGGGTCCAGACGCGCGGCGGCAACCTGCCGATCGTCATGTCCTGCACGCCCGCCGATTACGGTGAGCGGGTACGGCTGTGGCTCCCGGCCGGCCTTACGGCCGATGACCTTGAGGTCGCGCGCGAGGTGCTCGCCGTGGCCTGCTGGGCGGCCGAGGTCCGCGTCCTGCGGAACGCTGACCATGCGCACCGCCTCACGCTGCAGGTGATCAGGAAATCTGTTCCCGAACGGGCCCGCCCCCAGCCGTACCGAAGCTGGCCCCACCCGCCGACGGACGACGCGGACGCCGACTCGGAGGAGGCAGTCGGCTACACCCACTAGCCAAGAGGCCTCGTTTTGGCGCCGCACGCCCGGGGAATGAAGGAGCTGTCCAGAAAGTTGAGTCCAACTGGCTCAAGTCATTTGACACGATGCCTCGCATCGTGCAAGCTTGAGCCTGGACAACTCAACTTCACACACACTACAAGGACTGCTCATGGCACGTGCGGTAGGTATTGACCTCGGGACGACCAACTCCGTTGTCGCCGTCCTCGAAGGCGGGGAGCCGACGGTCATCGCTAACGCTGAGGGCTCGCGGACGACTCCGTCCGTGGTGGCGTTCGCTAAGAACGCCGAGGTTCTCGTTGGCGAGGTCGCGAAGCGGCAGGCTGTCACCAATGTCGACCGGACGATCCGTTCGGTCAAGCGCCACATGGGGACTGACTGGACCGTCACGATCGACGGCAAGAAGTTCACTCCCCAGCAGATCAGCGCCTTCATCTTGCAGAAGCTGAAGAGGGACGCCGAGGCCTACCTCGGTGAGAAGATCACCGACGCGGTGATCACCGTCCCGGCGTACTTCAGCGACGCGCAGCGGCAGGCCACCAAGGAGGCTGGCACGATCGCCGGCCTCAATGTGCTCCGCATCATCAACGAGCCGACCTCTGCGGCCCTCGCCTACCACCTGGAGAAGGAGGGGTCCGCCAAGATCCTGGTCTTCGACCTCGGTGGCGGCACCTTCGACGTGTCCCTCCTGGACGTCGGCGACGGCGTGGTCGAGGTCGAAGCGACCAGCGGCGACAACCACCTCGGTGGTGACGACTGGGACCAGCGCATCGTCGACTGGCTCGTGCAGGACTTCAAGAGCGGCTTCGGCGTGGACCTGTCGAAGGACAAGATGGCGCTGCAGCGGCTGCGGGAGGCGGCGGAGAAGGCCAAGATCGAGCTCTCCCAGTCGATGGAGTCGCAGATCAACCTGCC
>DATDLS010000354.1:0-3620 GCA_036519195.1 Occallatibacter sp. | reverse complement strand
GGCGGCCAAAATTGTCGACCACGAGATAGACCGTCTGATCCGCGCCATAGGGCACGATCGACGGCGTCCAGCCTGTTCTAGGCATACGCAACACTCCACAAACGCAAACGCAACACCGGGTAATTTAAGCACGAAACCGGGAATCGTTCCGGCCTAAATTTGCGTCAGCCCGCGCGGTCTTCGGGGGGCTGAGATTGTCCCGAACTGAGAGTATGTTCCGAGGATGTCAAAAGCACCATTTCCTGCAACCACCATCATATTCGAGGCCATGCTCTCAAGGCTGGAAATGAATGGCAGGTCATGGCGACCTTTCCCACCGGTCAGACAAAGCATATCGGGGGATTCAAGGGTGAAGCTGAGGCCGTGGCTTGGATAGGCAGTCCGCGATGCCTAGCGTGGATAAAGGTGCAGGGCTACGAATGAACCACACCTCGCGCGCGTCTTGGAACCGAGTGGCTACCTAGTACGCACTTTCCTTGGAACATGAGTCGTGATTCAACATCGGGATGATACCCGAAGCAAGAGAAGTCCACCTTTCGAAGAAAGACCGCAAGGTGCTTGAGGCGTGTTGCCGCTCACCGGTGACATTGCAGCGCGATTTGAAGCGGGCTCGGATAGTTCTTTTGGCGGCGTCCGGGCGCAGCACCCGGTCTATTGCCAAGGAAGTCGGGGTCCAACCTCGGATTGTCAGTCTTTGGCGGCATCGCTATGCCGATCGTGGCCTTGAAGGGCTGCAAGACAAACCTCGGCCTGGCAAGCAGCCGATTTATACGAAGGCCACCGACAAGCGGATTCTTCGGCTGCTGGACAAACCACCGCCGGAGGGGTTTGCGCGCTGGAGCGGACCTTTACTGGCCGGTGCGTTGGGCGATGTTGATGTCCAATACGTCTGGCGGTTTCTGCGCAGCCACAAGATCGACCTAGTGGTTCGCAAGTCCTGGTGTGAGAGTAACGACCCTAACTTTACCGCCAAAGCCGCTGATGTTGTTGGTCTCTATGTCGCCCCGCCCGAGAAGGCCATTGTGCTATGCGTGGACGAGAAGCCTTCAATTCAGGCTTTGGAGCGAGCGCAGGGCTATCTGAAGTTGCCCAACGGCCGCGCTTTGACCGGCCAGAGCCACGATTACAAGCGGCATGGAACGACAACGCTGTTTGCGGCGCTCGAAGTCGCCACCGGGAAGGTCATCGCAACGCATTCGAAACGCCGCCGCCGCGTCGAGTTTCTCGACTTCATGGACAGCATCACTGCGGCTTTTCCAAACCGTCAGCTCCACGTCATCCTCGATAACCTCAGCACCCACAAGAAGAACGAGTACTGGCTCAAGGCCCATCCCAATGTGCAGTTTCATTTCACGCCGACCAGCGCGTCCTGGCTCAACCAGGTCGAGGTATGGTTCTCGATCCTGCAGGGGCAATCGCTTAGCGGCGCCTCCTTCACAAGCCTCCAACAGCTCCAGCAGCACATCGATGCCTACATCAAGGCGTATAACCAACACGCTGAGCCATTCGTCTGGACCAAGAAAAAAGTCCGGCAACGCCGCTTCAAAGGCCGACGTATCACTCAGCTATGATTCCGGGTACTAGGAGCCTGTCCAGATAGGTATCGCGACCAATGATTGTTGCAGAGTAACCGGCTCAGGCGATCTTTACGAGGGTGAACAGCTTCAGGAGGTTGTGGGTGGTACAAATCATGGCCCATTCGGCTCGCACTTTCTCGACGCCTCGCAACAGGAACTGGCGGAAGCCGCGTGCTTGTTTGATCTGTCCGAACACCGGTTCCACCACATGCTTTCTCAATCGGTAGGGCGTTTCGAAGCCGCCATCGTCGATCTTCTTTCGCATCCGTTGGGTCAGCGGTCCGCCGATTTTTCTGTTCGCGGCTGTCGGGTGCTTGGCGCGTCCGGGCGCGACATAGCCGTCGATACCGTATGCTTCGATCGCTTCGAGATTGGCTTCGCTGCAGTAGCCGGAGTCCGCTGAGGCCTGCTCCGGCTTGCGGCCGAGATTGTTCTCGATGGCCTTGATCAGGGGCATCAACTGGCCCTGATCGCTGCCGCACTGCGTCAGTTCGTGCGCGACAATGATCTGGGCGCCTGCGTCGACGGCGGCCTGTGCGTTATAGGCCTGAACGAAGCCATCCTTCGACTTCATGATGCGGCTTTCCGGATCGGTGAAGTTGCGTTGCGACTTGGGATTGGGTTCGTCCGACGGCGGTGCCGCCGGTTGGCCCGGCTTCTTGCGACCCTCGGCTTGGCGCTGCTGTTCTTTTTCGGCCTCGATACGACGCTCTTCCTCCGCCGCCAGCCTGGCATCGGCCTCCAGCGCCGCCATCGCCTGCTGGATCTTCGCCAGCCGTTTCTGCTTATCGCCGGCCCAATCCGGCATCTCGTCGCCGCGCTTGTCTTTGCCGAAAGCCTCGTCCTCCTGAGTATCCGCCGCCTCGGCGGCCGCCAGCATGCGAGCGACCTCGGCTTTCAATTCCGCCTCGCGTTTCTTCATGCGCTCATAACTCATCGCTTTATGTTTCGACGCGTTCGCTTTGATCTTCGTGCCATCCAGGGCTACGTGGCCGAGTTTGATCAGCCCTGCCGTCTCGCACAACTTCAGAACCTGCAGGAACAGCGCGCCGAGCGCCTTCAAATGCCGCTTGCGGAAGTCGCTGATCGTTCGGAAGTCCGGCGGATCCAGCGCCACAATCATCACAAAATCATTCCGTTCGTGGCAGGCCTTCGCGATCCGCCGCGAAGAATACAGCCCACTCGCATAGCTGTGCAGCAGAAGCGCCACCATCATCCGCGGGTCAAACGGCGGCTGCCCGAACCCGCTCACGTAGCTGCCCGTGATCTCCTTGAGATCGAGGCTCTCCCGCACCAGATCGACGATAAACCGCGAGACATGGCCTTTCGGCACAAAGTCCTGCACATTCGGCGGCAAAAGCAGCGTCTGATCGATATTCCAGGGACGAAAATACTTGCTCATGGCCCAAGGTTGAATCAGAATTGCTCAGAATTAAACAGTAACTATTCGGACAAGCTCCTAGGCGGATTACTTCGACGCCCAGCTCGCCGCTCAATACGTTAGCGGAAGCACCCGCTGCAAAATCGCGCCAAGGCATATGAGAACCACCAGCAGCTTAAGAAGATTTGCTAGCCGGCGGTCGTTGGCGAATTTGTCGATGGCCCAAAAACAGATTGCTCCGACGACCACAATGACCAGCACACCGATCAGAACTGAAATGAGCCCCATACCGTACCCTCCGCCTCGGTTAGGCCGCCAGCATCAGCAGTCAGCACGTCGGCGTCAAGCCGAACGCCATCCGGCCATCCTGCGCCGCGAGTTTAAACAAGCGGGTTCGATCATCAAATTGATTTATACCAATCGAAGCCGCCTAACGCACCGGCGGCCGGACGGTCACGATCGCCCAAGCATCCTTTTCAGCTGGGAAGCTGCGAAGTCCTCCCGATCCCGCGCGAAACGCTCCTGGTGCGCCTTGAAGTTCGCAACGCGCTGACGAATCTCGTCGCGCTCTGAGTTGTTCAGATTTACCGGTGGCATCCGGTTCGGTTCGACAATGGTGCGCGGCATCGGCGGTTCGACACGAGTGGTGCTACCCTCACGTT
>DATDLS010000353.1:0-13241 GCA_036519195.1 Occallatibacter sp. | reverse complement strand
GAGACCGGCCAGGCCGGTCGTAGCCTGACCGAGCCGGCGATGCCAATTCATCCTGTGTCCGGTGACAAGCGAGGTCTGCACGATCAGCACGGACCAGGAGGAGAAAAGCACGCCGTGAATGTGCACGATCAGGGGATGTGGCGGAAACACATTGGGCTTCCAGGCAGGCACAGTGAACCCACCCGGAAGCTAATATGTCTGCATGAAGCCCAGAAACACTGCCACTCCCGCGAACACAGCGAAAGCCTGAAAGAAAATGAGGTCGTAGCGGGATCTGAGCCGCGGCTCCGATCTTTCAATCCTCATTGTTCCCTCCTTGATTCGACCAAAGTGCCGCTGGTCACAATCGCGGAAGAAGAGGGAACGAATTGACTTGAAACCTGGCGGGGCCGAACTGAGTGCTCCAGCCAGAACTGTAGCCTTTTGGTTTCCAGAGTGAACGCCCGGGCGACTGCGCGGGATATGCGCACGAACGGGTTTATGATGGGGCACGCTTTACGGGCAACTCAATAGAATCGTGAATGAGCTGACCCAAGATTCAGGTTCGGAGCGAGCCACCAATGGGGAAATTGCCATTGAGTAAACATTCCCGCTCTATGTTACTCAGCTAGTAATTTCCGAGTAGCCATCCACCCGGAACTCCGGGAAACAGTTCGCCAAGCGACTCAACGAGTGCTTTGGACTTCTGCAACTGTTGAGCCTGTAAGCGACACGCGAGAGCGAAAATCAAATCCAATTTTGCCTGGGACATTCGACTGGGATTTCCGGCCAACCCTCCACCCCGCTAAGCTTCCTCCGCGGCTTTTGTGGTGACACATATGCTTCAAGGGGCTGGACGCTGACTCTCGGCAGGCTCGCTTGACAGGCCTATATTTCTATCGTATATAGATAGGGTGTCTACTGTAGATGGTCTACCTGACGACAAACTCGAACTGCTTCAAGGAACTCTTGAAGTGCTGATCCTCCGGAGCCTCAAGCTGGAGCCCAACCACGCCTATGGAATTTCGCAGTTTCTGCAGCAACAATCCGACAGTGAGTTTCTCGTCGACAACGGGTCCATGTACCCTGCACTCCAACGTCTTCTTCAGCGCGAATGGATTTCCGCACAGTGGAAGACCTCGCCCAACGGGCGCCGCGCCCGCTACTACAGCCTGACGCCGGCCGGGCGCAAGCAACTGGTCAAGGCAACTTCGAAGTGGCAGCGATTTGCTCTAGCCATGGCAAGGATTCTGGCACCGGAGGGTTGATTTCATGCGCCAATGGTGGTCGAAGGTGGCACGCGCGCTCGGAAGAAGGCGGAATCTCGCCAGCGAACTGCAGCAGGAGATGGACGCCCATCTTCAGTTCCTGATCGATGAGAATCTGGATCGGGGCATGCCGCCCGAAGAGGCGCGTGCCGCGGCGCGGCGTCACTTTGGTAATGCGACCACCGTGCGCGAGCGAAGCTATCAATCGTGGCAATTCCCGACGTTCGAATCGCTGCTCCAGGACATTCGTTATGCAATGCGGGGAATCGTACGAGCGCCTGTCTTCTCGCTTATATTGATTTTGACGTTGACCGTCGGGATCGGCGCAAATACCGCCATCTTCAGCGCGGTGTATGCCGTTCTTTTAAAGTCGCTTCCCTTCCCTTTGGGCGAGCGCCTGGTGTGGCTCGGCGAGTCATCCGCAAAGGCGAGTGGAATCAGCGTAACCTGGATCAATTTCGAATACTGGCGGATGGAGAATCACTCCTTCGAGTCGATGGCTGGCTTTGAGAAAGCCGATCTGACGTTAACAGGCCGCTGTCAGGCAGTGCTCACACACGCCGGCGTGGTCACGAACGAATTCTTTCCCCTGACCGGCTCCCGTCCGATAATGGGCCGGCTATTTACCGCAAGCGACGATGAACGGCAGTCCGCTGCGACGGTGGTGGTGACCAAAGCCTTCTGGGCCAAAACCCTCTCAGCTGATCCGCAGATCATCGGCAAGACGATAACCCTGAATGGGACGGCATATATTGTGATCGGGGTACTTGCCCGAGATCCTGGCTTCTTCCTGCGGCCGATCGATTACTATCTTCCACTCCGTCCTTCCGCTGCGCAGGCTTCAGAGCGCGATGCACATGGAGGGATGCGTGTGCTCGGGCTGCTGAAACCTGGAGTTACGCTATCGCAGGCGCGCTCGGACCTGGATACGATCATGCAGCGGCTCGCGCAGGCAGATCCGGGCCCCGAAGACGACCATCGCGCGTATACCGAGTTCCTGACGGAACAGCGCGCCGGCGACCTAAGGCACGTATTCGTTCTGTTGATGGCTTCGGTTTGCCTGGTCCTGGTTCTGGCCTGCGCGAACGTCGGCGGCCTGCTACTGATTCGCATGACCACCCGCGCGCGGGAAATGGCAATTCGTACTGCAATTGGCGCGGGGCGCAGGCGGATTGCACGCCAGCTCCTGACGGAGACCGCACTGATTGCACTGGTAGGCGGCGCTTTCGGAATCCTCCTCGCAGGCTTTGGACTACGCGCCATAGAGGTGCTCGGGCCACCCGATATTCCGCGGCTTTCAGAAGCCAGCCTGAACCTTCCGGTATTGATTTTCGCCGCGGCGCTGACGCTGGCGGTGGCGCTGGTCTGCTCCCTGGCGCCCTTGGGCAGTTCAGGCAAGGTGAATTTGATAATTCTGCTGAAAGAGAGCAGCACTGGCTCGGGCACCAGCCGGATCGGGCACACGCTGCGTGGAGGCCTTGTCATCACGGAGATCGCGGTGGCTGTCATCCTGCTGTTTACTTCGGGAATTCTGTTGCGGAGCTTATGGGCCGCCGAGACCCTGAATCCCGGATTCGAGCCCAGGCACTTGCTTGCACTCGAGCTGCAATTGCCGTCTTTACCGTACAAGAGCGAGGGATCCATTCTCGACTTCTATCGGCGCCTAGAAGCAACGCTTCGCGCCCAGCCGGGAGTCGAATCGGTCGGCGCAGTGAACTGCCCTCCGGCGGCTGGCGACTGTGGGGACTGGTGGTATTCGGTTGTGGAGAGACCCACGCCCCGCCGGCAGGATGTGCCCGTCACGATGGTCAATATGGCGGACGCGGCGTACTTCCAGACCATGCGCATTCCGCTCCGAGCCGGACGGGCTCTGTCCGATGACGACCGGGCGGGGGGACCGGCTGTTGCAGTGATCAATGAAGAGATTGCGCGCGCGTGGTGGAAGGACCCCCGTTCCGCCCTCGGCCAACACATCAAACTCGGCGGACCCTATATGGAAGGTCCTGTCATTGAAGTCGTCGGCATTGCGGCCAATGTGCCCCAAATCGGATTGGACAGCCCGCCCTTGCCGGAGATCGATTTGCCGGCCGCACAGCGGGTGGATGGCGCAATGGTGGTGATGATTCGGACAAGGGGTAACCCGGAGAGCATGATGGAAACCGTGCGCCAAACATTGGCTTCCATCGACGGCAACGTTCCGATTCAGTCGTTGAAAACCGCCGATATGTGGCTCGGTGCCACACTTGTACAGCGGCGTTTCACCACGCTTCTGCTGGTCCTCTTCGCCGGAATTGCGGTGGTCCTGACCAGCATCGGTTGCTATGGTGTTTTCAACTACTGGGTCAGCTGCCGAAGGCAGGAGATCGCCATTCGTATGGCACTGGGAGCGGGGACCATCGCCATCTTACGTCGTACTGGAAGGCAAGCCGCGAGGCTAGGAGGAATTGGGTTAGTTGTAGGGCTCACAGGAAGCTGGGGCGCATCGCGATGGCTGAACAGCCTCGTCTTCGGAGTATCTACCCACGATCCAGTCGTTTTCTGCTCCGCTGCATTGGCCGCATTCCTGATCGTATTGCTCTCAGCGGCGGTTCCGCTGTGGCGCGCCACGCAAATTGATCCCATCGAGACGCTTCACGAAGCCTGATGAAGAGGAGCGTGCAAGCATTCGTCGCAGGTGATATTCGGAGCATTTTTCATGCTTACCATTGAAGATCTTGAACCTCTCCGGTTGCTTAGTCCGCATCGAGCTCTTATGTGGCCGATTACATAAGCGTTCGATGACGAAATAGGCGTGAAGGCGAACGTGATAAAAGAGCAGGTCAATATAGAACATCTCGTCCCCGACGTCGAGCGGGACCTGGCTTCCGACAAAGGCAAAACCGCGGCCGAGTTCCAGAAGCCGATCGCGGAGACGGATCAGGAGGCCGCGCTCGATCTCCCGCTCCTTCGCCTCGCGGGTGTCGGTGAGGAAATCAAAGTTGTACGGGTCTCTCAAGACCTGCTCGGCCAAGTCGGAGTCCGGGGGCGGAAAAGAGGGCTGGAAGTTGGTGATCGCCTTCCCTTCCCTCTCGCGAAATCCGCTCTTGATTTGAAGTTCGAGGACGTTGCGGCCCCAGCCATACTCGACGGCGGCGCGGAGGTACCACTCCCGTTGCTCCCGGTCTTTGAGCTGGTCAATCAGAACCCGAAGATACCCCAAGGCAAAAGTGCCACAAACTGTGGCACTATTTCAGGGTCGGGCCAGGCCTCGGGCAGGCTGCGCATATCTTTGAGGTTGCGGGGGCTGTTGCCATCGACACCGGGGAACTCCTGCTGTGGAGGTCCCAGCTGAGATGGTCGACGCCCCTGGCACCCCCACCTGCCTCCTTTTGGCGTGCCAGGATCACACGCCCGATCGACCAATAGAGGAGAACCAGTTCCCGGCTGACGCCCTAATCCGGGCGGAGCGATGCGGGTTTTCAGCTCCTGGAAGAGTTCGGGGTATCCGGAAGGCAGCTGGAGACTTTTTGGGGGTATGGCAACGATTCGGTTTCCTGCGGCGCACGGCATAATGCAGAGCACAGCATATTCTGGGATTTGGGCTTACACCCCCATAGAAGAGGCGGCACACATTCTCGTGTCCTTGGGGCTTTCTCGATCCCGAAGCTGCCGCCCGCCTCACGGAAGCCAGTGCGACTGATGCGCCGCAGCAGGGCTTCACCACCGTCCGGGGAACAGAATGGCGACTCAACGTATCGAATCAAATTCGGAAACGGGATGGGCGTCGGCGGAACGATGTCCGATCGGTTGGTAATCCCGCCGTCTGCCAGCCATGGTTTGGACGCGAATGACGCAGTTCTAGGCCGGTGTCTCCAACAAGAGAATTGCCCGGAATTGGGCAATGCGTGGAATGCGGGGCTGCGATGGGAGCCTCTTTGCCTTCCGATTTGGACGGGCCCAAAATCCGAATTGGACCTGACCATCATCCGGATTAGACGCTACAATGATCCGGGATGGCCAACGCCGATTTCCAGCTATTTCACAGATTCTCAACCAGGCATGTAGCCACGGCGCTTACGGACACCCCTGTGGGCATGTTGATCGGCGCACGCCAATGCGGCAAGACTACGCTCGTCCGTCAGTTTGCCGGCAAAAAACGCGACTGTGTGACCTTGGACAACGACACGGTGCTCGAAGCGACCCGGCCGGCTTTGTGCGCGGATTCGATCTGGACACCATCGAGGAAGTGCAAAGAGCTCCGGAACTTCTGCGGGCCATCAAACGATCAGTCGGTGCATGACCTTCCCCGGACCGGAGACCGAGCAGCTGGCCATCGAAATTGGCTGGAAGCTGCACGGGAAAAAGGTGGTCTGGTTGCGCGCGCCTCGCGCGGAAGCGACGCAGGAGCCGCCCGAGCCCGGAATGCTGCCGCGAGACTCGTATCATACATGCTCAGTCAGCACCGCTCATCTGTCGCATATCTTGCAGATTATAAATGGCTTAAACGGCTGCACGCAACTCATTACCCGTTGAGGCTTCTTTGCTTGCTGTCAACTGTAAGATGCTGGAACTGCACGCACCCCTTTTCGAAACGATCGGCTCAAGGCTGGAAAACAGCTATGTCCAAGCCGAGGGCGTGCCAGGAGACGTATGCCGATTCGCAAGCGTGATTTCACACATTTTCTGATTCCTCTGGCGGTCTTTGTCCTTTTCTCTGGCACTCGCTGCCTTGTGGCTCAGGAGACAGGGCGGCCGTGGATGAACACGACACTTTCCCCCGAAGATCGGGCTGAGTTGGTACTCAAGCAACTCACACTCGACGAGAAGCTGGCCTTGGTGCATGGGAATGGAATGGCTCATGAATCTCAGTGGACCATGCCGCTCACCCATCTCGCAGACGGCGGTGCTGGATACGTCGAAGGTATTGAACGACTCGGCATCCCTCCTCTGGTCATTTCCGATGCTGGTTACGGCGTGAGGTCCAGCGGGGCGAACGGGCGATATTCGACGGCGATGCCTTCCAACCTGGGAGCGGCTTCGAGCTGGGATCCAGACTCTGCTTGTCAATTTGGCGAAGTGATTGCCGGCGAACTTCGCGCACAGGGATTCGATATGACTCTGGGAGGAGGTGTGAACCTCACCCGTGAGCCTCGCAATGGCCGTACCTTCGAGTATGCGGGCGAAGATCCGCTCCTTGCCGGCACAACTGTCGGAAACATCATGAAATGCGAGCAGGAGCAGCATGTCCTCGGTGACATCAAGCACTATGCGGTGAACGACCAGGAGACCGGACGCTTCGTTGTGGATTCGGTTATCTCGAAACGGGCGATGCAGGAGTCGGATCTGCTGGCCTTTCACATTGCGATCTCCATAGCCCATCCAGGCGCAGTGATGTGTTCCTACAACCGGATCAATGGGGATTTTGGTTGCCAGAATCCCTATACACTGAGAAACGTGCTTGAAAAAGAGTGGGGCTTCAAAGGCTTTGTAATCTCCGACTGGGGAGGCACGCACAGCACAGAAAAAGCATCTGCGGCGGGACTTGATCAGGAACAGCCGATGGCTGACTATTTTGGACCGAAGCTGAAGGAGGCCGTGGATGCGGGGAGAGTTCCGTTAGCAGAGATCGATGACCACGCTCGCAGGGTCTTATACGCGGAGTTCTTATCCGGACTAGTAGATGATCCTCCCCATAAGAGTGTGGTCGACGTTGAAAAAGGTCTTGAGGTTGCGCAGCATATCGAAGAAAAGAGCATCGTTCTGTTGAAGAACAATCAAGCCGTGCTGCCGATCATTCCGTCCAAGGTCCATAGTATTGCAATCATCGGCGGTCATGCTGATGTCGGAATGATCTCCGGTGGTGGTTCTGCACAGGTTGATCCTCCGGGCGGCAATGCCATCATGCCCCCTGGCAAGGGGGCAACGCACTGGCTGGAGCATATCTGGTTTCCAACCTCCCCGCTCAAAGCCCTGCAAGCGAAGTTGCCGAACACAAAGATCGAGTTTGATCCGGGAACGGATTTGCATTCCGCCGCGAGCCTGGCCAAGACAGCGGATGTGGCAGTTGTCTTTGCGTATCAATGGCAGTCCGAAGGCATGGATCTTTCCAATCTCTCGCTTCCCGATAACCAGGATGCCCTGATCGAGCAGATAGCGGCAGCGAACCCCCATACCATTGTTGTGCTCGAAACCGGCACTGCCGTCACGATGCCCTGGATCGACAAAGTTGCCGGGGTTGTTGAGGCTTGGTACGCAGGCAGCGCAGGACATAAAGCATTGGCCGATGTTCTTGTCGGCGACGTCAATCCGTCTGGCAAGCTGGCCATGACCTTCCCCAAAAGCGAGTCCGATCTTCCTCGTCCCACGATCCCCTCCCCCCCAGCGAACGATGAAGGGCAAGGAACTGGTTCGGTGAACTCCGGCACTCATATCTCCAGCTACGCTGTACACTACGACGAGGGCCCGGAAGTTGGCTACAAATGGTACGAAGCGCAGCAGAAGGTGCCGTTATTTGCATTCGGCTTTGGCCTGTCATATACGTCCTACACGTATTCCGGCCTGAGCATTGATTCCTCTCTGAAAACTGCGCGTTTCACCGTAAAGAACACCGGCAGACGGGCTGGCACAGAGATCGCCGAAGTGTATGCAACGCTTCCCAAAGGGGCTGACGAGCCCTTCAAACGCCTGGCAGGATGGAAGCGAATCACGCTTGGGCCTGGCGAGTCGCAGACCGTAACGGTTGCAATCGATCCAAGAGTATTGCAGACATTTGACGAGTCGCAGGAGACATGGAATTTTGCCGCTGGCGATTACGGCGTCTTTGTCGGACCGTCTTCGGATAACACCCCCCTGAAAGCAAGCCTTCAGGT
The DNA here is from genome assembly GCA_036519195.1 of Occallatibacter sp. GTDB lineage: Bacteria > Acidobacteriota > Terriglobia > Terriglobales > Acidobacteriaceae > Telmatobacter. The sequence goes on along the minus strand of DATDLS010000353.1, from coordinate 5,146 downwards.
TCATTAAGGTTCCATCCCAAAAGCCAAGCATTCGGTGATCGACCTGAGAAATCTGTCATGCATTCATTCTGTAGGTTGACGTTATTGACGTGCACTGTTCTGTTTCTGACCTGGCCCCTGAACGGCCAGGTCAGTCACGCAACCAACATCCACATCGACGGGAACGCTCCCACCACGGCTTTCCCACATTTCTGGGAGAAGACCTTTGGATCAGGCCGGGCCATCTTGTCTTTGAGGGAGGGTTACCGTAAAGACATCCAGACCGTTAAAGACGCGACTGGTTTTGACTCTGTTCGCTTTCACGGAATCCTCATGGACGAGGTGGGTCTTTACGACCCGGATCGAGTCCTCAAGAATCCCGGTCTGTCTGCAGAGGCAGTCAGTGACGCATCGGCATACAACTTCATGTATGTCGACCAGATCTATGACGGCTTGCTCAACAAAGACATCAAGCCGTTTATCGAGTTGAGCTTCATGCCGCGTAAGTTGGCCTCAGACCCCGGCAGTCTCCATCCCTTCTTCTATCATCCGGTTGTTTCGCCCCCCAAGGATTACAAGCTCTGGGATGACATGATTCGAGCCTTCGCAGAACATCTCGTCAGCCGATATGGAATCGAGCAAGTGAGCACCTGGAAGTTCGAGGTATGGAATGAACCCAATCTGGATTTCTGGGCCGGGACGCCAAAGCAATCTACTTATTGGACGCTCTACGATCACACCGCTCGCGCGCTTAAGTCCGTATCGCAGCGACTCCAGGTTGGTGGTCCGGCTACAGCTCAGGCGGCATGGATTCCCGATTTCCTTAAGTATGCTTATGAGAACCACGTTCCGGTCGATTTCGTTTCGACACACGTTTATGGAAACGACAGTGCGCCGAACGTGCTCGGAACAAATGAGGACGTTCCCCGCGAACAGATGGTGTATCGAGCGGTGAAGAAAGTCCACGACCAGATTGTTGCCTCCTCGCTGCCTCATCTTCCGTTGATCTTCTCCGAGTATGGCGCCAGTTACTCAAACGAACCCAATGTAACCGATTCCCCATATATGGGTCCATGGCTCGCAAACACCATCAGGCAATGCGATGGGCTTGTCGACAACATGGCGTATTGGACGTTCTCTGATGTGTTCGAGGAACAAGGCGTTGCCTATTCGGCGTTCTATGGAGGATTCGGATTGATCGCTGCGGACAATATTCCAAAAGCGTCCTTGAACGCCTTTACCGCTCTCCATCACCTCGGGGACCGTCGAATCGCAGTCGATTCCGATTCAGTCCTGGCCACCAGGCTTCAGGATGGAGGTCTCGCGATTGCGTTGTGGAACTATGCACCCCCCGGTGGCATTGGACCGAATTACACCCGGGATTCAGGCCCTCCCGCATCCGTGCGCACATTCGATTTAGAACTGGAGCATTTCGGTAGGATGGAAGCAGCCACTGTCTACCGCGTGGACAGCACCCATGGCAACAGTCTCGCACTGTTTGATCAGATGGGCCGGCCAGGGAACCTGACAAAGGATCAGATTTCGAAGCTGCAGAATGCCGGTGCTATGTCGCCGCCCGAGCACTTGAAGCTCAACGATGGCCGCATCACCGCCTCGGTGCCGCCATACGGACTCGTAGTTCTGCTGATTCATAAGCGGTGATGGCAAAACAGATCGTGCGACGACCAGTACGACGATCCGATGATTGTCATCGGAAACACGGATGGGTGCCGGTTGTGCATGTTCGAGGCACAAAGATCTGGCACACGAACTGGAAAGACGAGATCGGCAGGCTACACGAGTCGGTTCGCAGATGCAGAGAACACCTAGTTCGCTGACGGTTCGAATCTGCCCGATCGCAGCCCAAGAATGGGGAGACTTTTGAATGAATAACGTATCTGCTTTGGGTCGGACCAAAGATGCCGTTCGAGCTGATCGAACCAGCGGCGGAAAAGAGCACTTCGAAGTGCTGGATGGCTTGCGAGGAAGCGCGGCATTTCTGATTGTCATCTTCCATCTCTTCAATTACGCATTTGGCTTCGACGCTCCTTTGAGCCTGGTGCGCCACGCATACCTGGCAGTTGATTTCTTTTTTGGGCTTTCCGGCTTTGTCGTTGCGTATGCCTACGATGACCGTTGGACTCGGATGTCGATTCCGCAATTTTTCCGCATTCGGCTCATCCGACTCCACCCTTTGGTGCTTCTTGGGGCGACTCTGGGCCTTCTGGGGTATATCTTCGATCCTTTCGGAAAGGCAATTAATCAGACCTCTGCTCCAATGCTGATGCTGGCCTACGTGACCTCTCTGCTGCTGTTGCCTTCGCCTCCAGTCGGAGGCCGGCTTAACGAGACTCAGGCACTCAATGGGCCAGCATGGTCACTCATGCAGGAGTATCTGGGAAACATCGCATACGCTCTGATTCTTCGCAGGCTGCGGGCCGTCACCCTTGGAATCATTTTCGGTGTATCGGGATTGCTGCTCATCTGGGTCGCGAATACGAAAGGTTCGCTGGACGGGGGCTGGGGATTGACGGAGATCTGGATGGCCCCCTTGCGATTGACGGTTTCCTTCGTCATGGGGCTCTGGCTGTATCGCGTTCAGTCTCGCGTTCGCCGGCCCCAAATGGGACTTCTGGTTCTTTCGATTGTTCTTGTGGTGGTCTTCCAGATGCCAAAGTTTCCCAATGCCGGCGGCCTCTCTCTCAACGGTCTCTACGATGTAGCGTGTGTGCTCTTGTTGTTTCCCCTCATCATTCTTTGCGGAGCGCACTCGAAAGCGGGCGCGGGCATGATGAGGCTTTGCAAATTCAGCGGTAAGCTCTCCTATCCCCTCTACATCACCCACATCCCGTTCGTCTATGTCCTTTCGAACTTCACTCACACCCGACATCCAGGCAAGACAGTGGTGCTGACCTGGATTTTCCTGGTTCTGCCATTTGTGATCACTGTGGCATGGCTTGCGCTGAAGTATCTGGATGAGCCTGTTCGTGCCTGGCTGACCCGCCGTTACGTCATCAAGCGGGCAACGGCCTAATCCGGTCATGGGATGGAGGAGGAAGGGGGTATCGGCTTGCCTGTAGCGATACCGGGTCCAACGAGCGTCGCGGTTCTTGCCGGCCGGACGGATCTCGCGCTCGCGACGATTGGGGGGCAGGTCAACCCGCTCATAAGTGCTGCGGTCGATTGCCGGGCGCTCCGACAAGGTTTTGGGTTCACCGGCTCAGCTCCGGCTTGGATGTTGGAGCTATTGTGTATTAATTCTCTCTCTTGAGATGCGTTTTCTGGGAGACCCAGGACCGGGGCCATTCCAGTTCGGATACCGACGAAGAGACATAGCCATAAAAGGTAGAACTTACCGTTTATTCACGAAAATCAACATAATCGGTAAAATTGTGCCTATGCGCGGCTACTCTCGGGCGCTCCTCGAAGGTGATTCGAAAGGTCGCTGAAATCGAGTCTGCGAAGTTCACCGGGCCCATGTTGCAACGACGGGATGCAGTTGTCGGGAACGTGGGAATTCGGCCGGCTCCAGGTATCGAGCGCCTCTGCCGCCGGTCGAATGAACTCTGACCAATCGTTTCGGGTGAGGATGATGAGCTTTGTTTCTGCACGGGTTTCGTTTTAGCCTTGCTTCCGAGTAGAATGCAGAGTTGTTTTCCGATACCAGCGCAAGAAACACATTCACATCGAGCAGGTATCGAGGGGCCTTGGACAAGCTCATCCTCCGAAGCTTCTTTCACCATCTCCGGGGTGAGCACATCGCCCGTGCCGGCGATCACGAGATCTTAAAGAGGACTGCAGCAGGCCACGCCGATATGCAGCGTGCGTCTCACTTCTTCCATGCCGTTGCCTGCTTTCTTTTGGCAAACGAGCTCTGATCCAGGCCGAATCCTATTGCCTCCAATTACTATGGATGCGTGCAGACCCTACAAAAACTTCTCTTCTCTCTGCCACTCTGGGCACTTGCCGCTCAGGCGCAGACCCTTGCCATTACCCACGCCAACGTCATCGACACGGTAAGCGGCACCATCCAATCCGACACAACGGTCCTCATCGATGGCAATCGCATCACCCGGGTGGCGCACAGCACCCTGCGCAACCCCAAGGCTGCACAGGTCATCGACGCGCATGGCGCATTTCTCATCCCCGGTCTGTGGGATATGCACACGCACGTCTACTTCGACAGCACCGCTGCCGATGGAACGGATATCGTGCTGCCACTGTTCCTGGCCAACGGCATCACCGGCATCCGCGACATGGGCAGCGCACTCGATCCTGTGCTTCACGCCCGCGACGAGATCGCCGCACACCGTCTGCTCGGCCCCCGCATGGTCGTCTCCGGCCCCATGCTGGATGGTCCAACATCGCATTACCGGGCAGCCATTGCCATCACCACTCCTGCAGATGGACGACAGGCGGTCGACATGCTGCACAGCCGTGGCGTGGACTTCATCAAGGTCCAGTCCGGCGTTCCCCGTGAAGCGTACTTCGCCATCGCCGACGAAGCCAAGAAGGTTGGCATCATCTATGAAGGCCACGTTCCAGATGCTATCCGCGCCTCGGAAGCTGTCGCCGCTGGCCAACACACCTTCGAACATCTGATCGGCATCTTTGAGGCCAGTTCTCCGGACGAGACCAAGTACCTTACCGGTAAGAAGACGGTGGGCATGTTCCTCGCTAGCTACGACCCCAAACTGGAAGACAACATCATTCAACTTCTGGCGCAAAAGCAGGTCTGGCAGTGTCCGACTCTCTTCTGGGAGCGGGGGCAATGGCTGGTCGACGCGATCGACTACAACCAAGACCCTGATTTGGCCTATGCTCCTCGCTCGTGGGTGGAAAAACATTGGCCCGCAGCGCAAAAGGGGATCATGAAGACCCTCGACGTGGATCCGCTGCCGGTGCGCGAAGAGTTCGTGCTCCACGAATTGGAGATTGTTCGCAAACTCCATGCTGCCCATGTTCCGTTTCTGGCGGGCACGGACACTCCCGCGGGCGTGGATGTGATTCCTGGCATCAGCCTGCATCTGGAGCTACAGCGGTTCGTCGCGGCCGGCTTTACTCCGCTCCAGGCGCTACAGACGGCTACGCTCAATCCAGCCAAGTTCCTCAACCGGCTCGATGAGTTTGGGACGGTCCAGCCCGGCCGGATTGCCGACCTCGTTCT
>DATDLS010000352.1:0-13808 GCA_036519195.1 Occallatibacter sp. | reverse complement strand
CAAACAGCAGCGCTGGCAGGAAAGGCGGGAGAGATGATCTATCGCAGATTTGGAAGAACGGATGCACACATCTCCGCTATCGGCGTAGGTGGGCATCATCTTGGCGATATACCGACCCTGGATGAGGCGGTGCAGCTGATTCACGAGGCGATCGAGGCAGGTGTCAATTTCTTCGACAACGCCTGGGAGTATTACAACGGCAAAACGGAGACGATCCTGGGCAGAGCGCTTCGGGACGGACGCCGCGACAAGGTGTTCCTGATGACCAAGGTGTGCACCCATGGGAGAAGCGGCGAATTAGCGATGAAGATGCTCGAAGACTCGCTGCGACGATATCAAACGGATCATCTGGATCTGTGGCAGATTCATGGCATCGTCTACGACAACGACCCGGAGCTGGCCTACGCCAAAGGCGGCGTGCTGGAAGCATTTGACCGAGCCAAGAAAGAAGGGAAGGTCAGATTCGTCGGATTCACCGGTCACAAGGATCCGGCTTTTCACCTGAAGATGCTCGAACTCGGTTATCCGTTCGACTCAGTGCAGATGCCGCTCAATCCCTTCGATGCTAACTTTCACAGCTTTGAGAGGCAGGTGTTGGCTGAGGTCAATCGACGAGGCATGGCGGCGCTGGGAATGAAAAGCATGGGTGGTACTGCCTGGGGAATAAAAGCCGGCGTCGTCCAGGCAGAGGAGATGTTGCGCTACGCAATGAGCCTGCCAGTTGCAACCACGATCTGCGGCATGGACTCACTGGACGTGCTGCACCAGAACCTGGGCGTCGTGCGGGACTTTCATCCGATGCCTGAAGGCGAGATGGAGGCGTTGCGAGCTCGCTGCGCGGCGACAGCGGCCGACGGCCGCTTCGAGCCGTACAAAGTCTCGTTGCGGTATGACAACCCTATGACGCGTATGCCTCATGGGTTCCCTTTCGACCACACCCAAAGAGAAGTCACGGAGATGTTAGAAAAGGCGGACGGACCATGGTTAGTGCCAGAGACAACGCCGCAGACTTCGGGGAGATGAACAATGGCAGATCAACACCAACAGGACGAGCAATCCCAAGGGACTCTCGAAATCGAGCGGCGGCGCTTCCTGCAGGCAGGCCTGGCATCTGCGGGCACAGCGATTGCGAGTTCCGTCTTGCGCAGCCAAACCGGATCGGCTGCACCTCCCCCGCAAATCGCGAACAGGGGCGCTGAGCAGATTCCATTGCGGCCATTCGGACATACAGGCGCACAAGTCTCGATCATCGGTCTTGGCGGATTTCATCTGGGAACGCTGCAATCGCGCGAGTTTGCCGTGCGCCTGGTTCAGGAGGCAGTGGACGCGGGGATTACCTTTTTCGACAATGCGTGGGAGTACAACGACCACCGCAGCGAAGAGTGGATGGGACTTGGGCTAAAGGGAAGGCGCGACAAAGTCTTTTTGATGAGCAAGGTTTGCACCCACGGCCGGGATAAGAATGTCGCCATGCAACAACTGGAGGAGTCGCTGCAGCGATTGGGCACCGACCATCTGGATCTATGGCAGATTCACGAGGTCATCTACGAGAACGACCCGGACCTGCATTTCGCAAAGGGCGGAGTAGTCGAAGCGCTGGATGAGGCGAAAAAGCGGGGCAAGGTTCGTTTTGTTGGTTTCACCGGACATAAGAGCCCGGCGATCCATCTGAAAATGCTGGCGCACGATTACCCATTCGACGCCGTCCAGATGCCTCTCAACTGTTTTGACGCTACCTATCGCAGTTTCGAGCAGCAGGTTCTGCCGGAGCTTCAGCGCCGCGGAATTGCGGCTCTCGGCATGAAGAGCCTGGGGGGCGATGGGCAGCCAATCCTCTACGGCGTCGTGAAGGCAGAAGAGGCCCTGCTCTATGCGATGAGTTTGCCCGTCACGACAACAATTTGTGGCATCGACTCACTGGATGTTTTACGTCAGAACGTAGGAATTGCGCGTGGATTCAAACAGATGTCGCCTGAAGAGATGAATGCGCTTCGTGAGCGATGCAGACCTTCTTCGGGTGACGGCCATCTTGAGTTGTTCAAAACAACAAAAAAATATGACGGTAATGTCGGCCGGGAGCAGCATGGTTATCCGCCCCCGGAACAACTTCCGCTGTGAGCCGGTCCTGTGGAGGATCCGTTCGCGCATGGCAGCCATGTGGTTGTGGCGTTTCGCAGAGGCTGACCTCTCCCATCTTTTGAAAGATGCGCCGCGGCCAGGACGCACTCCTACGATTCCAGCATCGGTGACAGTTACAGTAATCCAATATTTGCATCAAGCCCCGCGCCACCTCAAGCGCAGCCGAGTTCCCGTACGGTGCCAGGAGGCTGACCATCCGGTCGTCCCCAAAATGAACTCCATCGGCTCTTTCGTCGACGAGAACGGTCACCGGAGCATAGGAGCCCGCTTCCAGAACATGATTAGACTAGCCATTTTCTTTATAATGAGCGTGTTTCCAATGACGAGGCGAACGATTCTGGACGCGTGACAATCGGATTCGCCGATCGCCCTCAAGTGTTCGTCATTCCGCAGTGCAAGATGAGGAATCGCCTTGCAGATTTCCCCATCGAGTCACCACAGTGCTTGGCGTCGATTAAAGAGTCTATTTCGGATGCATGCGCTCTGCAGCCGCCAGGTCCCCATTGGGGTCGCAACTGAGATCGGCTCGCAAAAACTCGACGGTCTCAGGCAGCGCGACGCGAAATTCCGCTATAGAACAGGCACGGATAGAGGCGTGGCTTGCCGCGCAGTCGAGTACGTGCCCTCGGCGGGTGCCGTCATCAGAGATGAAGTGGAAGTCGTATGATAACCGGTGAAGCCGGTGTCGATGATAGCGCGCATCACAGCAGGCCAGACTATCTCCTGGTTTTCTCCGAGCTCATGGCGCCCGGGGACACCACCTGTATGGTAATGATGACTGCTCGCTCGATCGATCAGCTTTGGAAGTTCTCGAATATTACCCGGCCAGGGATAGCGGACCAGCGTTTGCATGGTCTCAGAAGGGATCGAGTCCCTCACACGCTGATTCCGGCGGCTGAATTCCTTTACGAAGTGGCGAACGAGCAGAGGAATGACGGTGCGCTCGTCAAGAGCAATTGCATTGAAGGTTGTTTGTTTAGGCGCCCTGTCCTCGACACTACTGCGGAGCTATTTCCAGTAGTGAACAAGAATCATGAACATGAGGGTCGTAACGACGATCTGCACGAAGCCCCAATACAGCCCAATGCGGAAAATGTCGCGGTCTCGGCCTTTGATGTCGACGAGTGACGCGGCGAAGCGAATCAGAGCCGGCTTCACGGCGTTGGTCGGGCCCATGGCTACCAGATTTACTAGACCTACCAGCAAGGCGAGAGGAAGACCGAGCTTTACTGCCGAGGTGATCTGCATGCGCGAGAAGAGGAAGATGGCGGGCGCGCCCTGGCCGAAGGTCATGCCGCCGAGGAAGATCAGAGCGGCGTCTAACACTTGATAGGTCAGCTTGCCGCCCTTGGCAAGGACCTGGCCAAGAAAGACGATCTGGCCCGTCGAGACCATGAGATAGACAGTGGCGCTGCCGAAGAGCAGCGTGCTCAGGCTTGATGCGCCATGTTTGGTTCCGCGCGCGAAATCGCTCAGCAGGCTGGCCTTCTTGAGGCGCACCGCATAGCAACTTGCAATTGCAACCAGCAGTGGAACGGCCGGGGTAGTAAGAAAGTTGATCTTGATGGGGCTGAATCCCCACGCTGCCACCTGGAATTGAAAAATGGAAAGCGCCTTGTCGACTGCAGGAAGATGCGTGACGGTGGCGTAGGCGATGGCGAGGAGAAGGGGCACGTAGGCCTTGATCTGCATGGAACGCGTGTACGGCTGAACCGAACTTGCGGAGGCCTGGGCGATAGCGGCTGGAGCTGAGCTTGCCGTGTTTGAGTTGAGGAGAAGTTTGCGTTTTGCGGATCGGCCGTAGAGCGCAAGCAGGGGAAGAGCGATCAACCCGCCGGCCATGAGCGTGAGTTCGTGATACTGAGGCCAAACCTGCGTGAAGAGGATGATTCCGGCGACGTTACTCAACGACACGACCCAGAAGAGAATCTGGCTTCCTCGTTCCAGAAAGCGAAAACCCAGGATCCTGTAGGTGCCGTAGATGGAGACAAAGATCAGTGGGAGGGTGAGGAGTCCGGAGGAACGGGCGATCTCAGAGACAGGGAGACCTGTGGCTGTACTGGCGATGAGTGCGCCAATGAAGAGCGCGCCGAAGGGAATGCACCAAGAGGCGTAGATGAGATATCCGGCGGCGGCCTGAATGCCGTCGAAGCCGAGGTCGGCTAGGGCGGGTATGGCGACTGGATAGACTGCGTACATGTTGAAGGTGCCGACGAAGCTGCTGAGCAGCGCGACCATGGTCAAAGCGCGCCCTTGCCGGTCGCTCGCCGGGGAGATGGAACCGAAGGAATCGAGCAGAACCGGAATGAGGCCCGTGGCACGAAACGTCTGGCCGAAGATCTGTCCGGACCAGAGGAGAATAAAGACGCTCCACATGGTCAGATTTCCCCACAGACCCGCCTCAATACTGTGGATGGCCGACACGTGGTAATACACGAGGACGATCATGAATTCGACCACGCAAGTCAATATAGCCGTCATAAGCGCACTCAAACGAAAGAGGAGAAAGCCGGCGACTAGCGTCGCAAACGGCAGGAGGGCAAGAAAAACTTTCATTCCGTTCACGCTATCCATATATTCCTCCCTAACGGCGAGAAAAGACCCCATCACTTCTCAGTACTTCTTTACCCCACCAGCCCATGCAGACGCGGGTTGACACGCTTTGGGGGCGCAAACCTGTAGCCGAGGCCCGTTTCGAGAGCTTTGCGATAGAGCTCGATGCCAAGCGAAAGGTCGGAGATCCCGACACCGAGTGCCTTAAAGAGAGTGAGATCGTCTGACGCAGCGCGCGAGAACCGATTGGAAACAATATCGGCAAGCGGCTGGACGGCGTCCCATTTTGCCGGATCTTTACCAAAGAATTCGATCATCTCCCGGGATAACTTCTGCGCCTGTGGAACGCTGTCCGTCACAATCTGCGTTGAGCGAGCGAGGACGTCCTGCGAGATTTCGGCGCGACTGGGCACGATCGCACCAATAGAGTTGATATGTGCTCCGGGTTGAAGCATGTCGGCGGTCACGATGGGGTCCGTGGCGCGCGTCGCTATGCTGACGATGGAAGCACAGTTTAAGGCTTCTCTTACGCTGGCGGCGGCAGTTACTTCAACCTGAAACTCCGATTGAAGGCGCGCGACGAATTGATTACGGCGGGTCTCGTCCCGGCTGAACACGCGGATGGTGCGAACGGGCCGCACGGCGAGAACCGCTGCAACTTGCGTGATGGCCTGTTTGCCCGCACCAATCATCGCGAACTGGTCTGCCGAGGGCGCGGCAAGCCAGCGCGTGGCAACGCCGGAGGCTGCCGCGGTGCGCAACTGGCCCAATGCAAAGGCTTCGATGATAGCCTTCAGGCTGCCGTTATTGCTGTCGAAGAGGACGAGCAGCGGTGTGGCTCCGTCCCGGGTATGGGACCAAGTCTTGGTTCCGCAGATCCCCATCTCGGGAAATACTGCACCGATCGCATGCAGAGTGGAACCATCCCACTCGACGTGGGTCTTGATCATGTTTTGGGCGCTTCCCTTTGCTTCCTCAATGAGCCCCTGCTCAAGAGCGCAAATGGCTCCCCCGATGTCCATCATTGAGACTGCTTCGGATTCTGAGATCCAGAGAGCGAACTCGCTCGGCGTGGTCACGGCTATTTCTCCTGGGCTAAAGGAATCTGCGGCGGTGCCAGATTCAATGTGTTCACAATGAGAGCGTGGGACAAATACCGGCCAATAAGCATCAGCACGGCGATCGATTGTGCGGGGCCAATGGCTTCAGTCACCGTTTCGAACTCAGGAGCCGCGTTGCGTCCCCCGCTGCGGACGACGGCCATCACCAATTGCCGTACGACCTTTTCCTGTTCAGACAGAATGAATTGACTGTCAGCGGTGAGATCGAGTACTTCGCGAATCCACGCCTCGCTGAATCCGAGGGTGCGCGAGAGACGTTCGTGCTGAACCAGTTCGTAGTCATTCTCCATCAGTACGGCAATGGAGAGGGCGACGACTTCCATCAGATTGTTCGGCAGAGCGTGCTTGAGGTGTTCTGTGAACTCCAGAAAGGAGAGCAAAGCCTCCGGCTGATGCGCCGTGCATTGGAAAAACTCTCCGAGGTAGCCCAACCGCTTTATCCTGGGGCGCAGAAAAGAGGCAAGCGCCGGAGGCATTTCCTCCGCGGACAGCCGCGGGATACGATCACTCATTACAGTAGGCCTCGATGTGGCATTGGACGTGCACGATGTGCTCCGCCATCACTCGTTTTGCGAGCTCGGCATTGCCATTTTGCAGTTCTTCGAAAATGTTGCGATGATCGGTGACGACGTGCTTGCGCATTTCCTCGGTCCGCCTGGAGTAGAGAATGGGTTCTCGGATCGATTCATTGACGGCGTTCACGACGATGTTCATGACGGGATTATGGGCGGCTTCGGCGACGCAGCGATGGAAGTCCAAGTCAAGCTTGCGGCTGAATTCTCCGCCCTCAAGGTCCTGCTCCTGTGCGATCACCATGGCCTCAATGGCGCTGATGTCTTCAGGCGTGGCGCGCAGGGTGGCCAGATGGGTGGTTTCGGGTTCGAGGATGGAACGCATCTCGCTGGAATGGGAACTCTTCGCTGAGCCTGGCTTCACGGCCGTGTTGAGCGACTCGTCGGGAGCATCCACAGCGCTATCGAAGTTAGCGACAAAGGCACCGCCTCCGGAGCCACGCTTGATCGTGATCAAACCTTCCTTTTCCAGAGAGCGCAGTGCCTCGCGGAGGGCAACACGGCTGGTCTGAGAGCTTTCGGCCATTTCCCGCTCGAAAGGCAGCTTGTGACCGGAGACCAACAGACCACTGAAGATGGCCTGGTGGATCTGTTCGGCCATCGGCTCGCAAGTGCGTCGGCGCTTGAATTCTACGATTCTGAAGGGATCAACCAAATCAGTTTCTGTCATAGAGTCATGTACCGAGCAGCCGTGTGCGAACGCCGGAATTTTTCGATCGTGTGCCAGAGTAACATACGGTAATACATTATACCAAATTATTCCTTTGAGGATCCCAAGCATGGGCACTCCGTCCAAATGGGGAAAGTCGATCGACGCCAATGCGGCCGGAATTCTACAAATATACTCACATAAACCCAGTGATAACGCATCAAGAGCGATGTGCGTGCTCGCTGCGCAGGCATCTACAGGCAAGGGAGGTGGGGAGGCAAAAATTGGAAGTTGACAAGTCAGTATGTCAAAGGTATAAGGTTATTCCGAAATATGGAAGAGCGAAGAACCTGCGGTTCAGGGGTTCTTACGGCGTCCCACGACGCTGAGGCGCTGACGGTGCCCTTATGGGGGCCAAACCGCCAGCCGCGTTGGTCCTTGGGTCGCCGGGAAGCCTGAGAGGCTTGCTGCTCAAGGGAGTGAGTCGATAGTACGAAGAAGTGGGAGCACTTGAAAGGGGAGGACGAGGATCATGAAACTGAAATCGGCATTTGGGGCATTTGCGATCTGGTTACTATTCTTTGCAATCCCCGGATACATTCTTGGGCAGAGAACCAACGGGACGATCCTCGGGATCGTGACCGATTCCACCGGTGCAATCATACCGGGGGCTACCGTCTTGGTCACCAACACCGGAACTGGAGTGTCACAATCTGTCACCACCAACTCCAGTGGCGAATACCAGGTTGTTGGCCTGCCGGCCGGCGAATATAAGATTTCCGCTGCCTCGAAGGGGTTTAAAACGGAGATTAGATTGGGAGTCGTCCTTACGGTGGGTGCGACCATGACCGATAATCTGTCTCTGCAGAATGGCCAGGTAACGGAGACGGTGGTGGTTACCGATGAAGCAGCACAGGTGGAAACCAGTTCGCCAACCGTGAGCGGCCTTGTTGGCGAGCACGCGATTCGTGAACTTCCCCTCAACGGGCGTGACTGGCTGCAATTGGCGACGCTTCAGGCAGGCGTGATGGGCGGACTCGGCCAGCAGGCCACGGAAGGATCACCAACGAACTCGCGAGCGGCGCGCGGCAACGGAGAAAATCTCTACATTAACGGAAATCGGCCGACCGAGAACCTCTATCTTATTGACGGGCTTATCGTCAACGACTACGCCAATGCGAGCCCCGGCAGCGGATTGAATGTCAATTTGGGCGTGGACGCGGTACGCGAATTCGCTGTGCTGACCAGCGGCTTCTCGGCACAATATGGAATGACCTCAGGCGGCGTGGTCAACGCTGCATTCAAATCCGGCACCAACCAGATTCACGGAACCGGCTTTGGATTCTTCCGCAACAGCGCGCTCGATGCGCGCAATTACTACGACCTGCCCAGTGGCGTTCCTCCCTTCCATCGCAATCAATACGGAGCCTCCGTCGGTGGGCCGATCCGCAAAGACAAGACATTCTTTTTCTCGAGCTTTGAAGGCCTAAACCAAGCTCTCAGCCTCTCTGAAAACTCTCTCACGCTTTCCAATGAGGCACGCATGGGCCAGGTTCCAAATCCGAATGGCTCCGGAAATATTACCGTGCCTATCTCTCCCAGCATTCAACCCTTCCTTGCGCTCTTCCCTGTCGCAAATGGAGTGGATAACGGCGACGGCACTGCCTTTTACGTTTTTCCCGGCGCACAGACTGGGAGCGAATACTACGCGATGGGTAAAATCGACCATACTTTCAGCCAGTCAACCAATCTGTCCGGAAGCTACCAATGGGATCAGTCGTCGCTGTTGGCGCCAGATCCCTACAATCAGAAGCTGACGGGATCGCCTTCCGACCATGACAATCTCGCTCTCGCCCTGCAACACTCGTTCAATGCGAATACATTCAACACCGCCCGCGTCGGCTTCAGCCACACCTATGCCACCGACTCTGAAGACGTATCAGCACTGTCTCCACTCGCCACCGATACCGCGCTGGGCTTTTATCCCGGTCTTCCGGCAGGCGTTCTTACGGCCGGCGCATTGGCCACCGCTGGCGGCCTTGGGGCGTCCGGCGCAGACGTCTTTCACTTCATCTCTTATCAGGCGTCGGATGACTTCAGCTGGATCAAGGGGATACACACTCTCCAACTTGGCTTCAACTTCGAGCGGATGGACGATAACTTCGACTCAGTGAATCTTCCCCTGGGCGAGTGGGACTACGGTTCAGTCTCCGACTTGCTGACGAACGTTCCGGAGGACTTTTCCTCCGACTTACCCGGCACCGACGGAAAACGCGGGTTAAGAACCGATATCTACGGGGCCTACGCCCAGGATGTTATCCGCGTCAGCCCAAAACTCACGGTCACGGCGGGCATTCGTTACGAAATCAATACTCCAGTGTCGGAGCAGAACGGAAAGGTGTCGCTACTTATCAATCTCGCCGATGCTACTCCGACGCTTGGCGGTACCTTTGTCGGCAACACCAATCACTTGAATTTTGCCCCACGTGTCGGAGTCGCATACGACCCGTTCGGGACCGGTAAAACCTCGATCCGCGCCTCATATGGGATCTATGACATTCTGGCTTTGCCGTATCTCTTTGTAAACCGCACCCATGCCACCCCGTTCTACGTGACGGGCGTCGCACAAGGGCCTTCAGGCGATGATTTCCCCCGCAATGGCCTCAGTTTGCTTACCCCAGCGACAGCGGAAGCGGCGTACGTGCAGCAGAATCCGCCGCGTGCGTATAACCAGTCATGGAACTTGACCATCGAACACCAATTAACCGCAAAGACGGGTCTGATGGTCGGCTATGCGGGTTCGCATTCCGTTCACGTCCCCGAGAACATTGACGACATGGATCAAGTTCCGTTCTCCGATGTCACGATCGGACCCAATGGACAACTTCAGTTCCCCATTCCGGCAGGCTGCAACATAACCCCGGTTCCAAGTTCATGTTTCAATGAGATCAATCGCATTAACCCAAACTTCGGACGCATCGAGAGTATGGTGTGGACCGACTATTCAGTCGATCATGGTTTGCTGGTGAACTTGAGCAGGAACATGGCCCACGGGTTTTCCCTGCAAGGGACCTACACTTGGTCGAAAAGTATAGACGAAGGCTCGGCCACGTTCAGCGACAACGAGTACAATAACACCGCTGGGCCATCCTATGGATTCGACCTGAGGCTCCAGAAGGCGCCTTCAGACTATAACATCACCAACAACGCGGTCTTGAACGCTCAGTGGAATATCCCCGTTCCAAGCTCTTTGCACGGTGCGATGAAGAGTGTTGCAGGTGGATGGCAGTTGGGCGGCATCTATCAATTTCATTCTGGCGAGCCATTCACGGTCACCCTGGATTCAGATCAGGCATTCACTGGCAACAGCCGCACTCACAGCGCTGGTGGCGGGCAAAGGCCGAATTTCAATCCTGGTCCCGGCTGCTCGCCAAATGCCATCAACCCCGGCCAACCAACCAATTACATCAAGACAGGCTGCTTCTCTTTTCCGGCACCAGGGACGCTTGGGAATTTAGGACGCAATACCTTGAGTGGGCCAGACTTTTCCGATTTTGACTCGTCGCTCTTCAAGAACATCGGCCTGCATTCCGACAAATACAGCGTGCAACTGCGTGGAGAGTTTTTCAACGTTCTGAATCACACCAACTTCAGCACCCAGACCACCAGGTTGTTCGACTCGGGAGGTAATGTTCTGACATCGGCCGGAGTGTTGCCTGCGCCTACCTTAACTACTTCACGACAGATCCAATTCGGAGCGAAGTTCATCTTCTAACCGGGTCTGTTTTGCCTCAACACCGACGAGCAACGGCGGCATATAGAATGTGCGGATGCCGCCGTTACAACGGAAAATGAATGCACCCTGTTGGACATCGCATGGATAGTTTCAAAGCAGCGAATATTGCCGTTTGCGTGAGCAAGAATCGAGTCGCAAGCTTACTGCTATTTATTCTTACCGGGTCATCTATCTACACGATGGGCCAGCCAGTTCCGTTTTTGCAGCTCAAGGCCAGGATTTCCCTGCTCAATGTCAGCGGTCGCATGGATCATCTCGGGGTCGATATCAAAGGAAAGCGCCTTTTCGCGACAGCGTTCAACGGCCACTCTGTCGAGGTGATCGACTTGCAAGCAAACAAGCAAGCGGGAGCAATATCGAATTTGGCGGAGCCCCAGGGAGCGCTCTACGACGGTTCCAGCAATCGCCTGTTCGTGAGCAGCAGCATGGATGGCTCCGTGAAGATTTTCGACGGAACCACGTTGCAGATGCTGGAAATCGTGAAGCTTTCCAGCGACGCGGATAACTTGCGATACGATGCACACAGCAACCGCGTGGTTGTTGGCTACGGCGGAGAGAAGTTTCTGCATGGCAAGCCAGTGCGCGGACAGGGAGACGGGGCACTTGCATTCTTGGACTCTTCCGGCAAGAAGACCCTGGATATTTCCCTCGACGCCCATCCGGAGTCATTCCAACTTGAAAGTTCGGGGATGCGCGTTTTCGCGAATGTGCCGGATCACAAGGAAATACAGGTGGCTGACGTTCGTAAGAACGGCGTACTGGCTCGCTGGCCAGTTACCTCTTGCACCGACAACTTTCCCATGGCTCTCGACGAACCCCACCATCGGCTGTTCGTTGCATGCCGCGCTCCAGCGCTTCTGCTCGTCTTCGATACGGAGAGTGGCAAGAATGTCGCTTCACTTCCGATTGTTGAACATACCGACGACTTGTTCTATGACGCCAGAAAAGGCAGAATTTACGTTCTAGGCGAAGGTTTCATTCAGGTGCTGCAGCAGAAAGATCCGGATCACTATGGCAACATGGGCCGTTGTTCTACGCCAGCAGGCGCACGAACGGGCCTATTCGTGCCTGAATGGGGAAAACTGTTTGTTGCTGTTCCCGAGCACAGCAGGAAGGCGGCTGAGGTTCTGGAGTACGAGACAAGATAAGACGTAACACGCGTACAGTCGCCACAAACAACATACAACAGTGCTATGGCAGGCTCTGTTCAGAGCGAACGTCATCTTCTACTGGCCCGCTGATTGATGCACAAACAGAAACGACAGGAGAATTCAGTGAGAAATCCAAGAGATCTTGCCAAGGACCTTCGGGCAGGTAGAATTTCGCGGCGCGAATTTGTGCAATGGGCTGCGGACGGAGCATTTAGCCTGGCAGCGGCGTCCTCTCTTCTGGGTCAGGCGGCGCATGCACAAGCGACGCCGGATTCTGGCCATGCGCATGATGCGCATCACCACGACCACGACGAGAGCCACGACGAGAACTACGACTTCAATCAGACCAACCTGGATCCGTACGCTGAGTGGCTCAAGACCGAAGGGATTCCGGTTTACAGAGATTTCGCGGTGACCGACCTGCGTGCTCTCGAACTGAAGCCGTGGAGCCGAGTTGGTGGGCTTGGGGCACATGTCAATCTCATCGGCGGCGAAGGAGTGAATACTGCCTACGTCTGCGAGCTGCCACCTGGCGCAGCCACGAATCCCCAACGTTATCTGTTTGAAGAGACGATTTACATCCTCGACGGAGAGGGTGAATCCGAGATGTGGGCGCCCAAAGGACACAAATACGCCGTCCAGTGGAAGGCCGGCAGTGTGCTCGGACCGCCGCTGAATATGTGGCGGCGGCACATCAACCGCGGCAGCAAGCCGGCCCGCTTTCTGTCGGTCAACAACGCGCCGGTGGTGATCGATCTGTTCCACAATAGCGATTTCGTCTTCAATAACGATTATGTATTCCGCGATCGTTTCGATGAAGCGGGCGAATTTCTAAAGGCCGGCGACGATAAGATCCATAGCAAGATTATTTCGGGTGGGGAGCAGCCCAAGCACGTGCATATGTTTCACGGCAGCTTCATTCCCGATGCCCGTACCATCGGCCTCAAAGCGTCGGCGTCGCGCGGTAAGGGCAACTCCAGAATTGAACTGGAGCTCTCGAACAACACCATGCAGACGCACATATCGGAGTTCTCCACTGGAACCTACAAGATGGCGCACAGGCACGGGCCGGGGTCGCACGTAGTCACGCTGAATGGACAGGGCTATACGCTGTTCTGGAAGGGATCGACTCGCTACTCGGAAGCCACAGAGAAGAAGCGGGTCGACTGGACGGATGGAAGCCTCTTTGTCCCACCAGACGGCTGGTTTCACCAGCACTTTAATACAGGCCGCGATGCGGCCCGATACATCGCACCCAACTGGGGCGGAGATGGCCGGTGGTTCATGGAAGGACTAGGCGGAGGAGGCTACACTCATCTGCTGGATTCGGTGGATGTGAAAAAGGGCGGCAATATGGTCGAGTACGAGGATGAAGATCCGCAGGTGCGCGAGATGTACGTTGCCGAACTGAACAAGTCAGGAATCAAATTCAACATGGATACCAAGAAGAGAGAATCGGAGTGAGTCGTCAGTCCGGCTTAGATATATCTGAAGACTCATAGATCAGCTATGGTACGCCGAGGCGCTGATGGAGACATCGGCGCCTTTATATTGTGAGCTAGTCGCAGCGGGGGCTTGGTATTTTCGGCTGATGCCTTTGCGGATCGAATATGAGACGATGGTCAGACCTTGAAGAACTTACTGACTTCACGCGGAAATAATTCCTCGACTTGCACCCTGCGCTGTGTAACTCCCTGTTCGCCGCAGAATTGCAGAAAAGCATCGAGGGTACGCAGGTTGGCTTCAATGCCGTAAGGCCAGAAGTCTTCTCCCAGTACCCCCCGGGCACGGTCATACGCCTCATGCGACCAGGGGATGGCGATCCGC
>DATDLS010000351.1:0-7493 GCA_036519195.1 Occallatibacter sp. | reverse complement strand
TTATCGACGACACGCGCATGCAGGTGCGACTGCCGCATCCACTGGCTCCCAAGGGCGGCTCACTCAAGCTGCATATCCGCTATCACTACCAGGTGCCAGGAGTGTGGGGCGGGCGTACTTCCTGGGGCATGTCCAAGCAGGGCGAGATTTACGACATGGCGCAATGGTATCCGCGTATGTGCGTGTACGACGACCTGCGCGGCTGGGACACGCTGCCCTATATCGGCGCGGAATTCTATCTCGAGTATGGGCACTTCGATTATTACGTCACGGTGCCGAGCGCGATGATTGTGGCTGGATCCGGCGAGTTGATGAATCCGCGCGATGTGTTGACGACGACCGAGATCGAGCGGCTGGCCGAGGCGCGCAAGAGCGACAAGACGGTGGTGATTCGCAGCGCGGCAGAAGTGGCCGACCCGGCGAGCCGGCCCAAAGCGAGCGGCACGCTGACGTGGCACTTTCACATGGACCATACCCGCGATGTGGTGTGGAGCGCGAGCCCTGTTTTTGTCTGGGACGCGGCGCGCATCAACCTGCCGGAAGGAAAGACGAGCCTGGCCCACAGCGTGTATCCGCCGGAGAGCGTGGGCGAAGATGCGTGGTCGCGTTCGACCGAATACGTGAAGGACACGGTGGAGCGTTTCTCGCGGCAGTGGTTCCCTTACCCCTATCCCGCAGCGATCAACGTGGCGGGGTTCTCGACGGGCATGGAATATCCGGGCATTGTGTTTGATGGAATTGAGGACAAGGGCAAAACTCTGTTCTGGATTACGGCTCATGAGATTGGGCACAGCTGGTTTCCCATGATTGTGGGGTCGAATGAGCGGCGCAATGCATTTATGGATGAAGGCTTCAATACGTTCATCGATATTGGCGAATCTGCCGAGTTTGATGGAGGCGTATACGGACCCAAGCGGGATTCGGAATACTCGGCCGGCGGAGAGCCGGCGGATACAATCCTGAAAGTGCTGGATAATCCCGCAGCTCCGACCGTTCTAATGCCGGCAGATGCCATGTCCTGGCAGCTGGGCCATCCGGTGAGTTATTTCAAGGGCGCATATGGAATGGTTCTGCTGCGCGAACAGATACTGGGCAAGGAGCGTTTTGACTGGGCTTTCCAAAAATACATTCGCGATTGGGCTTACAAGCATCCGTCGCCGTCGGACTTTTTCAGGGAGATGTCGAGCGAAGGCGGCGAAGACTTAGGCTGGTTCTGGCGCGGGTGGTATTTGAATAACTGGCGCTTCGACATGGCAATTACAGGAATCGATGGCGACCAAATCACTGTGGCGAACAAGGGCCAGCTGGTATTTCCTGCGACGGTAGAGGTGACCTACAGCGACGGAAGCAAAGCTCGCTTTCGGGTGCCGGTGGAGACCTGGCAATCCAAGGGCGAGCTTGTCTGGACGGGTGACAAGCCGATCAGTTCGGCGACTGTCGACCCGGATCATGTATTGCCGGACGATGATCGGAGCAATAATACTTTTCCGGCAAAGTAACGACCCGGATACACTCAGGCCCAGAAACACTCAGGCCGGGAAACGCTCAGGACGGATTGGCTGATGCGAGTCAGTCCCGGTGCACTTCAGGCCGCGGCGAATCGGGCCCGCCCAGGCTCAGGCGGCGAGTCTCTTCAACGGGCCAATCTCTTCAATTGCTCGAGGTGATTGAGATCATGGCCGGCGATGGTCTCGACGATGGTGAGAAAGGTCATGGCGCCGCGCTCCGGATGCGTGACGGGGCGGTCGGCGGAATCAGGCAGCGCGAGACCGATGAGGCGGAGATTCCATCCGCGCATGGCGGTGAAGACTTCAAGCGCCTGTTTGGCCGGCACGCCAAGATAGGTCCTGGCCCACTTGTCCTGATCGAAGGGCTGAATCATGGGCGCATCTTCAGCGAGGGTTTGGCGCAGGCGGAAGGCGAAGACAAGCTCGCAATCAGCCAGGTGGGCGATAATTTCGGCGGCGCCCCACTTGCCTTCGGCAGGCGGGGTGTTTTCTCCTTCCGGGCCAATGGCCAGCAGCAATTTGCCAATCTCCACAGGCGTGGCTCGAAGAATGGTGTCGAGCGCCCGGCCATCGAGAAATCTTTCGTAAGGATTCAAGTCACTCATCGGCAGAATCTCCAAAGCGCGTTTTGCGCTTTCTGCTATCAGTTTCACAAATAAATATCGACCATGCGCATCCAGGTGGGCCAGTCATGGGAGTTGTGCGCGTCCCATACATAGAGCTTGTGGGGGATGCATTTGGCAGTCATGACGTGATCGAGACGCTGATTCTGGACCAGGCATTGGTCGTCCCAGCCGGTGGCCAGCACATAGTTGCCGTGTCGGTAGCGATCAAGAAACCAGTTATCGCCCAAGTTGGGCAAGTAATCGAGCGGCTGGTTGAAGTAACTGTCTTCATCGTAATAATCGTGCAGAAATTTCTTCATATCGAAGGCGCCGGACAGGGAGAGAAATCCGGTGAAGACGTCAGGATGCTTGAGGGCGACATTGACGGCATGGAATCCGCCGAAGCTGCAGCCGAGGGCGACAAGATGGGAGTCCTGATTCTTCTGGCGGACCAGCGGAACTACTTCGTGGATGAGGTAGTCGTCGTATTGGAGGTGGCGGGCGATGCGCCAACGGGGAGGGACCTCTTTGTTGTACCAGCTCTCCATGTCGACGGAGTCAACGCAGTAGATCTGGAGCTGGCCGGCATCAATCTTGCCGGAGAGCGAACCAACCATGTTGCGATCTTCAAACTCATAGAAGCGGCCGCCCGAGGTGGGAAAGACGACGACCGGCAAACCGGCGTGTCCAAAGACCAGCAGCTCCATGTCGCGGCCCAGCCGACTGGAATGCCACTTGTGATACTCACGGTTCATATTCAATCCCTGCTTCCTGGCGCATGCGACTCGAAGTGGTGGTTGCTCAGTTTGAAATCAGCAATCCTTTGGGGGGCTAAGGCCCCGCGTCGATGGAGGAAATTCATGTACGGACTCCAGGCCCCTGCTTTTGAACCTGAACCACTGCGCTCGAAACCGGCCAATTGGAGAAGTGCCGATTTCTTGATACTGTAACAGCCGGGTGGCGGTTTTTCTCGATGCCCCACTTGGACCATCAAATGCCGTGCCGAGGGGCCAGTTTGAGAGCGGCTGCATGACAAAAGGAAACGCGCGACTTGCATCTTGATCAAAATGACACCGACGACCTAACCTGGGCCGCTGCGGCTGAGCCGCTGGTGACCTCGCAGGAATCAGCTCAGGTAGAGACGGCGCATCCGGAGACGCCGCATGCGCGACTGCATCTACATGCGGCCTTTGCCAGCCAGTATTTGCCCGACAAGCGGGACATCCTGGTCTATGTGCCGCCGGGCTACGAGGGGGAGGCCGAGCGGAGGTATCCGGTGCTCTATCTGAACGATGGGCAGAATCTTTTTGACCCGCGGACTTCGTTCATCCCCGGCCGCACATGGCAAGTGCAGGAGCACGCGGATGCCGCGATTCTGACAGCGGAAGTGGAACCTCTGCTCATTGTGGGGATTTACAACACGCCGGCGCGGCTCTCCGAGTATACGCATGAGCGCGACGGGAAAATGGGCGGAGGCAACGCAGCGCAGTACGGACTGACGCTCACAGAGGAAATTCTGCCGTTTATTGCTGAGCGGTATCGCGTGCGCACCGATCGGGATTCGACCGGGCTGGGCGGATCTTCGCTGGGTGGTTTGGTGACGCTCTACCTCGGGCTGCGGCATGCGCCGATTTTTGGCAAACTGGCGGTGCTGTCGCCGAGCGTTTGGTGGAATCACAAGAGCATTCTGAGGTATGTGAACGAACTGTCGCCGGAGATCTGGGATCGGCCGCGGGTGTGGCTTGACGTGGGCGATAAGGAAGGCAGACGGACGCTCGACGATGCGGAGGCTCTGAATCGGCGGCTGAAGGCAAACCGTTGGGTGCCGGGGGAGACGCTGCACTTTGAGAGAGTCCATGGGGGAACGCATGATGAGGGGAGCTGGGCGAAGAGGGTTCGGGCAATGCTGAAGTTTCTGTTTCCGGCCCGAAACGATGCGACCTAGCTGGTTGCGGGCTGATTTGGCGAGGCGACAGGATCGGAACAACTCCGAGCGGACGAATCCAGCCGACGGAGCCCAAAAACGGAGTGACGTAACGAACGTATTATCAACGAGTTATATGGCATATCCGGTAGCTTCAAAGAGTGCGATGCCATCGAAAATACGTTTGGGAATTTCTTACGGTTGGTTGGAATTGGGTTGGAGAACGCAAAGGTTGCTGGAACAGCCGATCTCATATGTGAATTCCCAAAGCTCGTGGCATCTAGTTTCCAAAGATCGCGGTTTTGAACGGAAACGATCTCACCGCCGAGCATGAATAAAAGGGGAGTGAAGCGGAACTGCCCGTTGACCTTTTCCATGTCATCGCGGCGACATCGCGCAACTCATTGAAACTGCATGGTACAGACCGCACTCTACACCACCAATCACACGCGTTTTTCCCCTTATTTGACCTTTTCAGGACCTCTGGCTCAGGATCAGGAATTTCACGAAGCAACCAACAGGGACTTCCAACCGTCGTAAAAAGTCTGCACAATCATTCCGCGCATCATTTGTGTGCAAAGGGCATTTTGGCGACCTGCATCTCATGCTTGATCGTGTCAACGCCCAAATCGCGGAGCGCGCTGCGGATTGCAGTGAGCAATGCCTCGATGTCTACAGTGGTAATCCTTCCAATCGTTCCGATGCGGAAGCACGCATCATGGGATAACTTGCCGGGGCATATCGCGAAGCCGAGCGCCCAGAGCCTCTCATAGAATGGATCAAACTGGAAAGCCGGATCGGACGGATGCCGAAACGACGTGATGATGAAGCTCCGGTCTTGATCGGCAAGATAGATCTCAAAGCCAATCTCCCTCATGCCGCGGCAAAGGGCAATATGGTTTTGCCGATAGCGCTCACCGCGCGCCCTCACTCCACCTTCTTCGTCCAGCTCGTTCAGCGCCTGTTCAAACGCCAGAATGGTTTGGATTGGCGGGGTGAACCGGAAGTGTCCATTGGCTTCCATGCCGGCCCACTGGTCATAGAGGTCGAGACTCAGCGTGCGCGCATTGCCTTTTGCGGCCAGCAGAGCCTCGCGTCTGGCAAGCACAAAGCCAAATCCAGACACGCCCTCGATGCACTTGTTCGCCGAGGAGATGAGAAAGTCGATATACGAACCAACCATGTCGATGGGTACCGCGCCAAAGCTACTCATCGCATCCACGATGTAGCAAGCTCCGGCGCGGTGAACAACATGGCCAATTTCTTCCATTTGATTCAGCATTCCGCTGGTGGTTTCGCAGTGCACGACGGCAACATGCGTGATTCCGACAGCAGAGGTCAGGTGTTCACCCACAAGCTCCGCGGTAAACTTCTGGTTCTCCGCCATCTCAAGAACATCTAGTGCGATGCCATGAACGCGCGCCATCTGCGCAATGCGGCGACCGTACGCGCCGTTGACCAGCACCAGAAGCTTGCCATCCCGCGGAATGGCCGATGAGATGACCGACTCAACGACATAGGTCCCGCTTCCCTGCATCAGGATGCACTCGTAGTCCTCGGGCGGATAAGGCCCCAGCGCGAGCAGGCTCATCCTGACGTTGCGAACGCTGGCCAGAAAATCACTATCGAGAGAGCCAAGATCGCGAAGCATGGCCCGCTTGACCGTGTCGCTGGTGGTCAAGGGGCCAGGGGTAAAGAGCAATCTGTCTGCGTTACCAGGGCGCATTGTTGTTTTCCCATTCGTCGCCGTCGCCATAGTCGCCATCGCCGTAGTTGAGCGGCGGCTGCGGCAGCATTGCAACCGCCTTGGGCGGAGCGGTGTAAACCTTCTGCCCTCCAAGGTACGTTGCTTCGACGGTTATGTCTTTGATGGTAGTCTGCGGAACCTTGTGCGGATCCTTTTGGAGAACCACAAAATCAGCAAGCTTGCCTGGTGTGATAGAGCCCTTGGTTTTCTCCTCGAAGGTGGCGTATGCACCATCCAGGGTCCAGGCTTTAATGGCTTCATCCACGCTGACCTTCTGATTGCCTCCTATAACTTCCCCTTGTTGGTCTTTGCGGGTGACCATATCCTGAATCCTCAACATGGGATCGGCCGCGGAGATCGGCGAGTCGGAGTGGCCGGCCACGTGAATGCCCATGTCGATCGCGGTCCGGTAGGCATGCACCATGGCCAGGCGCTTTGGCCCGTACGACTGAAGGATGTTTCCGTATTCCCACATATAAGAATGGAAGACCAGAATCACGCCGTCCTTCTTGGCACGGTCCAAAAGCGCCTGATTCATGACGCTGGCATGCTCGATGCGCCAACGGAGATCGGGACGAGGATTCTTGGCCTCCGCATTCTCGATCGCCGTCAGCACCATATCAATCTCGCGATCGCCA
Source organism: Occallatibacter sp. (assembly GCA_036519195.1). Taxonomy (GTDB): domain Bacteria; phylum Acidobacteriota; class Terriglobia; order Terriglobales; family Acidobacteriaceae; genus Telmatobacter. Next base: position 1,071 of record DATDLS010000351.1, on the reverse strand, counting down.
TTGGAATGAGTAGCCACTTGCCAACCCTCATTCCACCACTTCAGGAAGTCCGCATTCAACTGTTCCTGGCTGCGAGCAGGAGGGATTCCGAAGTAGCCGGGCCGGTCAGAATAGGCCTCACTCAGCCAAGCGGTTCGGCCGCTGAATGAATTCCCTTGGAAGTTCTTGATGGACGTCACGCGCAGGCGATCGTCGCCAAAGCCTCTTTCAATGCCGGCAGCCTGCACTTTATCGAAGTTCTCAGCATAGAACATAAATCCGACTCGCACCGGGTTCCCCTTGTCACGCAACTCCTGCATCAGGCGGAACGATGTCGGGTTACCTCCGGCTACGCCAACGCTGGTAAGACCTTTTGCCGAGTATTGCTGGAAGCAGTTTAAATATCCCTGCACTTCATCTTCGTGCGGGATTTCGGTCCGTTCGCTGGAGTCACTGCCTCCGCGGCGGCCCCTCGAAAGCAGGCCCCGCGCGCTCTCTCGTACCACGCCGTTGGCTGTTCCATCGGAATCGCGATCGAGAGCGCCGCCGGGCGGGTCGGGTGTGTCCTTGGTGATGCCCGCTTCATTCAGTACGAAACTGTTTACCACGGCGATGTGACCGGAGCCATGAGTAATGATCACCGGCTGAGTGGTAGACACCTTATCGAGGTCGTGGCGGTTGGGATGACGGCCGAGCGTAACGTCGTTATATCCGTAACCGTTGATGATTTTTCCCGCAGGGGTAATTGCAGCCTTGCGCTTGAGCGCGGCCACGAGATCATCGATGGTATGAACCTTGTCGGAGCCCAACCAAACCCTGTAATACGGCGAGGGGTGCGGCTCTTTTAGATTTTCTTATTTTTGTGAAATTCAGGGCCCGCTCGCCGGTGCGAGGGCGGTTACGACTCCGCTTTTTTCTTGATGAGTTTCAGAGTGCTGCGACGACTGGGTTGGGATAATCGGGCCGCAGGCAGAGCGACCTTCGGCACAGAATGATCTGCATAGTGCGACGCATGATTGCGTGTGTACTCTTGTTCCTCGTGAAACTTCCAATAAGCATCGAAGTCATGACTGGAGCGCAGAGCGCGTAAGC
>DATDLS010000350.1:0-2041 GCA_036519195.1 Occallatibacter sp. | reverse complement strand
GCCGCCAACCTTGGCCCCATCCAGGTTCACATCACCGACAAAGGACCCATTCGCCATGTACAGGGAGTTATGAACGTCCAAGCCGTTGGCGTTCAGGTTCTTCCGGAAGGTGGCCTTTCTCAGGTAGGGGGTTGCGAGTTTCGGCGGCTCCTTAACTACGTGTATTGTTGCCCATATTTGGACTTTCCGGCGTGGGCCGCTCATGCTTCCCGCGAAGCTGTTCCCGGATGAGCAATATGATAAAAAGTAATTGCTCACCCTGCCCCGGCGAGCGCCTCCCCGGGTCGTTTAGCTGACAGCACGAACCGGACAGTGTCGAGCACCGAAGCGCCGTTTGCCTTGGCGGTGCTGACGACGGAGCGGAAGGCGGCATAAGTCTCCGCCCCCCATTCGCAGCGGAAGCCATTGGTCACCTTGCGGAAGATCACGCTCGGCCGCAGATGCCGCTCGGACACGTTGTTCGTGTATGGCACTGCCCGATTGGTCATGAACACGAACAGATGCGCCCGGTTGGCGAGCATGCGCTTATGCAGCTTGCGGCCCGGTTCACCCTGCGGGACGGCGGCCATGATCCGGTCGAGCCGGCGGTCGAGGTCATAGAGATATTGGTTCAGGGTAGTGTCCTTCAGCGTCTCTCGCCGCCGTCCGATCGCGATGGCCCGCAGCAGCAACCACCGGAACGGCGCGCTGAACGCTGTATCGCCGCACTCGATGGCGTATTTCGCGTCGCGCAGCAGATGCGCCAGGCACACCTGCCATAGCACGCCGTGGCCCCGCTGACTGCCCAGCATGTCGGACACCCACACCTCTGGCCGGATCGTGCCGAACAGCGCGGTCACCACCGCCTTGCCCCGGCTGGGTTGGATGACATGCAGCACCGCAAGTGTGCCGATGAACACCCATTCCCACCAGTTTTTGCCCTTCACCCGCACCGAGGTCTCGTCGGAGCAGACCACCGGGCTGGCCAACACGACTTTCTCGATCGCCGCCGTGGCGCCCAGTAAAGGCTCCCGTGCACGAGCCAGGATGTTGCTGATCGCACCCTCGCTGATCGACAACGAGAACAGTTCGTCCATCAACAGCGCCAGCCGTTCCATGCCGATGGCATGGGCGTAATGAAGATAAACCACCATCGCGGCGATGGATTGGCCGAACGGCGATCCCGGCTCAAGCCCGGCTGGGGCTTTGGCGGTCACCCGCTCGCCGCAACACGCACAACGCCCACCGAACAGGCGCACCTGGGTCACATCCGGGCGCACCGGCGGCAACTCGATTCGCTCATAGACCTGCTGCGGGGTTTGCACCGCGTCGGGGAATACCGCTTCGCACTTCGGGCAGGTGGTCAGCAGCCGGTCGATCGTGCGATCAGGATGTGGATGCAGCGTTCGGCCCACACCGGGGCGGCTTTTGCGCGGCGGACGATCGACAGCGGGAGCCGGGAGGTCTTGCTTCTGTCCTTGGGAGGGCGGCTTCGATGAGTTGCCGGGGGTCTTCGGCGGGCGGGTGAGTTCGTCGAGCCGCGCCTCCAGCGCCGCGATGCGGGCGTCCTGTGCGGCGATGTGGGCGTCTTGTGCAGCGATTCGTCGGTCCGCCAACTCCAGCCGAGCGGTCAGCGCCGCGATCAGCGCGTCCTTCTCGGTGTGGCTCAGTTGAGCGCGGGCAGGAAGCAGGGGCACCCACCCCGTAGAATCGACTCGCCCGTGACCGCGTCAAGAAATTTCTGACCGTGCTCGCCAAAACAAAGGGTATGCGGGCTGATTCTAGGCCGGAACGGACGCGACTACCCCCAGGTGAGCAATTGCCTGGAACTTCTTGATCGACGATGCAGACCGCATCCGATCCATCGGCATCCGCGACTGGGCGTGTGTTCTTGCCGCCTTCGCCGCGCTGACCCTGAGCGTTGGCTTTGCTAATGCAGAGGGCGTCCCCGCAGGGTTCCAGGGGCCGGCTTACGGCTCACACGCATTCATTCGCTGATCTCCACAACTACTCTAGTGACCAAGCGGGTGGCGGGGCCACTTCAGCGAAGGGCGGTTAGTCC
>DATDLS010000349.1:0-2462 GCA_036519195.1 Occallatibacter sp. | reverse complement strand
GGCATAAGTGTTTTTGATGAGGACGAAATTAGAATTTTTGCACGTCGCTTCGAAACTTTGTTCAACGAACGAGAAGCCGCAGCAATGGCCGCGTACTATGCCAATGATGCGAAAATTCTCGCCCAGGATGCGGACATATCGGGTGGCCGCCATGCGATCGAGGAATTCTGGAAGCAAGCCAGTGCTCGCGAGGCGATCCAGGAACGCACGATCCACGTCATGAAAGTTGATTCGGTCGCGGACATGGGATATGTGCTAGGGTGTGTCATCTAATTCGCTATATGCGTCAGCAGTGGTTATTTTTAGCCTGAGTGGATGAGTGTAAGGCGTTACGGGTTGCGGGACGATCAGTGGGATGGGATGAAGGATTTGTTGCCAGGTCGTGCGGGCATGGTCGGGCGCCCTGCTCAGGACAACCGTTTGTTTGTCGAAGCTGTTCTCTATCGCTATCGTGCCGGGATTCCGTGGCGCGATTTTCGGGAGCGATTCGGCGATTTTAGAGTGGTGCATACGCGATTCAGCCGATGGGCCGTTCGCGGTGTCTGGAAGGCTGTTTTCGAGCATCTGGCAAGCGATGCCGACAACGAATATGCCATGATCGATTCCACCATCGTGCGCGCTCACCAGCACAGTGCTGGGGCGCGCAAAAAAGGGGTCTCTCGCAAGCCATCGGACGCAGTAAAGGCGGGCTGAGCACGAAAATTCACACCGCCGTCGATGCGCTTGGCAATCCGATCGGCTTTCACCTCACCGAAGGCCAGGCTTGCGAACTCGATGGTGCCGATGTTCTGCTGCCTCAACTCGAAGCCAAAACGGTGATCGCCGACAAGGGCTTCGACGCCGACAAACGGGTACTCGAACCCCTGCAACAAGCGGGAAAACAGGCTGTCATCCCGCCTAAAGAAAACAGAAAAGTTCAGCGCCAGTACGATAAAGAACTCTACAAAGCGCGTCACCTGATTGAAAACTTCTTCGCCAAACTCAAGCTGTTCCGATGTATCGCCACACGCTACGACAAAACCGCCAGAAACTTCCTCGCAGCCATACACCTCGCAGCAGCAACAATCTGGCTCATTTGATGACACGCCCTAGAATGAGAACGGGAATTGGGAAAGAGCGATCTGTTGGCCAAGACATCTTCAGCCGAGGACGAGATCGTACCTCTATTGCACAGTCTCCGCGTGCTGATTGACACCTGGTACGCCACGGGCATACCTCCAACGACTCCTAAGTAGACAGATCTGTTATTGCTTTGAGGCACGGGATCGGCCGGATCGCCTGGAGACCGCGCTCTTCGGCAATCGCGGAACAACCTGAACGCCCGCTCAAAGCGTAGCGATCGTTTGCTCGACCACGAGAGTCTGTTCAGGCAGGTCGGGCACAACACCCTGGATGACCATGAGCGCAGCGAGGCCGAAGATCGAGTACCACCAGGTGTGGGCTATCACTATGTCATCCCCGCCTGGCAATCCTTCATCCCTGGCAACATCGAAAAAGAGCTGTACGAAACGTTGGAACAAAGGCGTGCCAATGTCGTTGATATATTGTCCAGCGCGGATGCCGTCCCGGTTCTCCGGCCCGAAGAAGACGTTGCGGAACTGCTGTGGATGGGCAGTGCAGAACTGAATCAAGCCACGTGAAGTCGCAAAAAGACGCTCTTTCGGTGCAGGATGTTTAGCGGCAATCGCGTCGAAGTTCTGAATCAGCAGCCCGATCGTCTCGCTGCTCAACTCGGCAAGAATATGCCATTTATCAGGGAAATGCTGATAGATCACGGCGTGCGTATAGCCGATCTCTTTAGCGATCGCACGAAGCGTCACGGCTTCGTAACCGCGATCGGCAAACATTTTGCTTGCAGCCGCAAGGATTTCGCCCCTCAGCCTCTCCTTACGTTCTACCCGGCGACTTGGTGATATGGATGTCACTTCACCAGCTTACTCCCTTTTTGGACATTTTGCGACCACTTGCTTAATTACAACCATTGGTTGAAGTACAATCGATGGTTCGCCGGGTTGGACGCCCTCTCGACCAGCCAGCGCCAGGTCAGGCTGATGCCGTAACCGGGGTGCCTGGTCGTCCTGCCATCGAGGCCCGAGTGGCGGCCTTTTTCGTTCTTTGTGACGTGCCGGTGACGTTGAAGGCCCGCGCGGCGACGACGAAGTCCTTCGCATTGTATGTCTTGTCGGCTCCCGCGGTGATACGCAGGGAACGGTCTTCCTGCTTGTCGGCGAGCATCAGCATCTACCCCAAATGTTCAGTCATTGAATAATTCGTAACCACTGATTAATTTGCAACCAATGGTTTTATCCGGCGTCTAATTCGTTAGGTCGCACATTTGGATGGGCGGCCAAATACGAGGCAACAAGAAGGAGAATGCGATGAAAGTTCTTAACAAGGAGAAAACGAGCATGTATTTAGTCATGGGCATTACTGGAAAAGTTGGGGGCGCCACCGCGCGGCAT
>DATDLS010000348.1:0-27008 GCA_036519195.1 Occallatibacter sp. | reverse complement strand
TCCCAGAATTGAAGCAAGCAGCGCGTGAATCAAAAGCAGCAACACTCCGACGATGAGAGTGATGATGCAGAAGACAGACTTCTGCTTAACCAGGCCATCGATTGGAATTTCTTCTTCGAACTTTGCTGCTTGAGTGGTCATTTGGTCCTTGGACAGCTTGGAGCCAGCGTTCCCCGCGATCCGAAGGCAACAGGTTGCTTGGCAGGCGTTTTGTGACGGCCTGTAGAGTCAATCGTCGCATCAGAACACGGGAATTTTCAGCATTCAGAATACGCTCTCTCCCCACCTCGACGGGAAAGAGCATGAACCGGGCCTCAGAGAGCTTCCACCGCGTATTACCAAGGCCGAAGGCCCGGAACCGATTCCGATCATTTGCCGTTCACGGAATTCATAATCGAGCTTGGTCTCCCTTTGCAGGTCCATCGCCAATCCTTAGCCTGCACAAAAGCCCTTGAACTTTAACAGTTCAGGCAGTTGCGACGGCTCCGGGCGCCGATTAAACGTCCGAAGCCTTTGACACGTTGTCAAAGATTTTGGACACCAGCACCCCTATTCCCATCGTCAAGTCGCCCTATTTGTCAGAAACCAATGGAGATTACAAAAGGGGACTTTGGAAGCCCGTGTGCTCTCAAGCTGGTGAATTTGCATTCCGCTGAAGGCGCCAACTCCTGCTAGCGATGAGTTTGTCGGCGATACATCAACGGCAATTTCAACGGCAATTGCACTCAACTCCATCAGGAGATGGCCATGGGAATGAACGAAAATGAGAGGCAGATTACGAGCAACTGCAAGACTGGCACGCTTCTGTTTGTCGCCGACTTTGTCACAGGAAGGAGCGAGGTCCTCGACTTCGCCTGCGAGCTGGCGGAGAGGCAAAACTCCGATCTTCAGCTATTGCACGTCATTGATCCAGAACACACCCATTCGAGCCCTGACGCACAAATGGAAGATCAATTCAGCCTTGACATGCTTGCCCAGAGGGCGAGAGCCCTGAAGAGGAGCGCCGTGAGTCTTCTATCGTTCGGTCGTCCGGAAAACGTGATCCCGAGGAGAGCTGCGGAAGTGAATGCGTCGGTGGTCGTTCTTCCATTGAATGGTTCTGCAGCGGACCGGCTCCAAAAGAAACTCGTTCGACGATTGAGAGGAAAGTGCGAATGTCCAGTGCTGGCCGTTCCACGCGACATCTTCCTGGATGCCGATGCAAATTCTCATTCAATTCGCAGGTTGTTCTCCCTGGTTCAACAGGTCTGCCAAGGAGACCGACGGTCGATGAGAACTCTGGAGCGAGCTTCGGATAAAATCCAGTCCCAGGCGCCCCTTATGATCATGCCGAAGTCCGCGTACTTTCTGAGAAGGTGAAAAAGGTCACGCAGGATTCGTCAATCGGGAGGGGGGGGAGAGTCACCTCTCCTTCCCTCCCACACCACCGGACGAGCGGGTCCGCATCCGGCGGATCGATGAGTTGACTCCCTGCCGGACAGCACAGAGGCCGGAGATTCAAAGAACGCACCGCCGATGGTGGTTTCGCCGCTCGTCGAGTTCCATTGCAGACTTCACCCGCTCCCTGCTCCCTCAAGCTCAACTTGAAAGCTGATTGGCTGGCGCATGAGCACGCATGAGACGCGCTTTCCTACTGTCCCTTCTCATCGTTCAGGCCTTCGTCCCGCACGGAACGACTATGCCCGCTGCTGACTTCTGCCGCACGGTCAGAGTGGATCGCTCCACCCTCGATTCCGATTGCGAAACATGCGGCAGACCTCCCGAGGTAAGTTCAACCGCCCCCAACGCGCAACTCGAGAATTTACAACCAGCGCTTTTGATGGACGCGGACTTCGCTGTCACTGGCCAGCTCGTCCGGCGCGGTTGGTCTCATATTCAATTCTTGTCCGTCGGCTCGCGTCATTGCTCTACGCCTCCTTCAGACCCCACCTCGCGATAAGCCCTCGCGCTTCGCTAACCGCTCACCTCCATCAGGTTGGAAAGGGGACTTACACTTCCAGGCAGTCAATCATGCACGGCGTACCAGGACAGGCAGAGTCGGTTCCGACTCGGCGCGCCGTGTTATTGCATAGGACAGTGTGGCCGGCAGCGTGCAAGGGGTGGACAGTTTCCCGTCATGCCTGTGTCTATTTTTGCCCTAAGCCATCACCCTCTACCTGGATATTATTGAAGACCTTGCTGACGCCCGGAACGCTGACCGCTCGAACTCCGGCGAGATTTTTGTCAGCGTCAGTCTCGACAACCCCAGACAGAATCACATTTCCGTCCCGAACGGAAATTCTGATCGGGCTGCCCGGATCGATCGCGTACTTGTTGAGTGAGGGGTCGCCATAGACGGCGCGTGCTACATACAAGCGAATTCCGTCATCTATCGGCGATAGAGGAGCAACTTCGATATCGTCGATTACATCCTGAACGCCGGGAGTATAGCTGGCGGCCGAAAGTGCGGAAAGCTTGTCACTAGAACTATATGCATTACCGCCAAGCGTGACAGCTCCATCGCGCACTTTGACGGTGATCGCATTGAAAGTGGTGGTTCCATAGCCTACGCGATCATATTTCAGTTTTTCTACCAGTTTTGCTTCAAGATCCTTGTCGGATATCTTGGCGCCCACAATCCTAATGTCATTCCTGACCGCTACGATCTTCTTTTCGTGGAGCGCCTTTTTGTTTGCGTCCTCTTTATCGGCAAATAACTCTACGCTTCCCATCAGGTCGACCACGCCATTGGTGACATAGACACGAACGTTCCTGAATCTACTCTTATTCAATGCCGACACCAGGTCGGCTTGGATCTCTGCATCATACTGCGCTGCCGATTCCTGACCGACTGGGCGGGCGAAGGTGACAGGCAGGTTCGGCAGCACCGGCGCCAACGTCAAAGCGGCCAAAGTAACTGCAAGACGAATCCCAAAATGAGCTACTTTCATTGCGTTGTTCTCCTCGCCGACGGTCGTGCCGGCAGGCTGTTGAAGACTAGCGAGTCACGCGAACGACCCTTCACGCATTAGGACAACCCCAGTTGATCCGGGACTGCCTGCGGAAGATGGATACGAAGAGCCATACTTCACGCATTGCACACACTCAATCCAGAAGCATTTGGAACGCCAATTTAGATCTTCTGCCAAACAGCTGATTCAGTGCGGCGGTGCGTGCGAGTGGCCCATTTGATGTCAAAGGATTTGTCCATTGTTGTCGCAATCTTTTGACGAAAGCTTCACGAGGGAAAGCCGAACAGTCTCCCAATACCGAGAAATCAGTCATTTAGGGTTTGGCTGCAAGAATGCTTTGCAATAGACATCCCTCCGAACGAGTTTGATTCGGAATGAGAAGGCAGTTTGGACAGTGGAGGATGTGTGATGACGCAGAGCACCATTGTCCGATGGAGTGACCCGAAAGTAATTCTTGTCGCAACAAACCTGGTTGAAGACCACCCATTCATGCTTCACGCCATCTACCAGACAGCGCTGAGTCGGGCGAAGGTTCTACTGGTGCACGTCATCCCACCCTTTTACCTAAGGACCGAAGCCGTCTATGGAACGCCATCCGTCCAATCGAACCTCGCCGTTCGAAACGCGAGGGCAAAGTTGGATGAGCTTGTGGCGGAGTTCCGGTCGGAAGGTATTGAATGTGAACCCATCATCCTCAACGGGCTTCCCGAAGAGCAGATTCCGCTTATTGTGAAGTCGCGAGTTGTGGACAGGATCATCGTCGCGTCAAGAGCCGCCAGTGGCGTAGAGCGCTTGATAGGGGGCTCCGTCGCTGAGGCATTGATATCAGGTGTTGAGATTCCGGTGTGCACCATTGGCCGTTCCATGCGCCCAGATCTGGTCTGCGTCACTCAACCTGAGCGCATCCTTTTGGCGACCTCCTTGCAACCAGAGAGCCCAATGCTGGTGAGTTTTGCAAGCAGGCTGGCCGAACTGCATCACTCACATCTCACGTTGCTGCATGTTCTCGAATCGGTCGGTATGACTTGGCAGGAACGAGAGTTGGCTCGATTCAAGGCTCGACAGAAGCTATCAGGGATGATTCCCAAGGAAGCCAGGCACCGGCATCGGCCTGTTCTGTTGGTCGCTGAAGGAGACACGAAAACGGTGATTCCTGACGTAGCTGGCTCGACGACGCAGGATCTCGTCATTCTTGGCGGATCTTTTCCTTCGTTGTTCTCGTGGATGCTCGGTACCAGTGTTGTCCATCGCGTGATTGTGGAGGCAAAGTGCCCCGTAATCACGATCAAGTCCCCTGCTCGTTCAGCAACCGAGAAACCATTTCTCCGTGACGGAACGGATGCAGGCGAGGCGCTTGCTCATTCCATAGGATGCACCGAGGAAGCCGTCTCTGGCTGATGAAGCGAAACGAGGGTGTGATGTGCTGTTCGAATCCAAAGTGTAGTTGCGGTTTATTCGATATGCCGAACGGGTCAATATGGATCTCGCAGTTGGAACCGCCAGGCAATCAACCGACCGGGAATGGCGAGGGAGCATTGTCAGTGTCCACGCTTCCACAGAAGTATTTTTGGAATTGTGCTGGTTGCACTCGTCCGTTCGTTCTCTGGCGCTGGACGCGATCCGGAGTCTTTCTAGCTCAGAGACAACCGGGTGCAAGATACGGAAATGCAAGGGAGATCGCGTCGTCGTCTCGTCCGTTTCCGTTCCGCGTTCATGCTTGCGCTCAGTTCGAAGAGGAATTCCCGGATGTGGGATAGCCCCACTCAGAAGGAGAAATATCGTGCCCCAACGGCGCAAACAGCACCGTGTGTGTTTCTGGCTCACGATGAATTTGTCATTGCTTCAAGTTTTCGAGCAATCATGCGACATCAGTGCTTCGATGCGCGATCGCTCACAAATCGGCTTAAGGCGCGATCGTCTGCGGCCGCCGAAGCACCTGAGTTGCTTATCTGCGATCTCGCGATGCGGCTGCTCTCAGGGAGCGAATTGGCGAGACAAGTGCGGGAGTACAGTCCAGATTGCAGTGCGCTCCTTTTCCCGGCGCAAGGGATGAACGGAACCTTGGGTAAGTACGACCGGCTCGGCCAGCGCGTTCAGATTCTCACGATGGTGCGGCGGCCGCCAGAGCTCTCGAAGAGAGCAGATGCGGAAAACGAATTTGCGTATTGAGCGACGTCGGGTTTGTGCGGCTGCCGGCACAAAACGAGGTCGAATGGAGGAAACACACATGAAAGCGACTGGAATTACCTGCACTGCAATACTAGCCCTGTTTTTCGGGGTCGCAGTCCAAGCAACATGCTTGCCGCGACGAGATAGTGAGAAGAAAGACCAGGCCAAGGATGAACAGAGCGAGCGGACGAGACCCCAGTCTCAACAGCGGCCCGCGCAGGAGCTGCGGCAGTCCAACTTGCCCGCGCAGCCGCGACTTCAGGCCAAGCCTCTGCCACCCGTCAAGGATTCCCAGCAACAAAATCAACGCGCCGATCGAGGACAGCAAGACCGAGCCAAGCAGCAACAGCATCCCCCCGACAAGCAGCGGGAACAATCGGGCCCTTATCGTCCGCAACAGCCGGAAATGGGCAATCAGAGTGGCCAGCATCGGCAAGACTTCGACAAGAACAGGTCCAGAGTTCCTTTCGATCCGCAACACGGCAGGAAGGGCGGTGACAGTCGTGATGGGGGGGACCATGAACGCCCGGGGTATCGCCAGGACAACAGGCGTGACCACCACAACGATTGGCAGGGACGCCGCGCACGCGACTGGCGGTCAGATCACCGTACATGGGAACAGCGAGGGGGCTATCGCGGATACCGTATTCCTGAATACCGGTTTGGTCGATATTTTGGCCCCAGTCATTTCTTTCGGATTCACGATTTGCCCATCCTGGTTTTGAGCGGATATCCGAGCTTCCTCTATGGTGGCTATTGGTTCAGTCTCGTTGACCAATGGCCAGAATACTGGGCCGAAGACTGGTATGAAACGGACGATGTGTACATCGCCTATGCCGGCGACGGCTACTACCTGTTCAACCGCCGGTTTCCGGGCGTGGGAATTGCCGTCAGCGTTTCAATGTAGCGAGCGGAGTTCATTTGCAGTCTTCGCTGGCGGTGTATCTCGCCTTCCACTATCTATCTCGCAGAGAGGTAAACATGCTCCATATGCCGCAGAAACTCCTGATTGCCGACGATGACATCTCGATTCTGACCGTTCTGTCACAGCACTTTTCTGAACTTGGATGCTGTGTTCGATCCGTCGAAGACGGATCTTCGGCACTGTCGGAGATTGAGAAGGAACTTCCCGACATTCTCCTGTCAGATCTCAAAATGCCAGGTATTCCAGTTAACCTATTTCTTGTCAATGTCCGCCAGAAGTTTCCTTCGATTCGTGTGGTCGCTATGAGCGAAGCACATTCAGGAAGACGTGTACCTCCCGGGGTTGCTGCAGACGCTTTCTATCAAAAAGGCTCAAGTCTGCATCTGCTGACTGAAGCCGTGGATGCCATGACTCGGCCTAGCCGCTTAACCGTACGGCTCGGCACGGAGGACTTGTTCGGATTCACGGTTTACGAGAAGATCCCCTATCATCCTGACACTCGTCAGTTGGTGCAGTCTGCCGAGCACTCAATCGCATTTCTTGTCCGACAGAGGAGCCCAGGGTTGGAACAGTCCCAAGGGCGAGAGGAACTAGCAAGCATTCGGCAAGGGGCAATCGTCGACTGGGATGACGGGGACAGGCCATGATCTTTCACTGCATTGGCGTCTTTACTCGCTGAGACGTACTGAGCCGTTCGCGGCATTCGGAACGCAGACAAGTCGCTGCGTTTGACATGGAGAGATCATGAGAACAACCGAAGTGCTCCACGCCTGGGCCCGCATTCTGGCCGGCCGTGCGCCCTCCCTTTCAATCGAGATCACAAAGGAGTGTCCCTTGAGGTGCCCCGGATGTTACGCATTCGATGAGGCGCATCTCGGGGGCGCGACCCAGTTGCGCCAGCTTTCAGACTTTAGGGGCGATGAACTGGTCACGAGGGTGCTTGCCCTCATCGACGAGCACAAGCCGCTGCACGTCTCTCTGGTAGGTGGCGACCCACTGGTCCGGCATCGTGAACTTGGGGTGCTGTTGCCCCAGATCGAAAGCCGTGGCATTCATACACAGGTCGTGACGAGCGCTTTCAGAGTCATTCCAAGCGCCTGGATGGAATTGAAGAAACTAAATGTAGTCGTGTCAGTGGACGGCTTGCCGCCGGAACACGACGCGCGTCGCCATCCAGCGACCTATGACCGTATCCTGAACAACATAAAAGGAGCGAAAATAACCGTTCACTGCACAATTACTGCCCAGACGGCAGAGCGTCCAGGCTACTTCGACGAGTTCCTCCACTTCTGGACGAATCAACCTGAGGTTACGAAGGTCTGGTTCAGCATTTTTACTCCTCAACGCGGCGCCGCTGAACGAGAAATTCTGACGCCTTCGCAAAGGGCTTCCACAATTGCTGACCTGCGACAACTGCGGCTGAAATATCCGAGGCTGGATATGGCGGAAGCGCTCATTCGGGAGATGGAATCTCCGCCCAAGAATCCGCAGGAATGTATCTTTGCGAGAACAACCAACACCATCTCGGCCGATCTCAGTACACGCATAACTCCTTGCCAGTTTGGCGGGGATCCAGATTGCCGGCGTTGTGGTTGCATTGCTTCGATGGGGTTGGCTGCGGTTGGCCACCATCGGGTGATAGGACCCCTTACCGCCGGGCAGCTCTTCATGGCTTCGGACCGGTTGGGCAAAATGTGGCGGAGCTTGCAGAAGACCTTCTCACCTCATCCCGAGGTTCAGGCGAAGCACTCTCCATTCACCATCCTTCGAGCCAAGGCACCTGCGGCAGGAATACCAATACACAGTGGTGAACCCAGGCCATCAAGCTATAAACGAATTGACTGAACAGGTCGTCCGGCATTGCCAATGGCCGTATCGACTCCGTCTTTTGCGAAGAATGTCAGACGACCTCCAAAGATAGGAATGTTCACGAGCACTGATCCACGAAGGCCATTGAGCTGAGCATCCAAGCTCCAATAGAAAGACGCTCCGTCCCGAGAGTCGGGGCGGAGCGTGATGTGGCCGATGCGTAGCTGGGGCTCAGTTTGGCTCAGAACTGGCGTTCTCGATGTGCAGTTCGTTGGTAACCTTAAAAACCCCCGCGGCGCTGTTGGCAAGGATGCCTGCCATATCCCTATCAGCTTGGGAATCCACAGAACCGTAGAGTGTCGCATTACCGTTCCGGACGGAAATGCGGATCGGCTTGCCGGGGTCGATCGCGTACTTGGAGAGCGACGAGGAGCCGTAGACGAGGCGAGCAACCCGCAAGCGAATCATATCGTCCATTGGGGATACAGGGTCCACGTCAATGGCATCGATTACATCCTGAACACCTGGAGTGTAGCTGGCGACGGATAGCGCGGAAGACTTATCCATGGGTCCATAGGCATGACCTCCGAGCGTAACGACTCCGTCGCTGACGCTGACGCTGATTGCGTTAAAGGCTGTTGACCCGTATCCAACGCGATCGTGTTGTAGCTTCTTCACGAGTGTTGACTGAAGGTCTTCGTCGGGAATCCGCGCACCCTTGATGCGAATCTGATTCCGGACAGCGACGTCCTTCTTTGCATGAATCGCTTTCTTTTCGGCCGCTTCTCTGTCTGCAAATAGTTCCACGTTCCCTGTGAGGGTAATCACGCCGTCCGCGACAGAAACGCGAACGTCCTTGAATCGATCCTTGTTTAGCTGGTGTCCAAGGTCAACCTGAATCCGGTAGTCGCTCGGATCAACTGCCTCTTGAACGGTTGAGTCGGCGAAAGCCCGAGGCGTACTCAACAAAGCGGGCATCGAAGCTACAATTGCCATTACGGCGGTAAGACTGATTCCAAACTGAGTGAGTTTCATGGCGATCTCTCCTTGTCGATCGTTGGTTCTGAATCGGTTTCGCCTGATGAAGACGGGAGCAATCCAGATCTCCGCATCGTCTTGTGTGGCGGCGGCATTCGACCGGATGCTTTGTCTTGCAGGTGCGTCACCTTGTAAGGCGGCACACCTGCGAAGACTAGCCACGTCCATATCACGAACTCTTGTCCTCTACTGCGCATGTCACCTGGGGGTTCTAAAGACGGCCAGGTTGATGCGCTTGAGGTTATCAATTTTGCCCGTTCGTTGGAGGACCACGAGAGCGGGCTATGGGCTCTATGTGCTGCTCGCAACAACAGGCAGTTCCAGCTTTCGTTCCAAAGACTCGGCCTTCGACTTCGCCTCGTCGTAATCCACGAAGTCGTCGATCATCTCCGCGATTCTGCTTGTCAGCGCACAATTAGCCTTCACGTAATCCCGATAGGCCTGCATGTGCACTTGGGACGGATTGTCGTTGAGGTGATTGATTGTGACCGTCAGCAGATCCGCCATCTCCCGAAGGCGCAGGTCTACTTGGTCGATCGCTGTCTGCTGCCAGGGAGACCCCTCTGCGCGCGAGTCGCTGAGTTGCCTGTTCAACTGGCCGAGTTCGTTGACATGCTCTCTGATGCGCTGAAGTTGCTCGGCATGCAATTGCCAACTCACATTGGACCTCGTATAGGATTCAAGTTGTGCGGCATCATCTTCCGCAAGTACCGCATGGCTTTTTGCCTGCTTCAAAAGGTTCGAGATTTGTTCTGAGTCAGCAGTTTGTGCGACGCCGATTGACGTGCCTGTGGCCAAAGCAAGCGCCAAGGCGACCAGGCTGAAGTTGCGATTCATCGATTGGATTGTCATCGTATCCCTCTCTGTGCTTGCCTTCAGCAACACACGTCTGGACGAATGCAGGTGCCGAGCCAAAAAAAGTCTGCCGCTAAGGCGCTGATATCTAAGGAAAGCAAGCGCGACGGCCTCGGCTGAGTGTCCGAAGATTTGTCAGTCGCTGTCAGAAATCTTTGACAAATCGGTTGTGCCAAGCGACCCAACGCTACCGAAGACACTCAATTCATTGCCATTTGGTTCGGCTGTCTAAATGCATCGTCAGGTATGTCTGTCTGAGCACGAATTGATGCGGACAGTATTGGTGAGGTGTGTGATGACGCAGAGCGCTATTGTTCGTTGGAGCAACCCAGAGGTGATTCTGGTCGCAACAAACCTTTTTGATGGCTACCCGCTGATCATGCACGCGATCTACCAGGCGAAGCTTAGTCACGCTCGGGTTCTCCTGGTCCATGTGATTCCAATCTCACGGTTGATGGGTGAGGCCACGTATGGACTACCAATTCGTCTGCCAAGTCCTCTGGTTCGCAGTGTGAAGGCGAAGCTCGAAGAGATAGCTTCTGATGTTCGGCGCGAAGGCGTCGAGTGTGAATCCATCGTCCTTAAGGGAGCTCCTGAACAGGAAATTCCTTTGCTCGTCAAGTCTCGGGCCGTGGACAGAGTCATCGTTGCGACGCGGAGCGCCAGCGGTATCGCGCGATTGGTCGGAGTTTCTGTTGCTGAGGAACTGATAGCGGGGCTTGAAGTGCCCGTGTGCATCGTCGGCCGTCGTAACCATCCCGGTGCGGCATGCAATACGCCGCTCGGACGTGTCCTCCTAGCGACGACGCTTCATCTCGATAGCCTGTTGCTTGCAGGTGTCGCCAGCGCCCTGGCGGCGTCGAACCATTCGCAGCTGACACTGTTGCACGTTCTGAACACCGAAGGCATGAGCGAACGGCAGCGAGAGTCAGCCCTGGCTATGACCCGGAAACGTTTATGTGCGCTGGTCCCCGATCATTCTACTCACAGGGTTCCGCCCATCTTTCTTGTCTACGAAGGAGATCCGGCCACGATTATCCTGCGCGAAGCTGGCACGATGGCGCAGGACCTTATCATTCTTGGATCTCCTCATCCTTCGATGGTCTCCTGGGTTCTCGATACCAGTGTTGTCCGTCGTGTTGTTATCGAATCGCAATGCCCAGTAATCGTGATCAGGCCGACAATACAGGCCACAACAGAGTATTTGCAAGGCTTGGGTGGTGCGGAAGTGACAATTGCTCATTCTGGCGAATACGTCGAAAGATTCGACTGAAACAATTCAATCTGAGATGAGCCGGATCCCAAGTGAAATCAGGAATCGACATCCTCCCAACCGCGGGCTTCTGTGAAAATCCCGAGTCGGCCGAAAGCCCGGTTTATCGAATTGGCAACACTCGTGATCTCGTCCAGCATCCACCAACTACCTAAACGTGCAGCCGAACAAGTGGAAGCGTATCCGGGAGATCTTCGCCATCCAGCACGGCCGGGAGGATTACCTGCCCGTCTATGGGCTTGCTCCAGGCCATCGTCCGCGTAGGGAGATGGCGGAAATCCTCAGGATCGTTGCTTTCAGTCAAGATCAGCATAACTCTTACCGGTAGAAGTAATACTATGCAGATAACCAGCAAAGGGCAATCCTGCCACAACTGAATCCCAACAAATCATGCTGAATTCTCCTTCCGAGGAAGTCTCCATAAAACCATCGAAGCTCTATGAGGCGCTTCAAGCGCTGATCGGCGAGCGTCTGCCCCTGCACATCTGGGGTGCTTGCGGAGTCGGAAAGTCGCAGATCGTTTCCCAGGTAGCTAGCGATCTCGACTACGACTTTCTTGACGTGCGGGCGGTGCAGCTTGACCCGGTCGATCTCAGGAGTCTGCCGCGAATCGCCGAAGGTAAGACCGAATGGGTGCCGCCCAAGTTTCTCCCCACCACAGGCAAAGGCATTCTCTTTCACGATGAGCTGACCACGGCCCCGCAGATGACCCAGGCCGGCTGCTATCAGTTGGCGCTCGACAGAAAGCTCGGCGAGTACGTGCTGCCCGATGGCTGGGTTGCCATCGCCGCCGGCAATCCAGCATTGGAGCGTGGCGTTCATTTTGCGATGTCGCCACCGCTTCGCAAGCGGTTCGTGCATTTAGGGTGCAGCGGTGGTCAGAACGGCGGACAGCACACCGAGACGATTCTCGCGGAGGTTACGCGCCACATTGGCAGTTTTTTCCTGGGCGTCCGGACCCATCACCACTCCGAGATTGAGTCCGCTCGGCGTTGAACCAGCCAGGACGGCATTGAACCATTCGAGAACCGGGTCGGTGTCATTGATCCACAGGTCCGCTCTGAAGCCGGCCTGTTCGAGCGCGGTGTGCGTATCGGCTTCACTGAGCAGGAAGCTGGTCGAGGGGTCGCGCGCCCAGGGGACGGGATACACGACATCGCCGTCGCCAGACACCAGGTCGTAAGTAGCCAGCCGGCCGCCCGGCGCCAGGATCCGTCGCACCTCGGCATAGAGTGCGGCGCGATCCCCAATGTTCATCGCGACGTGTTGCAGGAACACTGTGTCGAAGGCCGCATCCTCGAAAGGCAGTTGGAGGGCATCGCCGGTCTGGAACGTAACGCGGTCGGACAGCCCGGAGCGCGCCGTCAGATAGCTCGCAGCCTCGATGAAAGCGGGGCTTAGGTCGACGCCGGTCACCTTGCACCCGAAGGTGGCGGCGAGGTAGCGGGCCGGGCCGCCGATGCCGCAGCCGAGGTCCAGCACGCGCGTCGATGGCTCGATCCCGACAGCCGTGGCCAGTTCGGATGTGGCGAGTATGCCGCGAAGATGAAACTGATCGAGTGGAGCGAGCTGAGCGACGGTTAGCGTCTGAGTTTCAGGTGCGATCGCGGCGAGTGCCAACCTGATCCGGTCGGTAAGGCCTGGGGCGCTATAGTGCTCGCGTACTTTGATGTTCGTGTCGGTCATGACGGTTCTCCTCGAAGAGTCGTTGATTGGCTGGCGGCTGATCCCAGCTAAGACACGACTGCATTGCCGGTGAGGCCTTGAGCCGCTGTGGACAGAGGACGCACCAGCCAATAGAAAGCGACGAAGTGCGTGATCATCAGTAAAGGCACGTAGATGATCGGGATCGCGTATGTGGCGCCCAACTGCCCTGCGACAAAGGGAAGACCCAATCGGCTGGCGTTGTAGTAGTCGACGAAAATGTCGGTCGCACCCACAACGTTGAAGGCGACGGTGAACGACCAGAACAGTGGACGTATCCTCGCCGTGAGAAGTGCAAGGATAGCCAGGACGCCGGTTGCGAAGTCGCCGTAGGCGGAGAATGTGGCGAAACCAGCCGGCAGGTTAGGACCGACGACGCCCGGAAGAAGAAAGACGAGCCCGAAGAAGCGAAAGCTGTGCAGAGTCGCGATTGCACGTTGTGCGCTGAATCGGTCCATCGACCGGAACCTGGGCATGATGTACGTGCCGAAGAAGAGCAGGCTCGCCACATAGCCAAGGACGAGTTGCGTTAAGAAGATCGCTTGCGTGGACATAGAACCTCCTTGTCGAATGGGGATTACAACCATCCTCGGATGAACTCAAATCGACTTCGAACCGGCCACATTGGCAACGAAGGATCCGGCATTCGCCCGGAAGAACGCCTCCAGCGTTTGCGGATTCCGGCCGGTAACTGCGCGGACCGTATCGGTAGTCTGGCGCTCTTGCTTGCTATTCCTGAGGTATTGCCAGAGAGAGCTGAGATGATCGAGGGCGTGCGGGTTCATCCGCTCCTTCACTGCCTCGGCCCACTGCTGGTCGGTAATGGGCACGTAGGGAATCCTCCGCCCGATCGCCCTGCCCAGAGTTTCAACGATCTCCCGCACCGTTAGAGTTTCGCTTACCAGAGGGTATACGGTTTGGGTGGGCAAGCCAGGGCTGGCCAAAAGAGTGGCGGCTACTCGGCCCACGTCTTCGGCACTGGCGAGGGGGAAAACGGCACTGCCATCGCCCCACGGCAGGAACACGGTGTTCCGGTCGGCCACGCTTCGGCTGACAAGAGCGCGTACGTTTTCATAATAGGGCGGCGCCTGAAGATGAACCGCCCCCACCTGCGCCCAGTCGAAGATACGATCCGCCAGGCGATGCTGCAGATTGCGAAAGGAAGGAGCGTTCTGGAGATCGCCGAAGCCGGGATTCCCGGGCGTGCCCTGAAACTGCGAGTTGTTTACCACCAATTCCAGCTGCGCATCGCGGGCCGCTGCAGCAAAGATGGTCGCTGCCTCCAGCAGTCCGTCGGCCACTGGATAGGTAAAGTAAGCACGCTTTACTTCTTTCATCGCCGCCGGGAGTGAGGCTGCGTTAAGAAGATCGCCCTCAATAATTTCCGCGCCATAGTGGCGGAGTTCATCGGCCCGGGCATCGAGCTTACGGACGAAGGCGCGAACGGGAATGCCTTGTTCGAGAAGTAGCTTTGCGACGACGCGGCCCGTTGATCCCTGTGTACCGCCGGCTGCGCCTGTGATCAGAATCCGGTGAGGCATGGGAAATTCTCCTTTCATCGCATAGGATGATGTTAATCATCTTACGGATTCGATTTTCTTCAAGCATCCCAGCCGGCTGCATTGTGGGATGATCTCGAGCATCCTACAATCAGCCATGCGATATCGACCTGAACACAAAGCCGAAGTCCACCGGGAGATTGTGAAAGATGCGTCACGGCGCGTACGTGCCGAAGGCCTGAATGGCGTTGCGGTTGCAGCAGTTATGCGCGACACCGGTCTGACCCACGGCGGCTTTTACAAACATTTCGAGAACAAAGACGAGCTGCTCCTGGAGTCGCTGAGCGACGCTTTCCGTGACATCGGCGACACTCTGGTCCGCGCGGCCGAGCAGTCGCACGCCGAGGCCGCGTGGAAGGCAATTGTGAAGACCTATCTAAGTCTGGAATTCTGCGATCACCCCGAGCGCGGCTGCCCGCTGCCGGCACTTGCCCCCGAATTGACGCGGGTCGACCAGAAAATGAGGGGGCGGATCCTCCCCCAGCTCGTGAACTATAAGGATCGAATGCTTCCCTTTATGCCGGGCCCGCGAACTGCGGACAAAGAGCGCTCTTTCTTCGCGATCTTTTCGACTATGGTTGGGACCATAGAAATCGCTCGCATGCTGCCGGAGCCCGCGATGAGGGAGAAGGTCCTGTCCGCCTCCAGAGATTTCCTTTTGTCCAGCTTTTGAGCTCCGAAGTCGAAATGGCATCAGGCCCGATGCTCATGCGCTCATTTCATAGACGCGTACATCCGTATCGCACTCTTGCCCTTGATGTACCCAACGAACTGCGACACTGCGTATTTTGGTGGTATTGGGGTCAATATATGCACATGGTTCGACGCCAGTTGCCCTCCCTCAATCTTGCATTCAGGCTGCTGGACCAGACCGTGAAAAACCTCACCCAAATGATGGCGAAGGGTTTATAAAGCACCTTCCTGCGGTACTTCGGGATGAACACAAGGTAAATCTTGCAATCCCATTTCGTATGGATTAAGCTGGCATATTCGTCCATCCGGTTTCTCTTCTTCGTGTGCTTGGCGGCTCACGTTGGAGAGTTACTGGATGGGCTCCCGGAAATGTCAAACTGCTACTGCCACCCCGGCAAAGCCGGGATTCTCCCCTTCAGAATAGGCAGGCGGTTCGGTGGACTCTGTTTCAGGGGACAGGGCGATCCCGAACATAATGCCAAAAGTAACTGGACAATGCTGCCTCGAGCAAGGTAGTCTCTGCAATTGATTCACCCCAAAATTTAGCTTGGAATACCCGTCTGATTCGGAGATTCTGTTTCCGTTTTCGTGTGTGCCAATCAATTCGTTCTGAATCCATAACCTACGCAGTTCGCTGTTTGACCCTTAACCCCGGGCCACGTTGTCACATGCTCTGACAATCGTCTTGTAGATTCCCCTTTTCGTCCATTTCCTGATTTCACGCAACAACGAGGATGTGAATGATTCGTCTTTTGAAATCCTGTGGACTTGTGTGCGCAGTAACGCAGTTGCTCCTGCTCACTGCTTTGGTTCCCGGCGGCCCACTTGCCGCCCAGGCCGCGACCCAACCGGTCACTGATCTGCAATTCCACACGTTTCACCCGAGCGGGGCGCCGGACGCCGCTGCGCAATCGGCCAGTGTCGAGGACAGGAAAAAGCAAGCCAATGGCATGTCGCTGTTTGCCGCGAACCAGATCAATGCTTTGAATCAGGAAAAGAACTCGCGCACTCCAGCGCAACGGAAAATCGACTCCAACGTCCTCTACACGCTCCGCATGATGGATGGAATCGCCGCCGCGCCCGGAGTGCAATACCTCGAGACCGGCGTGGAACTGGACGCGAACAACAACATCGCTGTTGATATTGTCGCCAATGTTAACGAATCACTGCTCAATATGCTTTCGGACGCGGGCGCACTTATCCTCTATTCGAACGCCGGTCTGCGCAGTATTCGTGCTCTCATACCTCCGGGAAGGATTGAAGGGATTGCCGCGTCTCCCGATGTCATTTTCATTTCTCCCAAACAAAATGCGAACCGGAATTGGCACAAAGCCGCTCCCGGAGGCATTGGCCCTTTCGGCATTCTCACAGCGCCGGGATTCGACGAGCGGGCTTCAAACGTGCGCGCGCAGTTGGCAAGTGCTATGAACACGACGGGCACTCCGTTCTTGGGCCAGGGCAGCGTGGAAACTGAAGGCGACTTGACGCACCTCACTTACCTGGCACGCGGGGTCTATGGCGTCAATGGCGCAGGGTTGAAGATTGGCGTGCTTTCTGACGGTGTTACCAGCGCCGCTTTGAGCCAGGCGACCGGCGATTTGCCTCCAATGTGTGGAGGAGCCGTTGCCTCGCCATGCCTGACCGTTCTTTCCGGGCAGACAGGGGCGGGAGACGAAGGTACAGCCATGCTGGAAATTATCCACGACATGGTCCCCGGTGCAAACCTCTATTTCGCCACCGCGAATAACAGCATCACCAGCTTCGCCGCAAATATCGAAGCACTTCAGGCAGCAGGCTGCAACATCATTGTTGACGATGTTTTCTATTTCGTTGAAACGCCGTTTCAGGACGGGCAGGCCTCTACTGTCGTATCAAGTTCGCAGGGGGGCGCCGTCACGCAGGCAGTGAACACTGTCGCTTCCGAAGGCGTGTTTTACTTTTCGTCGGCGGGCAATCAGGGCAGTTTGGATATCGCCACCTCGGGCACATACGAGGGTGATTTTGTTCCGCAAGCCTCAGCTTCACCCCTGCCCCCAGGAAACGTGCACAATTTCGGTTCGGGTACCGGTTACGACACCATCACTTCGGCCGGCGATCAAGTAGTAGCATTATTCTGGGCCGATCCGCTGGGTGCATCCGGCAACGACTACGATCTCTATATTCTCGATCCAACCGGCGCATCGATTCTGGCGGCTTCGACCAACATTCAGGACGGAACGGAGGATCCGGTAGAGCTTATTGACAGCCCCGATGTTGTTAGCAACAACCGGATTGTTGTGTTTCAAAATCACGGAGCACAAAACCGCTTCTTCCACCTCGAACTGTATCGCGGCCAGTTGCATGTGAATACTTCCGGGGAGACGCATGGCCACTCAGCCGCGTCGGGAGCCTACACCGTCGCCGCCACTCCGGCGGCCGCTACGTTCGGGCCGCCAACCCCCAATGGACCCTATCCCGGGCCATTTGTCTCGACAAATCAGATTGAGAACTTCAGTTCCGATGGCCTTCGTCGTATCTTCTTCAATGCCGATTCGAGCGCCATTACACCGGGGAACTTCTCTTCGACCGGTGGAACAGTTCTGAACAAGCCGGATATCACCGCAGCGGATGGCGTATCCGTTACCGGGGTAGGCGGCTTCGACAATCCCTTCTATGGCACCTCGGCCGCGGCGCCGGCCGCTGCTTCAGTAGCCGCTCTTGTGTTGTCTGCCGATCCTGCGATCAGCATATCGGGCATGAAGACCGCCCTCGAATCCTCCGCAATTGACATCGTGGCTCCAGGTTTTGACCGCGACTCGGGGAACGGCATTGTGATGGCCATGTCGGCGATTGGCTCACTTGGGGTCACTGGGGGGGCGAATCCCCAACTTGGAACTATTACTGCCAGCGAAAATCCGGGGAATGGGAACGGAATTATCGAAGCTGGCGAAGGCGCCCTACTGCAGATTCAGTTGACCAATGCGAGTGGCGTAGCGGCCGTCACCGGTATCAGCGCGACGCTCTCCTCTTCGACTCCGGGCGTCGTCATTCTGCAGCCGGGAACCGGTACGTATGCGGACATGGCCGCCGGCGCGGGTCCGGAATACAGTGCGTCCGGTTTTCAGTTTGCGTTGTCTCCCACAATTGGGTGCGGTGTCCTCGTCGATTTTGAGCTTACGGTAAGTTATTCCGGTGGAACGTCCAGGGTATTGCCCTTCACGCTCCAGACTGGAATGCTTACGGTAACGAACACTCTGGGCAATATCGCAACGGTTCCTTCCTCGGTAACCTTCGCAACCGGGACCGAGACAAGCCGCCTCAACCGCAATGGCGTAGTGAGCGCCTGCGGCACAGCAAAGACATTTCCCTCCTCCATCGCCGGGGGGCACACTTTCGACTCGTATACCTTTACGGCATGCCAGGCCCAATGCGTTGAGCCTCAGGTCAATGCCGGTGTAGCGGGCGTCAATCTGTTCGAATCGATGTATTCGCCCATCTTCAATCCCGCCAGTATCAGCACCGGCTACGTGGGCGATTCAGGGGAAAGCATCAACATACAGACCTTCGGCGTCGATGTGACGGCGGGTACCAGCTACACCGTCGTGGTGAATGACGTGGCCGGAAATCCGGCTACGCCACCGAACACCTACACAATCCAGATTCCGAGCTGCGCTTTCGATTGCAATCCGTATCCCTTGCCGATTGCGATCGCACAAAACGTAACCGTTACCGCAGGAGCTAACGGAACAGCGAGCGCCAACGTGAATAACGGCTCGAACGACCCCAATGGCGGCACCATCACTGTTTCCCAGAACCCTCCCGGCCCTTATCCGCTCGGTTCGACTCTTGTGGAATTGACCGTGACGAACAGCGTCGGTGCCTTCGCGCAAACGTCGGCCACAGTCACGGTAAACACGATACCGACCACTACAGCCGCAGCCGGCGCCACGGCCATCTTCAGCCCGAGCGCGCAGAACGTTTCGCTGACGGCCGCGGTGAACAGTACCGGGCCCATTGTAAGTATGGGAACCGTGACATTCAGCGTATTCATGGGCGGAACCGAGATCGGCAGTCCCATCAACGGGACAGTGAACAACGGCGTCGCCGCCGCGAGTTTCAGCCTTCCGGGAGGCACGGCGCCGGGCGTCTACACCATCCTGGCCACCTACAACGCCAGCGGAGGCTTTGCCACCAGCAGCGACAGCAGCCAAACACTCACAATTACCGCAGCAACACCGACGATCACGTTGGGCAGCCTCACGCAGACCTATAACGGCTCGCCGCGTGCGGCATCCGCAACGACCATACCAATAGGTCTTGCTGTGACCTTCACCTACACCGGCATCGGCAGCACCACTTATCCAACATCAGCCACTGCTCCCACAACGGCCGGAAGCTACAAAGTCGCCGCCACGGTCAGCAATCCCAACTACATGGGCACGGCGTCCGGCACGCTCGTCATCAACCAGGCAACGCCTTCGGTCACATGGGCAACCCCCGCGGCCATCCCCTACGGAACAGCGCTAAGCCCAACGCAGCTTGATGCAGCTTCTACCGTCGCGGGTTCTTTCGCCTACACGCCTGCAGTTGGCGCGATACTGACCGCGGGCACGCATGCGTTGTCAGTCACCTTCACGCCTACTGACACGACGGACTACGCCACGACAACCGCAAACGTGCAACTCCGCGTGAATCAGGCCACGGCCTCAATCACCTGGGCGACGCCGGCCGCCATCATCTACGGAACCGCACTCGGCGCGACGCAGCTTGACGCAACCGCGCCTGTCGCGGGAGCGTTCGCTTACACCCCCGCCTTGGGCGCGACACTGACCGCGGGTACGCATGCGTTGTCAGTCACCTTCACGCCAACCGATGCGACCGACTACGCCACTACAACCGCAACCGTGCAACTCCAAGTGAATCAGGCCACGGCCTCGATCACCTGGGCGACGCCTGCCGCCATCATCTACGGAACCGCACTCGGCGCAACGCAGCTTGACGCAACTGCGCCTGTCGCGGGAGCGTTCGCTTACACCCCGGCCTTGGGCACGACACTGACCGCGGGTACGCATACGTTGTCAGTCACCTTTACGCCAACCGATGCGACCGACTACGCCACAGCAGCAACAACAGTGCAACTTACAGTGAGCCAGGCCGCGCAGACCATCAACTTTACAGCGATCACCTCACCAGTGAACTACGGCGTTGCACCTATTGCACTCGACGCAACAGGCGGCGCATCGGGCAACCCGGTTATCTTCAGCATCGTTTCCGGTCCCGGCAAACTGAGCGGCAACACACTCACCGTCTCCGGCGCCGGCACCGTGATCGTCGCTGCCAATCAGGCAGGCAACGGCGATTACGCCGCCGCTGCGCAGGTGAACGAGAGCATCCCGGTGAACAAGGCTCTGCCGGTTGCCGCCATCGCCAGCAGCGGGAACCCGGTGCTGCTCGACAACGGGATCACTCTGACCGCAACCATCAACTCGGGCGCAGGCACGCCTACCGGAACAGTCACCTTCCTGGACGGCTCAACCACGCTGGGCATGGGCACACTGACCGGCGGGACGGCCATGTTCAGCACGTCGAGCCTGGCCGCGGGCACGCACACCATCACAGTAGCGTATGGCGGCGACCAGAACTTCCTCGGCGCCATAAGTAGCCCGCTTACCGAGTCAGTCGAGGACTTCGGTTTCAGCATCTCGGCTCCTACGGTCACTGCGTCGCCGGGCGGCACCGCGGTGTTTAACTTCACGGTAGCTCCGTCCGGTGCGACCACTCTCCCGGCTAACATCGTTCTTTCCGTAAGCGGATTGCCACAGGGCGCGACTTATACCTTCTCCCCGGCCTCGCTTACAGCCGGTGAAAGCGCCACGCAAGTCACTCTCACCGTAAGTCTTCCGCAAACGCAGACTGCCGCGGCCGCCGGGAACCCGGACCTCCGGCTGATGCCCAACCATCAAGACACCGCACGCGGCACGTTCGCCGGCCGCATGGCCCCGTTCGCGCTGGCGCTGGTCCTGCTACCCTTTGCGGGGCGCCTGCGCGGAGCGGGCAGGCGCATGGGCCGTATGCTATCTGTCATCTTGCTAATCGTTGCCGGCATGGCCGCAGTGGCTGGCATTACCGGTTGCGGATCCACCAGCGGCTTCTTTGCCCAGCAACGGCAGAGTTATACCGTCACGGTAACTGGAACGGCGGGAGCCTTGTCGCACTCCGCGACCGTAAACCTCACGGTTGAGTAACAAGGAGAGGGATGCATATTCGCAGATCGATTTGCGGCAGCGCGGTTCTTGCGGGCGCATGCATGTTAGCCCCAGCCGCCGGCTGGACACAGACTGCGCCCGGCCTCGCGCCCGGTTCAGCGCCCAAGCCGAAGATAGTTGCCGACGTCGCCCTCACTTACAACACTGAGCGGGGCGAACTGGCGCCGGGCAACTGCGGATGCTTCTGGTTGCAGGGCGCGGGCGTGGACGCGGCGGTAAGCCTGCGCAACGGGATTGGCATCGCCGCAGCCTTCAATGGCGGCCGCGCCCCGCAAGTTGCGCCCGGCGTCGACATCGTGAAGGTGCAATACCTGGCCGGCCCGCGCTACAGCTTTACCGCGCATGGCAAAACTTCGGAGACGCGCGCACGGCTGCAGTTGTTCGGCCAGGCACTGTTTGGTGGCGTGCACGCCTTCAATGGCGATTATCCATCCCCAACCGGTCTCAAAACCGAGGCAAGTTCGTTTGCAATTGAAGCCGGCGGCGGAGCCAACGTGCTGCTCGCTCATGGCTTCGGAGTGCGCGTCGTTGAAGTCGACTACGTCCGAAATGACTTGCCCAACAACGCCTCCAACACCCAGAACGACGCCCGCATCGCCTTCGGCGTCACTTGGCGGTTCCGCGCACATTGAGATGCCAGCAATATGGCGCGGATACCTTTCACCAATTGTTCGAAGTTCACTTCCGCTTCCTGCAACTGCTTTCGTCCGGCAGCGGTCAGCTTGTAATATTTCGCCTTCCGGTTTGTATCCGTCACCGCCCCGCTGAACTAATCCATCCACTGTGCTCCATGCGATGAAGCGCCGGATAGAGTGACCCTTCCTCCACGCGCAGCAGTTCGTCCGATGCTCGCTGAACATGCAGCGCAATCCCATAACCGTGCAACTCTCCCACATGTGAGAGAGTTTTGAGAACCAGCAGGTCCAAGGTCCCTTCAAGATCATTTTTCGCCATGCTTTACCCCGAGACAGCTTAGCTTAGATCGATGTTAGGCATAGAAGTATATGGGTGTCAAGGAAAGAGAACTTGCGCTTCAACAAAATCGCATCGAAACCTTGCTCTACCGCGATCCGCCGTCCGTTCGCCAACTCCAACGGCACTGGAATCTCGTGCCCTCTCCTGCGGACGGGAGTCCGAGGAGACTCCCAGACCCTGCGGCGTTTTTCGTTATTAATCGGCTCTTCGGCTCGTCCGCTCTTTTTCAACGCGTGCATTGCCCTGTTCGCAACACTCAAAGTTTGATTCCCGGGTACTCGCCGCAGTATGGAGCCTCGCGTTGATATTGCCTAACGAACCAGGAAATGTCCGCTACGTATCCCGCGTGATAGAGCATTTTAGTTGATTGTGTAGAACCGGTCTCATACATTGCTTCTTTGCAAGGGCGCGACTTTCGGCGTGCCGTAAAGCCCGCAAAAGTCGACTGCCTTTAGCCACTGAGGGGCGTTTTCGCGGCACGTGAGGATGTATGAAACAGCTTCTAGGCCAGATCCGCAGTGGAGGAACCAGGCTTGGGCACAACATCAAGCCGATCTACTTGGAATAACCCACCTGGAGATGGGCATCGCATCTGCTTTGAAAACAGATCGATATTGTGACAGGCCACAGCTCCCCAATTGGTCTAGCTTTTTGAATACTTGAGACGACAGCGAAACCTGGGTCGATGTATCCCGAAAGGACGGACCCCACGCAAAATTCGACGGGATACGGATTCTCCGGTTTCGTCCTAAGCTGACGCCCCCCCGCCGCGTTTCGACTTGTCAAGCCGGGCATTGAACAGCGCCTGACGTTCTTCCGGCGTCTTCGCACCCGCATTCGGAGGCTGCGCGGCAGCGGTTGTCGGACGCGCGGCGGAGAGAGGACCGCTATACTGCCCGGTCGTGTTGGCCGGAGTCGAGGTCAGATGCGAATTCAGGCTTGGCGCGTTGAGGTCGCGCTGAGTCAGTGACTCGCCGGAGGGAAGACCGAAAAT
The DNA here is from genome assembly GCA_036519195.1 of Occallatibacter sp. Classification (GTDB taxonomy): domain Bacteria; phylum Acidobacteriota; class Terriglobia; order Terriglobales; family Acidobacteriaceae; genus Telmatobacter. Next base: position 3,818 of record DATDLS010000348.1, on the reverse strand, counting down.
ATCCCATGCGGTCCGGATAATCGAAGTGTGATCGAAAGGCACGCTCCCGCATGGGGCAATGGTTGTGCCCGCTTCGATGTACGGCGAAACGATGATCGCGGGCACGCGGCACCCCGAATAGTTGAACCTGAAGCCGTCGGCGGTCGAATCGGTAATGTCGTTCGCCACCGGTATGGGAATCGGCGGCGTTCCTCCGCCGGGTGTGATCGCGGCGCCGGGCGGAGTCATCCCCACCGGGGGCATATGATCGTACACCCCGCCGTGCTCGTCATAAGTAATGATCAGCAGCGTCTGGTCCCAATACCTACTGGCTCGCAGCAAATTGTAGATTTCGGCCAGGAACGCTTCGCCGTTAGCCACATCGATCGGACTATTCGGTCCGGGCAGAAGTGACGTCAGCTTCGAATTACCGGGATGATTGCAGTTCGGCTCGAGAGACGACTCTGCCACATCGGCGGCGTAGCGCGGCTCGATGAAGGAGAGCGCGGGAAGCGTGCCTTGAGCCACATCTTCCACGAAAGTACTCGGGACAGCGCCCAATGGGTCGCCGATTAGAGCGGGGATGGGATAGGATCCCACCGACCAGTCGGAATTGTCGTAGGTGGCCACATTCACGTTGCTCGAGCTGATCGCCGCTTGGTAAACATACGGCACCGTAAGCGCGGCGATCGAGTAGTCGGAGAAATAGACTTTCCAGTTGGGAATGTCGCTCGTTCCGAAATAGTAATCAAGGGCCTGGTACACGCATGGCAGGACAATATATTTCGCGGTCTTGATCACTGGAGTTTCCAGCCATACCGCGTTGATGGCCGCATATTGCAAATCGTCGACCATGCTGTAAGGCCCGCCCAAGGGTTTGCCGAAAATCATTGTCTGGCCAACTGCGGGAGCCCCGCAGACGGCAAACACGCGGTTGGTGAACGTCTGGCACGGCACCGACGCGTACCACTGATCGCACACCGCAAAGTTGTTAGCCAGCCACGCGCTCACGGGCGCCTGGTCCGGCGTCAGATAGGTCATGCAGTCGCCCACGTCCTGCACGCCCGGCTGGCCCGAATAATTGTTGACGAAGCCTTGCATGGCGTCAGCCTGCGCAGGCGGGTTGCCGTAAGGATTGGTTGTCTCCACAGTGCCGTAAATCTGCTGTGCCATATCCGAGAAAAGTTCTCCGGGGTCTACCGCGGGAACTGTCGTTGCCGCCGCGTTCGAGATACTGACTGTCGTGCCGCCGGGACCGGGATTGGTTTCGGTGCCAGTCAATCCCTGAAGATTATGTTGTCCGCTTGGAGCAGTTCGATAAGGAGGTTGGTTCGAGCCGTTGTACAGCCAGCCCAAAACATTGTCATACGATCTATTTTCCAGCATCACGACAACGATGTTCTTAATTGGAGAAGACACAAACCGACCCTTTCGGTAAAGAAGTTTGAGATTGCACAATGCCGCTTCGTGCAGGCAGTAAGTTTTGGGCGCCTTTCTTTGCGCCAGATTGTCAGATCATCCCTACATTCCCCTTTAGAAAGGAGGCAAGCCATCTCAGCCGGCGCGTTCGCTGCAGCGGAGTCGAGTGCGGAAGAGGAACTTGTGGGCACCGTTGAACAACGCGCGAATCTTATTTGACCCAATGTGCCTGTGTCAACCAGCTGTCAATCAGCGCCTTGCGGCAGTCAGGCGACTGGCGTATGAAGCGGCAGATTCCGGCTTCCTCAGTCCGGAACTCGTTGCAGGCATTCGCCGGGTCAAAGGCGTAAAGCAGCTGGGGGGCCGCTCCGGAAACTGGCTGACCCAGGATCAATCTCGACTGTCGCTGGAGGAAGCCGACGGCGACGATCTGCGCAGTGTCCGTGATCTCGCAATGATTTCCGTGCTCGTAGGCTGCGGATTGCGCCGGGCGGAGCTCTCAGCTCTTACGGTTGAGGATCTGCAGATCAGGCAAGGAGACTGGGCCATCGTAGACCTGGTTGGCAAAGGCGGTCATGTCCGTACGGTTCCTGTGCCTGCTTGGGGCAAGCAGGCAATCGATCGATGGAGAGATTTGGCGAAGGTAGCGGCGGGCGGAATTTTCCGAGCGGTGAGCCGCCATGGGACGCTTGGGGTAACGGGATTTCCGAAAAAGTCATCTGGTACGTCGTTCGACGTTGCGCTGAGGGAATGCAATTGGACCATCTCGCTCCACACGATCTTCGCCGCTATGCCGTATCCCGGATCATGCCGAATCGAAACCTCAGGACCCCGGAACATTGGGTGATCCTGGATCGCAAGGGCGAGCGCATTCGGCATTATCGGGGCCCCTCAACCCGGAGAAACCTATCGCTGGGTCGTGATCGAAGACTCGGAGACGCTCAAAAGGCTTGGAAATCTATGATTGTTCTCATGCCTCAAGCGTCGCAGGGTTCGTTTTGGCATTGGGATGATGCCGCATAGCGAGAGGCCCAAAGGGCGTACCCGCGCAACTCAGATCGAGTGATTCGGCATGTCCGCAGAACCTGCGCAAAACTGTGCCATGTCAATGGCGGGGAGTTGGAACAGATTCAGTTCCTTCCCGGCCATGCTTCCGTCTTGACGACAGAACGATATTTGGGCTGCAAGCAGAATCTGGAAGAGCCTGCAAACGACCGCTTCGGCTGCCTCTTCGCTCGGATACCCATGGATTTGCGGTAAACCCTGTTCACGTCAACGAGCAATGAAGACCCACTGGGTGGAGATTGGTTTCTGGCCTGTGAAATCCGGTTGCCCTTCTCGCCAATCAATTGGAGGCCGCGCACACGCCGAATTCGCGCAATTCGGGTCGAGTCCGAACTGCGGTTTACAGCTCGCGAATCGCGGTCACGGGGTTCCGGCGCATCGCTCGATGTGCCGGAAGGTAGGATGCTGCCAACGACATTGCTCCCAGGAGCGCGACGACGGAAACGACGGTGACTGGATCGTTGGCGCCGATTCCGTACAACAGCCGGACGATGATACGTGTCAGTCCCAACGCAAACGCCAGTCCTAGCGCCAGCCCGATGCCTGTGAGCCACAATCCCTGCAACAGCACGAGCCGCAGCACATCGACGCGCGAAGCGCCCAGAGCCATTCGTACTCCGATCTCGTGGGTCCGCAATTGGGTTCGATATGCCACGACTCCGTAGATTCCGGTTATCGCAAGAACCAGCCCAATCAGCGCGAACATTCCCGCCAGGGTGCTCTGTATGACGGCGAAACTGCTCGCCATCTGGGTACTCTCTCGCATGGAACGCACATCGAAAACCGGCAGCCGTGCATCGATTTCGTGGATGGCGTTTTGCACCGCTGGCGCCAGGTCGACCGGATTTCCCTCGGTCTTCACCTGCACCATCGTCTCGTACCCCGTCTGGAAAAAGCTCATATACACCATAGGCTCCGGTGACTCATTCACGAATGTATGTGTTGAATTCCTCACAACGCCGACAACCGTGAAAAGCCTGCCCCACACCCTGAGTCTCTTTCCCAAGGGATCCTGTCCTGGCCAGTAGTGCCTTGCCGCGGTCTGATCCACGATGAGTACCGTCGGGGCCTTTTCATCGTCATCCGGTGTAAACTCGCGTCCTTCCAGAATGGGTATATGGAGGGATTCGAAATACCGCGGGGACACCTCGGCATGCACCACCTTCAAAGATTCATGCGGGTGCGGCACATACCCTTCCGGATACGCATCCTCGCCCTTGTGGCTCAGGGTCATCGGAATCCAGTCCGTAAGAGACGCAACCTTCACGCCAGGCAATGCCGACACGCGATCAAGAATCTTGTGACGGATCACCTGTTCCTCGTCGTGGCTGTAGCCGGCAATATTCAGCCCCACG
>DATDLS010000347.1:0-69880 GCA_036519195.1 Occallatibacter sp. | reverse complement strand
CTGGGGGGAAGCAGCCGTGTTGAATTGAGGATGAAGGCCAACTCGGAGGCGACGTGAATAAAGGTCGCCAGAAGCGGGTTGAGAAAGCCAGCCGCGGCCAGGCCGATGCCGATGGTATCGACAACCAAAGTACCGTAGAAGTTTTGCAGGATGATCCGCCGGCAGTTGCGCGCGATGCGAACAGTATCAACGAATTTGGACAGATCGTTGCCGATCAGAACCACATTGGCGCTTTCCCGAGCGACATCCGTTCCGGCCCCCATCGCTACACCAACACTCGCCTCGCTGAGTGCCGGTGCGTCATTGATGCCGTCTCCCAACATAGCCACCGTTCGACCTTTTTTCACCTGTCTGGCAATGAAAGCAGTCTTCTGTTCAGGGAGAAGCTCGGAGTAGACCTGAATGATGCCAAGCTGATCGGCAACAGCCTCCGCAGCCGACTTTGCATCCCCGGTCAGCAAGACTACCTTGATGTTCAAAGCCGCAAGAGCCTTCACCGCTGGCGCGGCGCTCGGGCGCAGTTGGTCTGTGACCAGGATCGAGCCGAGATAACGGCCTGCCCTTGCGACAAGAACCTCAGTTCCTCCCGATGTACTGCTGCTATCCGGGCGCGTGATTGCCAGCTCGTCCAACAAAGCGCGATTGCCAACAACGATGCGCTCCCCATGCAGCGATGCCAGAACTCCCCGGCCAACGCGGTACTCGAACGATTCCGGAGCGACCGCCTGGACATTTTGTTGCTCCGCATAGCGGACGATGGCCCGGCCCAGGGGATGTTCCGAGCTTCTCTCGGCACTGGCGGCAGCTTCGAGGAGCGTACGTTCCGAGATGCTCGGTTCGGTGTGGACCTCAGAGACGACGGGAAAGCCAAAGGTCAGGGTGCCGGTTTTGTCGAGGAAAACGGTATGCAACTGTCCGAGCGCTTCGAGGTAGATGCCGCCCTTGACGATGGCGCCCTGGCGGGCCGCGCGCCCGATGGCTCCCAGAATTGCCAGCGGCGTGCCTGCTGCGATGCCGCAGGCTCCAGCCACGATGATGACCGAGATCGTCGAACGGAGGTTGTGAGTGATGAAGAAGGTGAGCACCGCGGCGCCGAGTGCGAAATAGACCAGATACCCAGCAAGACGGTCGGCTGTCTTCTGTATCGGAGCACGGGAACGCTCGGCATTTTCTACCGCTTCAATGATCTTGCCGAAGGTTGTCTCTTTCCCAAGTCGTTCTGCGCGGACTTGAAGCGTGCCCGCCTGATTGATCGTGCCCGCGTAGACATCGCTTCCCATCGTCTTCTCGCTTGGCATCGGTTCACCGGTGATCGCTGCCTGCTCGACATACGATTGACCGCTGAGAACCCGGCCATCGACCGGGATTCTGCTGCCGGGCCGAATGACCACAACTTCTCCGGGCAGAATGGTCTTCGTGTCCACTTCCGCGATCTGACCACCTCGAAGCACGCTGGCGGTCTGCGGAAGGAAATCGAGCATGTCCTGAATTGCGCGACGTCCTCGTCCGACGGTCAGCCCTTCGAGAATCTCCGCCGCGAGGACGAACGCGGTGATGACAAGCGCGGTGAAGAATTCCCCGATGGCGAGCGCGGAGACAAGCGCAATCGTCATGGAAAGCTCCATCGTCATGCGGCGCTCAAGAATGTTCTCGAACGCTTCCTTGAAGATGGGATACCCGCCGATCAGAGTGGCCACCAGACCGATGACGCTCAGGCGCGAGAACGGCTCCCAGAGGTGAACCCAGACGGCTATTGCTGCCAGGGCCACAAAGACAACGCGGAGCACCTCCACAAGTTCAAAGCCGTGTTCGTGATCGCCGTGTTCGTGATCGCCGTGTTCGTGATCACGGTGTTCGTCAGCGTCCTGTTCGTGCCCCTCACGGGAAGTCTTTGGGAGTGCATTTACAGCTTCAGGAGGGTGAAGGCCCGCATCGGCTCGATCGGCAAGATCAGAGCGTGTTTGCTTCTGGTTCACAACTGCCATACCACCTCCGAGCCACTAGTTCAAATATCGTTTGACCACAGCCATCAGTTCGTCCGCAGCCTCAAGCTGCGAGGGATGAGTCTTCTGGTTTGGGTCGAGCACATGGAACCGCAGATGCCCCTCAATCAGTTCGGCCATCAGGCCATTGAGTGCGCCCCTGCAGGACGCGACGAGCTGCAAAATCTCTTCGCACTCTCCCTCGCCTTCCAGTGCGCGCTCGATGGCGTCGGTTTGCCCCTTGATGCGACGAATGCGTGACAGGAGCTTTTTCTTATCTTTCGTTGTGTGGGACAATATCACCTCTCAAGATAATAATATACTCCTCTATAGTATATTGAGAATTGAACGGACATCGGAAACACAGGAATTGCCCATCATGAAGACCGAAGAACAGCGACTGCATTGGGACCAGAAGTATCAGGAAGAGATGGCCTCGCTGACCAAGCCCGACCCATTTTTCCTCTCTGCCTACAGGCAGTTCATAGAGGATTCGTTCCCGGAGGCTGGCGTTGTCCTGGACTTGGCGGGCGGACTCGGAAGACATGCCTTGTGGCTGGCAAGTCGGGGATGGCGGGTGAGTGTCGTAGATATCTCCGAGGTAGCCATCAACAGACTCCGACAGACCGCACTTCAACTCAATTTGCGACTGGAACTTTTTGCGCTGGCCGCCAACGAGTACGAATTTGAGCCGGCAAAATTCGACCTGATCGTGCTGTTCTACCACCTTGACCGTAGTCTCTGCGAGAAGATAATGTCCTCCCTGAAACCCGGTGGATTCCTGATCTGTAAGACCAGCCTGCGATGGGATTCCGATAAAAGATCTGCTTCGATCAGCCTCAACCCTCTCGAGAGAAACGAGATTTTGTCCCTTGTTCCGGACTTAAGTGTGATGTACCACCGAGAACGGCCCGTGCTTGATCGTGGAGTTGTTGAGTTTGTTGGAAGAATGCCAGAAACTACACCTGAACTATAGATGGGCCAGACGGAACGAAATATCTTACTGCACGCGCTTACAGATCTCGGAATGATTTCGTTGGATGTCAGCCAAGGGTTGAGATTGATTTCCTCTATGGTTCCTTCGCCAAGGGAGAGCAGAACAACGCGAGCGACATCGACGTGCAGATTGCAGGCAAGCCGGAGGCGGGCGAACTTGCCAGTGCGGTGCCCCGCTTAAAGCAACTGCTGCATCGAGACGTAAACTATACCGTGATAACGGATCACGAGCTGAAGCGCAAACTCACCGACCACGATCCGTTGGTGTGCGATATTTGGCAAGGAAAGGGGGGTTGAGCTGATTGCGGCATGAGAGCGACCAAGCCCCAACCCGTCAACCGTAAGAAGGTCGAGCAGTTTGTCGCCAGCGCGCAAAACAAATCGATCGCGGCCCGGAAGAATCTGGCGATCAATGCTGAGGCTGCCGACCAGATCGCCTATGGATCAATGCTCAAAGGGTCGCTTGCTCTGATGCTAAGCCACGGAAGCCGACCCAGGGTCCAGCTTCGCCATGATCGCGCGATGATTGAACCCGCGTAACAGCATTTCGACCCGGCGCTGGCTCCGACCTTTGCCCTCTTCGACGGTATGCGCCGCAAGCGGAACGATGCTTTTTACGACATCGCCTTGATCACAGAGACGGAGGCCGAGGAAGCGGTCACGACCCCTGAAGGCTATCTGCGCTTGCGAATGATAATGCGGTTCGGCTGAAGTGACGGAGCGGGGGCTAACGGCACTACACCGATCTCTGGATTGCTTTGCGCCGCCTTTAATACCACTGATATGTGCAAACGGACCCCGCACTCTGCGAGGTCCTGAAGCTGCTGCCATGCCAGCTCACCGAGAAATCCTGAGATGTATCGGCATTGTTCAATACCAGAAGGACGATCGAGCCATTGGTGTTTTGGAAGGCGACAGTTTCGAGGCCGGCCTGGCTCAGGTCGCTTGAGTCGATGCGCAGCGCTCCAGGAAGCACAAAGCGGCTAGCATGGCCGATGGCATAATAGTCAGTCGTGTAGGTCACCGTATGCGGTTCCGCGCTGCGATCCACGGTGACAAAGCCGCGGCAGGTAGCGCAACCTCCGGAGTTCGGGCCGTTCTTTTCATCAAGCGCCAGTCCCCACAGCACGACGGCCTTTGCCCACTGGCGTGTCGACTCGATCACAAGCTTCTCCGTGATGGCCAGCATGTTTCCTTTCTGCCATGTGCCGCCGGAGCACTCGGTCATCCACAGGCCTTTGCCGGGGAACTGCTCATGCACCTTTCCCTGCGCGGACACGTCGCCGCCATAGCAATGAAAAGCAGATCCTGGAACGTATCGCGCGACGCCGGGATCGGCGAGGACTGCTTCGGGATACTCGGGGTGGTCCCAGTTGTGGTCGTAGGCAAGGATGCCAGTATTGAGGCCTGCTTTTTGAAGCGCCGGGCCGACGTATTTGGCGATGAGTTCCTTTTGCTGGCCTGCCTGCATCAGCGTTCCCGGATAGTCCTTCGTCTCATAGAGAGGCTCGTTCTGGACCGAGAGATACTTCACGGGCACGCCGAATTTTTGAAAGGCGCTGACTGACTTTGCGAGATAGAACGCAAAATCCGCCGAGGCATCTTCGCGCAACTGGCCACCGATCATCGAGTCTTTGGTTTTCATCCACCCGGGCGGACTCCACGGAGTGAGCATAATGCTGATGGATGGATTGAGCTTGAGCGCCTGGCGAAGCGCAGGTAGGATATAAGCGCGGTCGTGGTCGATGGAGAACTTCTGCAGGCCGGGATCGCTCTGGCCTGCAGGCATGTCGTCATAGCTGTAGTGATTGCGTGCGAGGTCGGATGCTCCGAGGGGGACGCGTACAAAGCTGATTCCGATGCCGTGCTGAGGATCGAAAAGTTTGCGCATGACTTCTTTACGCTGGGCCGCGGACAACTGCTCTTCGAGCAGCCACGCGGAAGAGTCGGTCATTGCGGCGCCAAAGCCGTCGATGGCCTGGAACTGGTGGGAGTCATCGACAGTAATGACTATGCCGACTGCGGGGGTGGATGCGAAAGAAAGCGCGGGGCCCTGTTGAAGAGCCTGCTTGAGATCGGGCGTGGTTTGATAAACAGCGACCGTTTGAGCGTTGAACCTGACAAGGCAGAAGGAATGCAGAAAACAGAGCAAGATGAAGCCGCGAAACTGTGTGCGCATGGACATGTCCGGATTCCGATTTGTGAGTGGAATGGAATGGCAACGAAATTGTGCCCGATATTTATATCTCCTGCACGAAGAGGAACAGAAGAAGCGATGCAGGGTTCCGCGTTTGTGGCTGATTGAACAAAGAACGCGGCACGAAGCTATGGAGCCCCGCGCCGCGCGATGATTAGAAGGAAATGCGTGCGCCAAGCTGAATGACGCGCGGACCGCCGGGGCCTAACTGACTGTAAACGCTGGTTGGTTGCCCGAAGCCAGTATCGAGCGTAATCGATTCCGGCGTGTAGGTGCCATTTCCGTTATAGCTGGGCAGCGTGACGTTCGCGCCAAAGTCCTTCGACGCAAAGTTGGGGTGGTTGAAGATGTTGTAGGTTTCGCAGCGCAACTGAATCGAGCGCTCCTGCTTGCCGGGCAGCGGGATGTTCTTGAACAACGACATATCCCAGGTCTGCATGCCACCCGAGCGGAGACGGTCCGGCGTGCCGGGGTCAGGATGACCAATGGCAGGCAGAATCGGCTTCCTGTTCGAGTCAACGCTGAGGGTCACCGGAGGCGTCTTGCTGTACTGGCGCCCACCGTCAAACTGGTTACCCGGAACATAGATCTGCGTCCAGTTCGGCGTACCGGTCATAAAGTTCGACAAGCCCGAAAGCTCGTAGTTGTCCGTGAGATAAGCCAGCCAGTGCGGCCCGCCAAAGCGCTTCACCACGCCGGGGAGATCCCACACGTAGTTCACGGCAGCAACGTTACGACGGTCCCACGCAGCAACCTGATAGTTGTAAAGCCTCGGGTTGAAGGGATCCACGAAGCCATTGTCGCTCGACTCAGTCGTCATCGACTTCGACCAGGTGTAAACCGCGCCGAAGGTCAGGCCTCTGCTGAAGCGGCGCTGCAGAGAGGCCTGCAGGCCGTTGTAGTTGGCTGTGCCATTGAATTTGGTGTACGGAAGCTGGTCGTAGCCCGAGTAAGGAGCCAGGTAGTCAGACGCATAAGCATACTGGCCGCTGAAGCTGTAGCCAGCCGCAGCATATTCGGGTGGGAGGTTCGGTTCCACGTTCGGTACAACGCCGCCAGGGAAGTTCGCAGGGTTCTGCGCTGCTTTGCTGAACGCAGTTCCGTAGGGAATCGTATTGATGTCGTAGTTGGTGATGAGGTGGCGCGACTGCGTGCCCACGTAGGCAATGTCGTACGTAACGCCCCGGCCGGCCTCGCGCTGCACACCGAGCGAGTAGCTGTACACGGTCGGAACCTGGCCGCTGCGCTCCACACCCGTAATCGAGCTAAGTGTGCCCGGCGACGACTGCGGCGCATTCGAAATCTGGCTAAAGTTCAGATACGTCGGCGAGCTGATCGACGGCGTGGTTTCAAGCAGTGGGTTGTTGAAGGCCGGGTTGAAGACCAGGTTGCCTTCTTCGCGGTCATGCGACATGCCGAAGCCGCCGCGCAGCACGCCCTTGTGGTCGCCCGTCGGATCCCATGCAAAGCCAATGCGTGGTTCCGGCATCACGCCGCGGCCATCCCATCCGCCCCGGGGCAGTGAGCCGTTGGATGCATAGGCCATGCCTTCGAGCGCATTGCCAGTGTTTGGAATCGGGTTGCCGCTACTGGGATCAATATGTATCGCATCCGCCTGTACGTATAAGGAGGGGTCGAAGAGCGAGATCTGATTCTTGTCGTCATACTGCGGAGGAATCCACGCGAAGCGCACGCCGTAATCCAGGGTGAAGCGCGGCGTGATCTGCCACGTGTCCTGCAGGTAGAACTCAAGCTGGTTATAGCGGAAGTAGCCAATAGGACGCGAGCTCGACTGATCGAAGGACTGGAAGTCGCCGAGCAGCGCGCTGGCAAAGGGAGAACCCAAATTGGAAGCGCAGTTTGTCGGACTGCTCGACGTGGCGCAGTTGTTAAAACTGAACTGGCCATTCGAGTTGCCCCATGCAATCTGGTCCTTACGGTTGCGCTGGTAGAAGACGCCAAATTTCATCGTGTGGCTCGACTTCACCCATGTCAGGTTGTCATTTACGTTGATGGTGGTATTGGCCTGATACCACGGCGTGGCGCCAAAGTAGGAAAATGCGTAGCTCTGGCCGTTGCCGCCGTAGCTCACATCGGGAATCGATGTGGTGCTGGTAACCGGGAAGAGCAGTGGCAGATTGATATTGTTGGCGCCCACGGAAAGGTTGCCGTTGTTGCCGGTGGTATCGGATCGGTATTCGCTGGGGCCTACGCTCACTTCGTTCAGCAGGTTCGAACGCAGCGTGCTGGTCAGGTCAACCGCGAGGTTCCAGCCGTTCTGCGTGTTGAGGCAGCCGCCGACAATCTGCACTTCGCCGTCGCAGGGCAGACCGAGCTGGCCCACCGGAGCGACGGTTGACTGGTAGTTGCCAATCCAGCGGGCGAAGATCCGCTCGCCGGGAGTGATCTGGTAGTCAGCGCGGCCAATGTACTCATGGCGCGGATTCTGGAACGAAAGCGCATCTACGCGGTTGTAGGAGTCCTGCACAGTGCCGTAGCCGGACACGTTCGGCTGAACGTATAAGTTGTATACCGCCTGTATAGACGGGTTGATGTCGCCCGGAGCGATCTTGTTGCCCGCGTAAGCCATGCCTGTGCCGGGCTTATAGATGGTGAGCGGATTGCCGCTGCTGTCAATGCTCTGCGAAAAGTCGCCCGACCGCTCGGCCGTGGTGGGCACATAATAGGAGTTCGTGCCGCCAGGGACAAGCTGCTGGTAATGCTCGGTTGAGAAGAACCAGTAGACCCGGTTCTTCTTGATCGGTCCACCGAGGGCAATGCCTTCCGTGTTATATCGGTAGAGCTCCTTGGGAATGTGGTTGAAGTTGTTGTACCAGCCGGTCGCGTTCATGCCGTCATTGCGATGAAAGAAGTGCGCGTTGCCGTGAAGGGTGTTGGTTCCGCCCGCGGAGACCACCGAAATCTGGCCGCCCGATGCCTTGCCGTACTCCGCCTGGTAGTTCGAGGTGAGCACCTTCACTTCCGAGATGGCGTCGGGGTTAATCGTTACGTGCGTGCCGCCGTTGTTTCCGGTATCCACGTCCGAGGCACCGTCAAGCGTGAATTCATGCGAGTTGGCGCGGGTTCCATTGATGTTGTAGCTATCCAAACCGCCGGTGCCGGAGGCGCCAAACTGTCCCACGCCGGCAACACCCGGAATCAGGCGCATGTAGTCGAGAACATTGCGGCCGTTGGTGGCCACTTCCTCAAGCTGTTTGCCGGTAATCAGGTCTGAGCGCTCGCCGGAGTTGGCCTGCACCTGTAACTGGCCGGCATCGGCCGTTACCGTGACGGAGGCAGACACTGCGCTGACCCGCAGCGTGAATGCGCCTGCGTTCAGGCTGTCTGCCGCATTCAGGAAAACGCCGGACTTGGTTAGCGTTCCAAAACCCTGCGCGGCCACCTGCACTGAGTAGGCTCCCGGCGGCAGGTTGGGAATCGAAAAGCTTCCGGTTCCGCTGCTGGTGACCGTACGGGTTACACCTTTGGCCGGCTCCGTTGCCGTAATGGTCGCGTTAGGAATCACAGCACCGGTCGGGTCCTGTACCGAGCCGAAGATCGTTCCTGACGTCACCTGGGCCCGGCCAACCGGAGCCAGACCAAGAACCGCTGCCAGCGTCAGAACCACACCCACAGCCAGTCTGGCCCACTGACGATGTCGTTGCTCTGAGGCACCAAAAGCTCGTGAGAGAGTTGCGTGCACCATAACTTCCTCCTGTTACTTGTTGCGTCATGAAAATGTGAGGCTTCACCCCACGTGAGAGGGTCATTTTTTGGCTTCGTTCTGTCCTCCCCCCGGAGCACACCAATGCCGAACACGCGAAAACAAGGTCCAGCACTTTGCACAACCGAATGACCGTAGGCTCGCGGCATCGCGATGGTCATGACGACAGGCTGAAGAATTGCTGATGATTTTCTGAGGGCATCTAAGTCGCTGAAAATAGATATCTTATCTTGAAGCTTCTGCAGTGATAAACTTGTAACGATGCCAGCAACTGTGCCCCGGAAGGGGCATTTTTTCATTGCCGAATGGACCGTCGAGCCTGAATTAAATGCAATTTCGAAAGACGGTGTGACCACTCACTTGGAGCCCAAGGTGATGAAGGTCCTTCTGCAACTAGCCATGGCACCGGGGCAGGTTCTTAGCAAAGAGCATCTCATTGAGGCCGTCTGGCCGGACACCTTTGTCAGCGACGACGTGCTCACCCGCTGCATCTCCGTGCTACGCCGGGAGATGCACGACGCCCCCCACGCCTCCCGCTATATCCAGACCATCCCCAAGGCCGGCTACCGCATGGTGGCCGAAGTGCGTTATATCGAGCCGCAGGAAAACCACTTCGCTCCCGCGGCATCCGGACCGCCTGCAGCCACTCCGGACTCGCCTCCTTCCGCAGAAACTCATAACCACACCCATATGCTGAGGGCCGCACCGGAGACCGTGCAGCAATCTCCTCGGATCTCATGGCTGCGCTACTGGCCGCTTCTGGCAGGTACTACCGCAGTGTTTGTGCTGGCCGCCGTAGTTTTTGCCGCATGGAGAGTGCACGTTCGCCAGTCCCCGTCGGCCTTCAACATCCTTCCTCTTACTTCCTATGCTGGCCAGCAGGATCAGGGAGCGTTTTCGCCGGACGGCACCCGTGTCGCCTTTGTATGGAGCAAACCGGACGACAATGGCAGCCGTAACCTCTTTATTAAGCAGATCGGCAGCGAGACCCTGCTGCGGCTGACCGACAATTTAGAGGAGTCTGACTACTCACCTGCCTGGTCGCCGGACGGCACCCGAATTGCTTATCTTTCCTTTAGCGACAAGGGGCTAGGCATCTACGTGGTCTCCAGCCTCGGGGGACCGGCGCAAAAGCTCTACACCCCGCACAGCATGGTGCATTGGGAACAACGTGCGCTTTCCTGGTCTCCCGATGGCAAGTCGATGATCTTTCCCGATGGCGCCCCGTCGTCCATCTATATGCTTCCGCTGGACACCCTTCAGGCGCACCCTATCACCACACCGCCGCAGGTGTGGGATGGAGACGTGAATCCGGCCTTCTCCCCCGACGGGAGCCAGATCGCGTTCATCCGCGCCATTGAAGGTGCGGTCCGCGATCTCTACATCGTTTCCACTGCGGGAGGCACTCCGCGGCAGGTTACCCACGACGGCCGGTTCGTCGAAAGCCTGACTTGGGCTGCGGACAGAAACGCAATCATATTCTCTTCAGATCGCGGCGGAAAATTCGCCCTCTGGAAAGTGGCCCTCCGCGGCGGTGAACCGCAACGACTGCCAGTCGGTGCTGAGGATGCATACCAGCCGGCAGTTTCCCAGGCCACTCATTCCCTGCTCTACACTGAGAGTTCAGCTACATGGAATATCCTTGGTTTCCGTTTGCATAGGGGGCGCGAAGCGAATCGGCATCGGGAAGCCAACAAACCCGCAGCGATTGTTTCTTCCACGCAGCAGGACTCGGCGCCATCCTTTGCCCCTGACGGTTCACGATTCGCCTTTCAAAGCTGGCGCTCGGGAACGCAGGAATTGTGGCTCGCGTCCCGCGATGGCCTCGCCCTACGGCAGCTCACCTGGGGCGGCCGCGGACACACCGGCAGCCCATCCTTTTCTCCGGACGGTCAACAGGTAGCTTTCGACTCCCGGCCCGAGGGTCACTCGCATATCCTTGTGGTCTCCGCGGCAGGAGGCGCGCCGCGGAAACTCACGACCGGCAATTCGAATGACATCCTGCCACGCTGGTCAGCCGACGGGAAATTCATTTATTTCGCCTCGAACCGGGGTGGCGTCTGGCAATCCTGGAGGGTTCTGGCTGCCGGTGGTCAGCCACAGCTGGTCACCACGAACGGCGGATATCTCGCCATGGAATCGCCTGACGGAAAGTGGCTCTATTTCACCAAAGACAACGACTCCGGTCTTTGGCGAATGCCTTCGGGGGGCGGTCCGGAAACGCACATTTTGCCCCAACCGGCAGACGGCTTCTGGGGCTACTGGGCCGTCACAATTTCCGGCATCTATTTCCTCGATGCCAGCCAGCCAATATGGCACATCCAGTTCTATGAGCCGGCGACCGGCAGAATCTCCACCGTCGCGACACTGGACCGGCATCCCCCGCCGTACTCCGGCATCAGTGTCGATCGCAATGAGGATGAACTGCTGCTCACTGACGAAGTGAACGCAGGCAGCCATATCACCCTCATACAAAACTTTCCCTGAAGCCGCAAGTCTCCACTGTGCATTCCAAAAAGGCGCGTGACGCATGGGACGCAATCACAAGGCAATCGAAGTGCGGCACGGGTGGTATCGCTGGCTCAATGACTACGATCCAATGCTTCACGCTCAAGAACATGCAAGATATATTCTCCGGCGCCATATCCCACCATGGGCAAGGCTCCCGTGGGATCGCCCACCTTGCCGGGAAACAAGCGGCACGGCACAGCAACATACATTTCGGGAATGATATTGTGATCCGCGGCTGCTTTGAAAACTATCCGTTTGAGAATTGCTGCTGCCTCGGCATTCCTTCCCAGCCGCCGGTACACTTCCGCCAGGTTGAAATCGACGAACAGGAACTCCTCTTGCTCATACCAATACTCAAAGATGGCTGGATCCGTGTAAGTGCCGCGGACGCGCCTGTAGCCGCCTGAGGCCACTTTCAAAAGCTCCATTCTCTCCGCCGTGTCGCGCACAATCGCCGGATCTGTCACAACGCCGAAATTAATTACAGCCAACAGGCCGCCGTCTATATCGTTCTTTACCCCTTCTTCCAGCGTTCCGTGCAGCTTCCCGTCCCGGATGAAAGCCGCGCTGAATCCTTTTTCGAGCAGTGCCACGTGATTCCGGATCTCGCTGCCGGTCGCTTCGTCCCCGGCGAGGCGTGCAACTTCCGCGAAGTCTTTGAGACCCACGATGGCCATGGCCGTGGAAAACGCAAAGTGCTTTTTATCTTTTTGATGCTCCTCCCAAATCGACGTGTCGGCGGCGACGATCAGGCCCGGGCCGTATTTTTCCAAGTTCCTGAATAGCGGTTTTAATACGTAATCCCTGGCGTTCTCGTAGAGTGGGCCACGATAGGTCGGGATCTTCAACAGTGTCAGATCATCGTATTTCCGCAGGTATTCGCCCAACACCCACAATGCAAGGCCCCAGTTATCGAATTCAATATTGGCAGCGCCCTCCTCGGTGAAAAATGGCTCTTCGGAGCCGTCTCCGAAGTAGCGAACCACCGATATCTGGTAATCGGCGCCTGCGGTCTCCGCGCGCATTTTTCCCGTGGGCTGAGCATTGAAGTAAGCAAGCAGCCCGGCACGCGCCTCACTCTGGTGTCCCATACGTACCAGTGCAACCAGCGCGTACGCCATGTCACGCACCCATGGCGTGAAATACACGCCGTCGGGCAAACATGCGACGATCAGCCCGTTGCCGTGTCGCCCTGCACTATTGGGCTCGCGGCTTTGCGCCATACGAAGCATGACCTCACTCTGACGCCAAAGATGTCGTTCTTCGTCCCCCGCGAATCCCACCGCCGGCTTGTTCCGCCAGCGCTCCATCTCCGCAATCTCCCGTTTCGCCAGCGCACGCGGCGCCAATCCCGCGCGCCAGCGATGGAACTCTCTAGCCGCCTGTTCCAGTTCCTGATCGCTTTCAAGGGAAATGAGGGCCCACCCCAGGTTGGTGGCCAGAATCTGTTGCGGCTGCGCCGGCCCGGCCCGATTTTCGCCCAGCGGAATGAGCAGCAAGGACTCCTCGATACCGTCGAATTTCAGCAGATGCATTTCCATGCCAAACATCTGCACTGCCCGTTGAGAGCTGATCGATCGGCTCCATTTCACATGCAACCCGCCTTGGCGCGCCTGTGCGGAACCAGGCTCCCAATTTAGGACAAGAACCGTCTGTCGTAGACCGAACGGCATAAAGCAAAGACCTTCGCCATCGGTTTTGCGGATGTGGATGACCTGCGAGTCGTCCTCGTACTCTGCTGATACGTCCTTTCCGATTCCGTCGGCCCACCCGATCTCTTGAATGAAATTGGCGGTTGCCACACCCTCGCCGAGGAGTTTCCGGCTGTCCGGTCGAACAAAGCTGTAGGGATGCGCGTAGAACTTGGTTACCGTGCCGGTTTCCGGCGAAACCACTGCGAATCCAAAGCCGTTTCCGGTAACCAAATGAGAAGCAGCAGCGGGCAAAGGCGCCAAGAGGCTGACACAGACTATAGAGGTAAGAAAACGAGCGAAGCTCATGACCAGCTAAGTTTCAAACAAGCGCACTGAATTCTGCAACTCCGTCAGCGATTCCTGCCTAGTTCTCCACGACACCGTATCGCAGCCATAGAAGCTTTTCCCTATATATTTGCTCGCCCGTCACATGCAGGAAGTATCGCCAGCTTCGGCTTTGCTTCAAGTCTCTCGACCTGGTTGACTCGAATCGTTATCAAATGTGGCCTTATGAAACTTCGGCGCAGGAACAGTCGGGTATGGCTGTCGCTTAATGATGCGAACGAAAACGGCGTCTCGTTGGCGAAAATCGTGCATAGCTCGAATATTGACGCCAAAGCAACGGTTTGCCTGAAGGAACAGTTACAACTGTTGACGGCGTGTATTGCTCGGCTTTCGCCGAAGCCCCGCACCGTTATCGAAGACTACCGGATGTTGGAGCCGACAATGGCTGAGTTGGCAGAGACTTATGTAATCTCAGTAGCCGCGGCGAAGTCCCGCCTTTTGCGGACTAAAGCTACGATCAAGAACTCGGGACCGATTGTTAACGCTACGCAAGCAACCCGGCGGATACCCAAGTAGCACCCTGTATCAAGTGGAATTGCGCACCTCTTAGCCTCCTGCCGGCCGAGACCGAAGCTGAGCCCGAGGAGTGTGTGGAGAACAGGATCGGTCAAATTGTGAGAACGACCCTCCCGAAAGGTTGTCCCTCAACGAGATAAACGGCCCAGTGATGCGCTGCATCAGCTTCACCTGCGCAGCTGGGGCGAACTTGGAAATGCCGCGCCGTAGCTTGCGTTTATCCGCCGTTGGTTTGCGGCGTGATCCGCCTGGATCTGGAAAGCAGATACACCACGAAGAATTGGGGATGTCGATAAAGAGCGGCCCAACGCATTTCCCAGGATCATGCTCAAACAGACCGATTCCGGCATCCAGCATTTGCATGGCGCCGGCGAGGGCACCCAAGATCAGCAACGCAGGCGTCGCCTGCTTGTAGATCGCCCCCAATGCGAATAAAAGCCAGAGCAATTGTGCGCGCCGCCGCGTACATCGCGAATAGCAACGACGCCTCGGTTGGAATGGATTCGGCAGGGACCAGGTATTGCTGACCGGATGATCGCCCCGATGGCAAAGCCACTCGCGACCAGGACATTGATGGTCGTAATCAGCGAAGCCAGCCGAATCGCCTTCATTGTTGTCATTGATGCCTCTCTCTGAGTAAGCTCGTCCGAGCGTAGTTAGGTTGAGAGATGACCTTAGGGCCCATTCCCTGGAGAGCGAGACGCGATTCTTCAACAAACCAGGTTTGGCCGATGTTGAAGAATGGGCCGGCAAGATACACAGGGTACTCGTTTTCCGCCAGTGCTCTCTCCTTCAACTGGAGTGGAGGAAACTCGAAGGTTTCGGAAAGAGTAATTCCGTCTGGCTCGATAGGCAATATATGGTCAGTTCCATAAATCCGAGAACCGTGCCGAGGGCGATCAGTGCCTTGCCTTCGCGCGGCACCAGCCGCAGCACCTGCCCCTTAGGCGCGCCTGGCACCATGCGAATTCCTGGACCCTGCGGATTCTCCGCACAAAAGGAAATTGCCGCCGAAAGCGGTTCTCCATCTTGCGGTTAAAGGAAGAAATGGCGAAGAGTTTTCGATGAACAGCCCTGCGGATGCAGTTATGAAACTTTTTGTGCGCCCGAATCGTGTACCTTGTGGGAAGCTCCCGATTTATCAGCTCCAAGTGAGGCTCCGCATGAACCCCAGAATTGCTTTGGTGGCCGCTGCCACCCTGATTGCCGCCGGTCACGCCCCGGCCCAGACCTCCCTCCCCTACCAGAAGCCGCCTGCCGCCATCGAGCAGCTGCTGGAGTCAGCGCCGACGCCTCAAGTGCAGCTCTCGCCCGACCACAAGACCATGCTCATCGAGCAGCCCGCCGCCTTCCCCACCATTGCGGACGTTGCCCAGCCGCGTTACCGGCTAGCGGGCATCCGATTCAATCCGTCGTCGAACGGCCCCAGCGTCGAGCGCTATGACGTCTCGCTGAAGCTGCAGTCTGTAGATGCAGCGGCGCCCAAGACCATCGCCGGGTTGCCCACCAAATTGAAAGCCGTGGACGCGATCTGGGCGCCGGACTCCAAACACGCCGCATTTGTGGCGCATTCCACAGCTCCCGCCAAGGGTCTGGACCTCTGGGTCATCGATGTGGCTACGGCCAGCACCCATCGCGTGGGGGCGATCAAGCTGAATGCCGTGCTCGGAATACCCTGCGTGTGGATGCCGGACTCCGCCTCGCTGCTCTGCAAGACAGTCTCGGCCACTCGCGGAGCCGCACCCAAAGTCAGCGACGTACCCACCGGCCCCGATATCGAGGAGAGCCTGGGCAAGGTGAGCCCCGCACCGACCTATGAAGACATGCTGAAGACCACCACAGACGAGGCCACCTTCGAGTACTACGCCTCCGCTGATTTGACGGTGGTTTCGCTGAGCGGTGCCACCAGGACCCTGCCTGCCAAGGGTCTGATCGAGCGTGCCACGCCTTCGCCGGATGGCCATTATGCCCTGGTCTCCATCGTGCACCGGCCCTTCAGCTACACCTTCCCCTATGAGCGCTTTCCGCAGATCACCGAGATCGTTCCGCTGAAGACTGGCAGCGTGAAGGTGCTGCTCGATCGCCCGGCAGTCGACAACCTGCCCATCTCGCGGGACGCGGTGGAAGCCGGGCCGCGCGACTACCAGTGGCGTGCCGATGCACCGGCCACGATCGTCTGGGTGGAAGCAGCCAATCATGGCCTGCCAATGCCCAAGGACGCCAAGGTCGCCGACACTGTCTACATGCTTCCGGCGCCGTTTGACAGCAAGCCAGCCGTACTGTACGAAGCTCCGATGCGCCTCGCGCGCGGCGGCGGATTTGGCGGGGCGCGCGGGATCGAATGGGGCAACGAGCACCTGGCGCTAGTGACCATGTCGCGCTTCTCAGACCGCAAGCAGATGACCGTCGCGATCGATCCTTCGTCCCCGGGCAACGCCGTGACGATTTTCTCAGGTTCTTCACAGGACCGCTACCACCAGCCGGGTTCGCCCGTGACCGAACTCAATGCCGGCGGCCATCCGGTCCTCAAATTGACGGAGGACGGCCAGGGGGCGTACTTCATCTCGCCGGGCGCGTCGCCCAAAGGCGATCTGCCTTTCATCGCCATCATGCCACTGGCGGGAGGCGAAGCCAGCCAGGAGAAGATCCTCTTCCGCTCGGCTGACCCCTACTACGACGATCCCATTGCGTTACTCTCGGACAACAAGGTGCTCATCCGCCGCGAGAGCCAGACTCAGTCGCCGAACTACTTTGCCGCAGCTTTCGACGGCTCAGCTCCTGTGCAGCTTACCCACTTCCCCGGCCGCTATGACGACATCAAGATGCCCACACGCCAGTTCCTGAAGTATCAGCGTGCGGATGGTGTCGATCTGACCGCGACGCTCTGGCTGCCCAACGGCTATGACAAGAGCCAGGGTCCGCTGCCCACTCTGATGGAAGCCTATCCGGCGGAGTTTACCTCTCGCGATACCGCCAGTCAGGTGAGCGGCTCTCCCAATCGCTACCCGGTCTTCGGTGGCGGCTCGCACGTATACATGGTGCAGGATGGCTATGCAATTCTCGATTCAGCAACCATCCCCATCATCGGCGAGGACGGCAAGGAGGCGAATGACACCTACGTCGAGCAGTTGGTCGCCGGCGCGAATGCGGCCATCGATGAGGGCGTCAAGCTCGGTGTGGTTGACCGCAATCGCGTCGCCGTCATGGGACACAGCTACGGCGCCTTCATGACGGCCAACCTGCTGGCGCATTCCAACATGTTCCGGGCGGGGATTGCCGAGAGCGGCGCATACAACCGCAGCTTGACTCCTTACGGCTTCCAGAACGAGGAGCGCACCTATTGGCAGGACCCCAAACTCTACTACGAGATGTCACCGTTCAGTTATGCGGACAAGATCAAGACACCGATTCTGCTCTTCCATGGCGAGGCCGACGACAATACCGGCACCTACCCCATCCAGAGCGAGCGCTTCTACGCTGCGCTGAAGGGCCAGGGCGCAACTGTGCGGCTGGTATTCCTGCCGCTCGAGCCGCACGCTTATGGCGCGCTGGAGACCAAGCAGCACGTGCTGTGGGAGATCGACCGCTGGCTGAACACGTACGTGAGGCCGACCACTGCACCAACTGCGGCAACCGGGAATTAGGCCTGTGGGTCATCCATGACAAGTCTTTCTTAAGGGCAGACGGAGATACGCTGCGCCTTTTGTGAGGTGTGCCAGATGGAGCATGTTGCTGCCTGTGGAGCGCAGTTGCCTCTTGGTTTAGTCCGGAAACGAGTCGCCGAACATCGGGTTCCCGCTCTTGGACTGTTGCCGGGTAGCCTCATCCTGAATGACATCCCAGTGCTCGACGAGAATTCCATCCTTCAAGCGAACGACGTCCGCTGCAATCCAGTTCACTGGCAGTCCGATGTTGGAGAACCGGCCATGAACGATGACGTAGTCACCTTCGGCAAGAATCACCCCGGGCTCATAGTTAAGCGACGGCGGCGCGGCCTTGATGAGGTTGAAGAGGCCGTCTCGTCCCGGCTCGATGTGAGCGCTGTGTTGAATGTAGTCGGGCGACCAAAATCGCTCCGCAGCTGCGTAATCTCGCTGGTTGAAGAGGGTATCGAAAGCTTCCAGCACGATCGACTTATTCTTGTCTGCTTTTAAATCGCTCATTGTTTTTCTCTTTCGCAAATCGACGTTGGTAGTTAGTGTTGTGGACGGATCATGAAGCTCGCTCAAGGAGCGAGGCAGAGCAGCGGTTCTCGATCAGATTTGTCCTCTGCCACCATCAACGAACAGTTCGATGCCTGTGGCGAAACTGGAGTCATCCGAAGCTAGAGACAACGCCACCTTGGCAATTTCATCGGGGTCCCCCATGCGCCCCGTTGGGATGGTGGACACAAGCCGTGCAACGGCGCCTGCAGATTGCCGATCGCGCCCTGGGGTATCGGTCGGACCTGGGCTAATAACGTTTGAACGAATAAGGCGGTCCTTGAGATCCGAGGTCCAGGTTCGCACGAAAGAGCGGCGGGCGGCCTTTGTCGCGCCGTATGCGCCGAAGGCGGGCGTACCTTTCACGCTCGCAACCGAGCCCGTGAGAATGATCGAGCCGCCATCATTCATGCGAGGAAGGTCCTTTTGTACCAGGAACAGCGTTCCCTTAGCATTGATATTGAATAGTCTGTCAAAATGTTCCTCCGTGATCTCCCCCATGGGAGCAAATTCGGCCGGGGCAGGCGTTGGCAAAAAGGACATCAATTCTCCCCTTCGTCTTGACAGCCTCAGAGAGACGATCAAGGTCGCTCATTTTAGCAACGTCTCCCTTCATGCTTGTAACGTTGCTCCCGATGGCTTTAACGGCCTCATCGAGTTCCTTTTGACGACTGCCGGCACTAAAGGCGCAGGCACCCTCTTTGCCGAAGAGCCTTGCTGCAGACAATCCTATCCCGGTTGTGCCACCGGTAATCAGGGCTACTCTTCCTTGCAGCCTGTTAGTGTCGGCCATCGGGAGTGTTCCTCATTCTGCCTTGTTCTGCTTCCGGAGTCCGGGACATGTTCAGCTCCCGGGGTGACCTTCGGACGATTGGTAGGTTGGGTAGTCGGAATATCCGTGCGGCCCCGAGACATACACGGTCTCCCAGTCAACCTCGGCAAGAGGAGCATTGGCGGCAAACCTCTGGACCAGGTCGGGGTTTGCGATATAAGGACGGCCAAACGCTACCAGGTCTGCCAGACCTTCTGCGATAAGGCGATTGCCGCGCTCACGGTCCATCTTCACGTTCGCGATCAGCGTGCCCCTGAACAGAGGACGGAAATGCTGGAACATGCCGTCTCCGGTCAATATCTCGAGTGGAGTACCGGAAAAGTCGGTGGTATTGCCCATCATCAACAAGTGCGAAACATTGTATGCGCTCAGCCTCTGCACTGCATATTCGGTGATGGGCAGGGTTTCGTCGTTGGCTTGAAATGCACCGCCTTCGTGCATGGGGCTGATCTTGACTCCAACCCGTTGAGCATCGACCTCACCCAGGACCGCCTCGACAACTTCGAAAAGAAAACGCGAGCGATTTTCCAGGCTCCCGCCGTATTCGTCCTTTCGCAGGTTGGTGGTGGCGTTCAAAAACTGAGAGATCAAATAGAGATAGTTGGCGAGGATCTGGACACCATCGAAGCCGGCTTCGATCGCGTTTCGCGCAGCTCGCGCAAAGTCCGCAACCGTGACATGAATGTCCTGCTTGGTCAGGGACCGCGGGGCTACCGTCGGCTTCTGTCCCGTCCGCGTGAACGACACCTGGCCTGGATTGACGTTCGATGCGGACACCGGCTGCGCGCCGTCCTGTAGCTCCGGATGTGAGATTGCTCCCGTGTGCCAGAGCTGTGCAATCATGCGGCCGCCGGCTGCATGGACAGCATCCGTGACGCGTCGCCACCCGCGGACCTGCCCTTTTGTCCACAGGCCTGGAGTATCGGCCCAGCCAAATCCTTCCGGGCTGATCGCAGTGGCCTCGGCGATGATCAGTCCGGCCGAAGCACGCTGGGCATAGTACTCCGCCTGCAACGTCGTGGGAACATGATCATGCGATTGGGCACGCATCCGGGTGAGAGGCGCCATGACGATGCGGTTAGGAAGATCGAGGTCTCCCATCCGATAGGGTGTGAACAGTAGCTGATTCGACATCACATGAACTCCTGCATGGCTGAGGCGGATCGGGGTGACCACGAGTCTGCCGATCTGTTTCGCGCTCTCGATGATGCGATGGGTCGCGGCAATGTCTTCAAACGCGAAGATGCGAGCGAACGGCAGCGCGCCGTCCTCCAGCCCCGAACCGTTGACCGCTTGGTGGATCTGCTGAACGTGCTTAAAAGATCACTTCGATTGCATCGACCCGCGCCGGATTAAACGCCAGGTACTCTTTAATGTTGGCCATTGCCTCATACGGCGTTTCGTACGTCCAAACGGCATATTCTGATCTCGTACCGCCGATCGGGATGCTGTAGTACGTACAGTCACCCTTGTACGGACAATAGGTGGAATGCGTGGTCCGAACAAGCACCGTCATGTCGGCGTCGCTGCGCGGCAAGTAGAAGACAGGTGGATATCCCTTCTCCTCCAGCCGAAGTGCGCGCATCGATTCAGCGACTGTCTTTCCCGCGACCGTTACACGGACCTTGCCCTCAGCGGGCGAAATTGTGATTGGATGATCAGGGCCAGGAATTTTCATCTCTTTGCCTTTGCTCGATGTGTGAATCATTGCGTTCCTCACGTTGTCAGTTAAAGCTTCGCCGCCATCGACCGGAATACCGGCTCCGGTGATCCAGCGCGCCGCGTCGGACGCCACAAAGGCGACTACGTCGGCAACATCATCGCATTTGCTGATTCGTTTCAGCGCTTGCATTCCCAGTGTGATCGCGCGTCCCGATTCGGTCTTCTTGAAAGTCGATATATCCGTGTCGATGGCGCCTGGCGCGAAAGCGTTCACGCGTCTGCCGCTCGGCCCGAGAATACCGGCCCAGTTTTTGACCGGAGTCTCAAGCGCCCCCCCTTTTGGTAGAGGCGTAAGCAAAAATCGAAGGGTTTTCTAAACCGGGATTGCCCACCACCACACAGGCTCCCAGAGACGAGATGACAACAATGTCTGAGCCCTCCTCGAGAATTGCCAGCAGTTGCTCGACCAGAAAGAACGGGCCGCGTACGTTGGTCCCAAAGAGGGTGTCAAAATTCTCTACCGTGTAATCCGCGATAGGCGCCCGCTTGTTGACTCCGGCGTTGAGCACACGCACATCCAATCGGTCACCAACGATGGAGCGCACCTGTTTGGCGAGCAGCGAAGCGCCATCCGGAGTTCCTAGATCCATCGAAATTGCATCGGCGCGGCCGCCTTTCGTTTGGATTTCGGAAACCAGAGACTCGGCTTCCTGCGTGGAGCGGCCATCGTGAACCAGGAGGTGCGCCCCGGCCTCGGCAAGCGCAACTGCCGTCGCCCGGCCAATGCCTCTCGAAGCGCCCGTCACGAGCGCCGTTTTGCCTCGAAGTGTCGTCATGGTGCTCTCTCTCCTGTTTGCTAACGGATAAGACGCGTGCGGGATGCGGAGTTGAACGAGAGCCGGCTCCATGAGCAAGCCGGCTCTCGTTCAGACCTGCACGGATCCCTCTTTGTTCACGCTCTGGCACCGAATGCGTGCGTCGGTTCAGGCATTCATTCCGCCATCGACGGTAAGATTCGCCCCGGTGATGTAGGAGGACTCCGGACTTGCGACAAACGCCACCAGTGCAGCCACTTCGTCAACGTGCCCGTAACGGCTGAGCGCGGTGGCGGCTTTCTGTGGCACCGCCCAATCGCCCGAGGCTGGATTCAAATCCGTATCGATCGGGCCCGGCTGGACGTTGTTAACCGTGATGCCCCGGCTCCCGACTTCCCTGGACAATGCCTGGGTAAACATCTTCACCGCTCCCTTCGTGGCCGCATAAGGCACAAGCCCGGGTGCAACGGCACGCTCGCCGACGGCCGAGCCGATCATGATGATGCGGCCACCATCCTTCATGTGCTTCAGCGAAGCCTGGGTGGCAGCAAATACACCGCGGATGTTGATGTAGATCACGCGATCCATCTCCTCTAACGTCGTTTCTTCGAAGGTTTTAGGAATTGCCGTACCGGCATTGTTCACAAGGACATCCAGACGGCCGAAGGTTTGGACGGCCTTTTCGACCGCAGCCTGGACTG
Organism: Occallatibacter sp.; assembly: GCA_036519195.1. GTDB lineage: Bacteria > Acidobacteriota > Terriglobia > Terriglobales > Acidobacteriaceae > Telmatobacter. The sequence goes on along the minus strand of DATDLS010000347.1, from coordinate 47,703 downwards.
CTTCAGCGTTGGCAGCGTCCGCCTGGATCGCAATGGCTTTTCCGCCGCCGAGTTCAATCGCTTGGACGACGGCCGAGGCCGCGCTGGCGTCCTTCGCGTAAGTGATCGCTACGCTCGCTCCATCGCCGGCCAGGCGCTTCGCAATCGCTGCGCCAATGCCGCGGGAACCGCCGGTTACCAGTGCCACTCTGTTCACTAACTTAGACATAGATCTCCTTTTGCTTTCCGGTAAACACGTCTCCACCCCATCGATTCGAACTGACTGCGACCTTGCTGTCCTGCCAGGCAGTTTTGAACCATTCAGTTGTATACGATGATCAAGGCGCAGCGAGGTTGCAGCAATATTGAACTATTTGGTTCTCTATTGGATAATGTATCTATGGGACGCCCCAAGGGCTTTAGTCGAGAGCAAGTGCTGGAGAAGGCGATGGCCGTCTTCTGGAAGCACGGGTTCGCGGACACGAGCCTCCAGGAACTGGAACGAGCCACAGGGGTGAACAAGTCAGGGCTATATACGGAGTTCAAGGACAAGGAAGATCTTTTCGTCTCCTGCCTGCGGCACTATCTCGAGAGCCAGGAGAAGAGGGGTCTCCTCACGAATAAGCCACTCGGTTGGAACAACGTCGAGGGCTTTCTCAAGAACGGTCCACACAATCAACGGGATCAGCAGGGATGTTTTTCCGTCAACTCAATGCGGGAGTTCGCTATCCTTCCGGACGAGGCTTATGGGGTCGTGACGGAGAATCGTGCGCTGTTGCAGCGCCTTCTTGCCATGAATATCGAGGCGGAAGAGCCCAGGATGGCTCCTTCTGCAATTGCGGAGATGGTGTTGAGCTTCTTCTCCGGGCTATGCATTGAGCGCAACCTCAGATCTGGTAAAGCTTCCTCGACCCGCAATATCGAAAACTTTATGACGGCCCTTCGCAGTCTGTGATCGAACCTCGGTCCCGCGAAATCTTGAGTCTCGATCTGAAGCGACACTTCCAACGGCAGTCTCTGGATCGGCCTGTCGTGCGGCTCTCCAAATACAGCCCAAAGACTTGTCAGGAGTGTCTCCTGCTCCGGCGAGCGCGATTGAGCGGGGCGTGGCGGCGCTCTGCACCATAGTGGAGCTGATCTGTCTTCATGCTTATTGAATCCTGAAAAGATGTCCGCGGCGGGGAGGCAGTGCGCCTCCCTGCCGGAGATAGACTATTTCTTCGGCGCAGGTTTCGCGGCCAGAATGCCCAGGAAGCTCTGGCGGTATTCAAGGAAGACCAGCACCCACAACACACAGGCGATGAGCGCCGGAACGATGCCGGCCGGCGCCATCGTCAGGTGAAAAGCAAGGATGTTGTAAAGTTCCGCCGCGAGCAATGTCAGCGCTAACGGCACGAAATACCCCGAGAACAACAACAGTCCGGCAATCACCTGCACTGCGAAGAAAAATGCGGCCAAGTGTGACCCACTGATGGCGACGATGAACTGAATCGCCAACGGATTCGGCGGCGGCGGCTGGTGGATGAAGTTCAGAAATCCGTTCAAGCCGAAGACCGTAAACACCAGTCCCAGCAGATAGCGCGCAACAACTGAAGCAATCTTCATACGGTGTCTCCCTTAGATAGTTTGCGCCTGCGTCTGCACCGTGTGAAGGTGCGGGGCTAAAAACGCATCACGATCCTGCCCGTGGTTCAGTGCCATGGTGCCACCTGCGGTAAGAAAGGTCGTATCTGTCAAGCCGAGGAAGCCAAAGAGCGACCGCAGATACGGCTCCACAAAGTTGAACGAGGCCATCTGCGTCTGGGCGTCGTAGATGCCGCCGGTAGCAATGATAAACGTTGCCTTCTTGCCGATGATCAGGCCCTTTGGCGTTCCGTCCGCATAGGAAAATGTCCTGCCGACACGGGTAATCTGATCGATCCAGAGCTTCAGCACCGAGGGCACACCGAAGTTGTGCATCGGCACACCGAAGACGTATTCATCAGCTTGCTCTAGTTCAGTGAGCAATGCGTCCGAAAGCGAAAGGGATTCCTTCTGTTGTTGGGTGCGCGCTTCTTCTGGCGTATACACGGCACCCACCCAATCCGCGTTGATAGGCGGGATCGGGGTTAGGTTGAGGTCGCGGTCGATGACGGTCGAGTCCGGGTGAGAAGTTTTCCATTGAGTGACAAAGGCATCGGTCAGCTGGCGGGAGACCGATCGACCGTAGAGCGGGCTGGAGTCGATGTGAAGAAGCGTGGGCATGGCGAGAGCCTCCTATACGACAAATGATGCTTAATAAGCATTTGTCGACTCATAATAAATCGACAAATGTCGCTTAGCTATCTGTTTCTGGGAGAGGTATGCTCAAAGGTGCAATGTCCCAGCCGCTCCAGTCCGGCAATACTGCGGGACCGACAGATCCCCGCATCCTGCGCAGCCGCCGCATGCTCATGGAGGCTTTGGGCATATTATTGACTCGAAAAGAGTTCGACGACATATCGATCCAGGAGATCGCCGACGAGGCCACGCTGAACCGGGCGACCTTCTACCTCCATTACCCAGACAAGAACGCCCTGCTGCAGGCACTGACAGCCGCTCGCTTCCGCCAACTGATCGCCCGTCGTGGTCTGTCCTTCTCAAACTGCGACGGTGCGCTGCGCGCCATTGCGCTGGGCGTCTGCGACTATCTTGCGGACACTACTGGCTGCCCCAGCCAGCTGACGAAAATGCCTCTCGAAGCCTCGATCATCCCGGTCGTCGAGGACATGTTCCTCGAGGGCGCTGGAAATCATGAGATAAGACCCGGTGCGGATCCCGGGCTGCTGGCAATCACTGCCGCCTGGGCCATCTTCGGGGCCGCGCGCCGCTGGTACCAGACCCCCGACCGCATTCCCGCTGAGGAGATGGCTGCCAAAATCGAAGGGATGGTGAAACCGATCTTTCTTAGCGCCTCTGCGTAACTTTCATCAGAAATGTTTCACCGCCTGGCCAGGCATAAGTCCTTCATCGCACTTGTCCCCGATGCCGGCCCGGAGGAATCTTACCGAGAACCACATCATTCTTTATTCCCCGAGCGGCACAACCGAACCGCCGTAAAGGCATGCTCGACCTCCCGATCTCTGAGGCGTCTGGTTCGGCGGCATCTTGAACAGCCAGGCGCACCTTTGATCCAGCCATCTGTCCCCATGGGGCCAGTGCCGCAGCCTCACGGAGGGCGCGAGGACGAACCGACCACCTTCATTCTCTATCCAGTGGTAGCTGTCCGGGGCAGGAGCATGTCGCAATTCAGCCGTGCGTCGAGCACAACCAACCCCCTGAGCGTAGTCTAGGGTCGGATCACTGATACGATAGGAAGCATCTTTCGATCAAGATGATCTGGGTACACGATCAATATGGAGCTTCGTCACCTTCGCTATTTCACCGCTATCGTTCGCTGGGAAGGATATCGCCAGGCGGCGCGCCATCTGCACGTGGCGCAAGCTGCTCTAAGCCAGGCAGTGCTCGATCTTGAAGAAGAACTTGGGCTCAAACTGTTCTTTCGCGAAAAGCGGCGAGCGAGTCTCACTACCGAGGGAGTTGTATTCCATGCCGAGGCTGTTCGCACGTTGGAGCAGGCTGACCTCGCCGTTGAGGCTGCGCATCGTGCAGCCCGGGGAGAGATTGGATCGCTTCGCATCGGCTTTATGGGAGCGCCAACCATTTTCTTTCTTCCCGAATTGATCAGGCTCTACCGGTCGAAATTTCCGGGCGTAAAGCTGACGCTCGATGAGTTGACTCCCATACAGCAGGAGAGCGCCTTTGCAACAGGCGAGATCGATATAGGGTTCACACGCGCTTTGACTGCCGAGCGCGCAAGGAGCTTTGAGAGCATGCTGATCTATCAGGATCCTCTGTTGGCCGCGTTGCCTGAAGCTCGGGCAAACAAAGGCCCATTCGTACACCTCAAGGACCTTGCCTACGAGCCCTTTGTGCTCTTCCATCGAGAAGGCGCTCAGGGACTATTCGACACCATTACGGGCGTCTGTAACGACGCGGGGTTCTCACCGCGAATCGAACACCAACCCCGGATGATGCAAACCGTGCTGTCGCTGGTGGCGGCAGAAGCTGGGGTGTCAATCATTCCAGCTAGCATTACTAATCTGTACGCAGAAGGAGTCCGGTTCAAGAGGATACGTCCGGACAATCTGAAAGTTGATCTGGTTGCCGTTTGGCCGAGAGGCCCTCATTCGGTGGCTCTCGATTCGTTCTTAGCTCTTCTTGGCGGGCGCATCGGCGCGATTCGAGCAAAAAGCCAACGAGGCGTGGCTTTGGGTTAGCTATCGAGTGCATGAAACGGATGCAATTCCCAAGACAATTTCGGAGCGTTGAAGATCCAGTAACCAAAACAATCTAAATGGCTTAATATTCATCTTTGGTCACAGAAATTGCCCCTCCCCCGCAACCCTACGCTGTGAGAGCGACCCTTAAAACTTTGGAAGATCTACCTACTCAATCCTCTGCGCTTGTGTCTTCGAGTGTGGCCGGAAGACACTCGTTCGAGCATGGGGCATTCCCTAGGCCTGCTCCAGAACGGACTGCCTCCCGAATTGGATGTTCGCCGCATGCAGTCCATCGGGGCTGCTGTGTTCGAGTTCAAGGACAGCGTGTGAAACGACGGGATATCGAACTGTCGACTTATCTCAAATTGAGGACAGAATCTACCTGCTCGAGTGCTTCGGACTTGCTCGTGGCTTCACTCAAGCGCATCCGGCAGAACAAAATGACTCAAGCCGTGCTTGCCAAAGCATTCTTCCCACCCCAGCAGGTCAACACCGAACCAGCCGGGGATTCGGCTTCGCCGCTCTCCAGGTTTCGGCTGTCCCTGACGGGCGCCCTCGGAAAATACGTCTGTTTGCCTTGGGAGCGGCCATCCCTTTCCTCCTCTGGCTGTGTGTCCGAAAATAGTCAGGGCAGAGCCCGGAGAAGGTCTAGCCCTGTCTTCGAGAAATGAGGAATCATCAAGCGATGCATTCCTGGCAATGCCATGATGCCACCGCGCCCCCAGATGCGCGAGCGGATCGAGAGGTTCGAAGCAGTCAGCCTCGTCGAAGTCCTCGTGCGGATGACGCAATCGGTCGGGTTTGTCAGGGGGGAACAAGGCGGTGGCCTCTACCCGGTAAAGGGAACGGCTACGACGAATTCGGCCGCATAACCGGCTGTAGCATGGGAACGGATCCTTGGCCATACTGAAGCGGTAAACTATCCTGAAGTTTCGCAGTGGAAGCTTCGATGCCGAGTATGCGACCGACAAGCTTAATGCAACCGTTCACCGCATCAGCTTCTCTCATCAACATTGGCGAGAATGAGTGAGGCAATGCAGTGAAGATCTTTCTGACTGCGCAGCACCAGGAACTCCGAATCTGGAGCTTTCGGCCCACAAACGGCACATCGGAGAGATGACCGTGCATGTGTCTTTTCCAAAGACTCGACCTGAAACAATCCGTCTCGCACTGCTGATACTAGTAATGTTTTATGGGGCTGTTGCCGGTCTCCAGACCGTGGCAGACTTCGACCTTGGCTGGCAAATGGCAGGTGCACGCAACCCATTCTCCTCCCATGACATGCTCTCTTACACAGTGCCAGGAGTGCAGTGGATCTATCCGCCATTTGCGGGCATCATATTTCGTCAATTGTTTCACATCGGCGGCTACGTCGCGATCTCCTGGTTCTGCGCTTTGGCCCTGCTGGCCACACTTGCCATTGTGGCGTTGCGCAGCGGAATCACAACGTTGCTCATTCTGCTGGTCGCCGTCCCTGCGTTTGTCAATCAAATGATCCCGCGGTCGGGACTCTTCACCGTCCTGATTGCTGCGGCATATACTCAGATCCTTCTGTCTCACTACTTGGCGAAGGGTCACCAAAGACTGTGGTTGCTGCCCATGCTCATGGTCTTCTGGGTAAATCTGCACACTGGCTTCATCGCCGGCCTTGGTCTGATGTTGGCGTACATTGCCGCCGAACTCCTCGATTGCTTGCGCACCTCCCAACGAGATCAAGCCTGGAAGAGGCTCAGACAGGCGTCTCCCTGGATCGCGGCAGGCGTGATATGCACCCTATGCAACCCATGGGGCTTTCGCCTGTATGAGGTGATTGCAGCGCAGGAAAAGATCTCAAAATTGCAGTCCGCCGTAATTCTGGAGTTGGCTCCGCTCTATCGTGAATTCTCCTGGACCGATCTTCATTTATTCGCCCCGCTGAACGCCATACTGCTGGTGCTGGCTATTTCTGTCATCACGCTGTTTCTTCTGTTGCGTCAAAGACGCGTTGGGCTCGCTCTGTTTCTCGCTGTCGCTATCGGCGTCTGTCTGTTGTCAGCGCGAACACAGGGTGTTTTCCTTCCCATTGCCTGCCTTGTCGCCGGGTATGCTCTCGAAATCGAGGCGCAACCTCTGCGCGACCGGGTAACTTCCCCATGGAGGTCTATTATTTGCCAGGTTGTCGCTGCTGGAGCACTGGTTTTTGTTGTATGGCGCTGTGTCGACGTGCTGACGGACCGTACCTCTCTTCAGGGAGAGCAGATTGTGTTGTCCGGTGCCGGAGCCTCGTGGTGGCTTCCCGAGAAGGCAGCGGCTTTTGTGGAACAGGAGCGTCTGCCCACCGAACTGTTTTCGACATTCAATCTGAGTAGCTATCTCACCTGGCGGCTAGGCCCTTATTATCGGGACTTTGCCGATGGTCGCTATCTTCCCTTTGGAGATCGCATCGTCGCCGAACAACTTCGGCTCACAAGCCTCCCGCTCGATTCCGATGCCTGGAAACAGGCTGCAGCTACCTATCACATCCGAACAATCATCTTGCCTCTTTCACGGTTCTTTGGGATAGAAAGCATCCCGTTACGCGATGACTGCCAGAGTCACGACTGGGCGCCTGTATATTTTGATGCCACATCCATCGTGTTTGTGCGCAAGGACGCTCTACCGCAAACCCAACTCGCGACTTTCCGGGTCCAATGCCAACAGCAACAACTCCTTGTCGGGCCCGATTTACTCACGGACAGACGCTCGCATATCGAACACTATCAAATGCTCGCCAACGCTGCGGTGATTTATTATTTGTTAGGCCGTAACCACGACGCGGAGAAGGCTCTCGAGAGTGCACGGCGAATCTCTACAGATGATGATTCGCTGTCACTACTGAGCGGCCAACTCGAAGCTTCGCGGGGTGATTTCGGCGGCGCAGAACGCTCCTTCCGCAGTGTATTAGGGAAGCATGCATCCGATGATGCCGCTTGGTATCAACTGGGGCTGGTTTGCGCGAATCAACGGCGATATGCCGAGGCGATCGACGCCTTCCGGCAAGCTCTGCGGTACAGTGTCCAGCCCAACTTCGCGTTCGAGTGGTCCCTGGCAAAAGCGGAAGTGCTCGACGGCGAAGAGGATGCGGGACTCCAGTCACTTCGAGACGCTTTAGGTCTCATAGCGGACAGCGGAGCTGCCGAGTCGGCGACTCGGGCCGACATCTACGATGTTGAGGCTGCGGTGTACAGCAAACAATTGAATTGGAATGCAGCAATAGCGGCCGAAAAAGAAGCGATTGAAGAAACCCCCGGAGTGGCCCGCCGCTGGGAGACCTTAGCCGCCCTGTATGCGGCCTCAGGCGAGCAGAAGCAAGCGCAGCAGGCAGCACAAAGGGCAGATGCACTCGCGCGCCAGAGTCCCTGACGGCAGTCAACGAAACTGAGCGTTGACAGGGGAACTCGCAGATTCCTGTCTGGGGTGTCTGAATTGTGTATCCATGCTTCGGAACGCAGCCAGGTGTCCTTGTTCGGCGCCGAAAAGGTCGCCTATACTCTCCAAGGTGCCGGGAGATCCCGTAGCGGAATCACCCTATTTCGGCAGGCCACGACTGGAATGCGCCGTCACTTGCCGGAGCCGAACAACACGTTGATATGACGTTGGTCATGATGAAGCTCTCGGCTGAATACAGTCTAGAACGGATGATACGTCCGCACCGTGTGTCCCTTGAGTTGCTCCGGGTAGAAGTAGACGTCGCGCAGATTGCCGGCGGCATACCGTTCCGCCTCGTCGTTGAAGTGCTTTGACTCCGGATACCCGCTCTCGCCGCCCGCCGTCACGGCACGAGCCCGTACCTTGTCTCCAAACTCCACCACGGCGACAAAGCTGTTGCCGCTGGTGCCATACCACTGTTTGGTCCCGGGATACTGCCGCGCGCCAAAGGACGCGAGCGATCCCCAAAGCGATGAGGTAAACGGTACCGGGATGCTCGGCGCAGCATCGTTGAAGGGCTGTACGATCTCTCCGGTAAGGCGCTGGAAGCGATTGACCCGCCCCCATGGGGTCCGCCACGTGCCGAAGTCCGCCGCCAGCTTGTCCGAAGCTGTTGCCAGGGCTGCAAGCAGAATATCCGTCTGCACTCTGGCCGCCACCCAATCTTCGCTTGGCACGAGAGCCTCGTGCGCAGAAGGGCCCACCGTCTTCATCAGCTCCGTACCCCAATAGACAGCGACAGAGGTCGCCACAGAGTCCGCGCCCCAGCGGTCGTCCCAAGCACGCAACAGAGCGATCTGCTCTGACAAATGCGCCTTCAGCGGAGCATCTGCCGGTAGGGCGTCGTACGCCGCGACCAGCGCAGGCACGGTCCGGGCAAACCACGGCAGATACGAGTCGTACGCCGCATGCATCAGCCCGTCGAGCGAGAAATCCCGCCGCGGAGAGCCGTTGGGAGCCAGCACTCGCATTGCATGCAGGCCGCGCGCCGATTCGATTCCCTGTTCCACATACGCCGGGTAATCCGCCTTGCGCAACGAGCTCGCCCCAGAGCCGTTCCAGGGTGAATCGTTCACGTTGAAGAGGAAACCGCTGCTCGGATTCAGCAGATGCGGCACCTGATCGACGGTCATCAATCCGTTCCAGTTTGTCGCCGGATCGCTTCCATCCACCGGCTTGGTGTAATCAAACCGTGGGTCACGCAAGGGGATGAAGTTGCCGTGCCAGTAGGCGATATCGCCATCAGCGTCGACAAAGATCGTGTTATTCGAGGAGTTCGCTCGGAGCTCTATCGTCTTCTTGTATGCCGCGTAGCTTCGCGCCTTGGTGCGCAGAAAGCTCTGCTCGAGCGCCGGTACGGGAAGATTCATCAACTGGATGGTGACGAACTTATCACCCTGTTTCCGGATCACCGGCCCATGCAAGGTGTACATCGCCCTAAACGTCCGTGAAGCGAGCCCCTGAGCCGTTTTGTACTGAAGCGTGATCTTCTTGGTTACAAACGGGCGTCGAGTCCCTCCATACACGTAACTGAGCGAATCGCCATCCTGAATTACCTTCTCGAGATATTCATCCACCGCGTCCACGTTGCTGGAGGTATGCATCCATCCCGCCCGATCATTGAATCCCTGATAGATGAAGAACTGGCCCCAGGTTACTGCGCCATAGGCATCCAGCCCTGTATCGCTCACCATCTGCAACTCGCTGCGGAAAAAGAACGAGGTATGCGGGTTGATCAGCAAAAGGGCATGGTGATCGATCGTGTTGCCCGGCCCAATCGCAAAACCGTTCGACCCAGTTGGTTCCGGCTCGAACCAGACTGGTTCATTCTTCGGTTGCTCCATCCGGCTCATCGCACCGTCGCCCGAGGCATCAACGCCGTGCGGTTCATAGAAGGTCTGTAACTGTTTCAAATTGACTCGTTCAATGTCCCCGCCGATGCTTCCCTCCGTAAACGACAGCGCCATCCAAGGCTCAAATGTTGTCAGCACCTTAGGCTTCGTCTCTGGGTGCTGCGCAAGGTAAAAATTGATCCCATCGGCCCACGCATCCATCAGATGTTTGAGCCACTCCGGGCTTGCTCGATACTCGCGTTTCAGCTCTTCGGGGTCGAGAAATAGCCGCTGCCGCAGGTCCTGCCAGATTGCGCCTTCCCCCTCCGCCTCGGCCATGCGCCCAAGCTCGGTCAGGTAGTTTATCTCCACCCGATTGAAGTCATCCTCACACTGCGCATAAATCATTCCGAAGACCGCATCCGCATCGGAGGTCCCATGCACATGCGCGATACCCCAGTCGTCGCGCACGATGGTCACGCGCGCCGCCTCAGCCTTCCATCGCGCCTGATCTGCCGCTGTCGCTGCTTGCGCCGCGAGCAGCCCACAACCCCACACCAACACACTCGCGAGCAACAGTCGTATGCGCAATCTTCTCTCTCCATTCAATCCGTTAGGATCCGTCTTCCATTCCAAATTAACATTCGCCGCGCCCCGATGCCATCCACCCCCGGGCTACTAAATCCTCCTGCGAGAACTCCATCACAGCCTGCATCGCAGCCTGCCCTCGGTGGTAAAGCCCGTTCTTTTCGAACGGCAAAGGTTGCCTTTTCCTATCGTTATCAACATCAACGCCCCGCGCAATCCCTACTTGTCTGACCCTACCCCTTGAGCCGAATCTGATCATCAAGAGGATGAGCTGAGAAATGATCGCGCGGCGAACAGCGCTTCTCTATCTCCTTTAAGACGGCTCGTCATTAAAGCCCCGGCCATCGTCGAGGCCGGCAATGCCGAAGCTGTAGCCTTCGGTCGCCACTTCATCTCCAACCCCGATCTCCCACTCCGCATCAAGGACAAGGTTCCACTCGCCCCCTACGACCGCAAAACCTTCTACACCTTCGACGCCAGGGGCTACATCGACTAACGCCCCCTATGCCGAACTCACCGCCTGAACCGGTGCCCGTTTCACGACAAGAGGACCTCTGTCGTCGAGGCCCTCTTATCACTTACGTGATCACTGTTCCGCACGATTGCACCATTTATCGCAGCGCTATTTGTTCTGAAGGGTCGAGCTCTCGACGGCTACTTTGGCTTTGTGCACAGGTCCTGGAAGGCCCTAGCCTCAAAAAGCGTCGTCGCCCTGGCAGCAGCCACGATCCCCGACGTCCCTAGTCTGTCTATGGGGACTAATTTGCGCAGTAGGACACAAACTGTTCCCACCGTTGCTGGACCGAACTGCGGGACGTGGAATTTATGAACGGCGCGATTGAGGAACTTGAACTACAGCATGGCCCCTGACGTTCAATTTGTGAACAATTGTTGCCAAACTCGCGCCGATGTAGGGAGGTTTCGGCATCTCCTATGAAAGATTCACCGTCGCGGCCGGAATCTCTTTTCGGAGTTTGACAGAAAATTGGAAGGGATTCATAATCCTCGGGTGCTGATCGAGCAACAGAACCCCAAGGCGTGCGGTGGGTACTCCCTGGGGCATTCTGGCTATAAATTTATTTGAATCAGTGACATTCCGCAACCCACAAAACAACATTGGTCCGCCCGTGGTTGCAGAAGAGGCAGCCTTATCATCTGCACTTCACCCCTACCCATGGCTCCTGGCTCAACCAGGTGGAGCGTTGGTTTGCATTACTCACACAGCGGCAGATTAAGCGTGGCTCGCACAGAAGCGTTCAGGAACTGGAAGCCGTGATCCGGGAGTTTATCGCTGCCCATAACCAGCAACCAAAACCCTTCCGCTGAACAAAATCTGCAGACCAGATCCTGGCCTCCATCGCTCGCTTCGCCACCGCCGCCCTCGCCGCGCACCCGACCCATACTTCTACGAGAAATCAATGACTCAGGAGACTAGCGGCCTACGACTATGACTTCGAAGGTGCCGGGAACGGGCGTGGGGCGGTAATGCAGCTCTTCGGAGGCGGTCGTGTAGTTGAGGCCGAACTTCGCGGTGACGAGGTAGGCGTTGCCCGTGTCGTGGTTGACGACCATGGTGCGCGCACCTGGCTCGGTTTTGACGCTCCACAGCATGGTGTAGCGGAGGGGTGAGCTGCGGCGGAAGACGGTGAGCGAACCTGCTGGGTCGGCGAGGCGGAGCATGCCGGTGCGGGGATCGAAGTCGAGGTCGCCGACGCTGGAGGGGGAGTTGCCGATGATGGCGAGGTGGCCGGTATCGGCGTTGACGGCGACCAGCTTGTGGTCCTCGCAGGTGGTGAAGAGCTGGTGGTGAAGGGTGTCGATAGCGAGATTGGCAGGGCCGGTGCAAGGTGCGAGAGGCCAGGAGGCGGCTACCTTCTTCGAGGCCGCGTCGATGCGCTGGATCACGCCCTGGACGGGGAGGGCTACGAAGATGCTGCCTTTGCCGTCGCCAATCGCTGAGCCGGGGCGGCCTTCAAGCGCGATGGTGGCGACGGCCTGGTTGGTGGCGGTGTCGATGACGGTGGCGTTGTGAGCGCGAGAGCTGAACGCGAAGACGAGTTTGGTCGCGGGGTCGAAGGCGATGGCAAAGGGGATGGGGCTGGTAGGGATGGAGGCGACCAGCTTGTAGGTGGAGCGGTCGAAGACGCGGACGAAGCCTGCGGTGCCGTCGGTGACGTCGGTGGCGTAGCCATATTTTCCGGAGTCGTCGAGGGCCAGGTCGCGAAGGCTCGACATGCCGTTGATTTCGCCGAGGGGCTTGCCGGTGGCGGTATCGACGACGGTGATGCGATTGGTGCGTGGAATAAAGAGCTGATGCCGGACGGGGTCAAGCGAGAGAAAGCCCCAGCCTCCAGCGCCACCGATGTTCCATTGGTCTTTGACGTGGAAGCCGCTGGCGGTTGTGGGCGTGGCCGCCAGAAGAGGGGTCGCAGGAGCGACGGGGAGAGCGATGAGGAGGGTCGCGACGACGGCTGCGGCTGACTTGATGAGTTGCATATGAGGATCTGATCCTTTGATTCGTTCGAGACGGGTGATCGGGGTAGTCATGAAATTGCTGGTTTCGAATGCACTTCGACGACCAGTGGGTTGCTGGTCGTCGAAGTGTTAAGCGGACTGCAGATTGGTTATTCGCTGGCTGTGAAGTGGAAGTCGTCCGTAAGGTCGCCAATAGCGGGGCTATTGGTTGGGACATATGGATTGCCTTCCTTCTGGATCGGGTTTGGCAGGTTGTCGCGGCTACGAGTCGTGATGGTAGGCAGGCCCCAGTTTTTCTCGATGAACTTCATGATAGAGACATGATCGCCGTATTCATGCGAGATGTGGCCGCCTGTGGAGAACTTGGAGACGACGATCAATGGAATGCGAGTGCCATCGCCGAAGAAGTCAACCGGCTGAATGTAACCCGAGTCATAGTATCCGCCGCCCTCGTCCCAGGTAATGAAGATGGCAGTGTCGGCCCAGAGAGCCGGGTTGGCCTTGACCGAATCGACGATCTTCTTGGTGAAGCCTTCGAAGAGGTCGAGCTTGGAGGACGCCGGGTGACCATCGTTGAAGCCGCTGGGCTTGACGATCGAGATTGCAGGCAGGTTGCCGGTATCGATGTCCTCATAGAGCTCGGTCGTGTCCGCGATGAATTGTTCACGGGTGGCCTGCGTGCCCATGAATTGGGACTGGTACTGGAAGGGATTGCAGATGTTGCAGTATTCATCAAAGGTGTTGGACTCGGTAGGATCGGTAACGTAGAGATCCCAGTCTTCACCGAAGTACTTGAAGGGAACATTGTGCGCGACGAGATCGTCACCGATGCTCTTCTGGCTGGTGGGAGGAATGGTGAAGGGCGAGAGCGCCAAGGCTGACGTACCATCGCCGTTGAAACCGGGGTTGTAGTTATTGACGAGGTAGTAGTCCCCCTTGACGCAGTTGGTGGTGATGGGCCGCTTGAGGGACTGGAGGTAGTTGGTGACTGCAGGAACGCCGGGCTGAGTGATGTCGCCGCAGTTGACGTAGCTGCCGCCACTAAAGCCGTCCTGATCGTAGAAGTTGTTGGTGGAGGGCATGGGGTTGGGGTTCTCGACCTGGTTCGTCGTAGGAACGGCGGCAGCGCCTTTGCTATTGGTGAAGAAGATGGAGTCGCCGAAGCCAAACATGATGTGGTTGGCGCCGGTGCCGCCCATGACGGACTGATGGAAGTTGTCGCTGATGGTGTAGTCGTCAGCGAGCTGCTTGAGGTAGGGAGCGTCGCCCTGGGCCATGTTGTAGAAGCCCATGGAGGCCGAGCCTTCGCCGGTGGAGGTGTCGTTGAAGTTGCTGGGCGGAGCGACACCGTTGGAGCCGGCGCCCACAGTGACTTCAACCCAGGGGAAGAGATCGTTCAAACAACCGCTGGTGTTGTCTTCGGTGGCGAAGTCAACGTTGCAATCTGTCTGCTGCCACATCTGGAAGAAACGATGCACTGGACTGGCAGTGTAGGCGTCGTACGGCATCTTTGTGCCGCTGAGCTGGTAGACACCTTCGCGCAAATCGGTTGCGTTTGTAATGCGGGTGTCAATCTGGCCGGAGGGAATACCAGTAGCACCAGTGATCAGGAACTGGTTGTAGGCAGCAGCGAGCCCCTGATCGGCAAGTTTACCAACCTTCAAAGTCGTGAAGGGAGCGGGGCCAGCAACGGTGGGTGCTTCAGGGCCGCCGGCTAATGCTGGAGGAAGCGTGCTGAAGATGCTCTTGAACTGGGGGCTAGTTGAGTAAGCTTCGGTTCCAGCAGCTGTGCCGTCGACAGCCGAGAATTGCGCGGAGAGGGAGTAGTTGACACCTGGCTTACCGTTGGCCTTGACGATGCCTTTGGAAAGCAGGTTGGAGATGGTCTCGCCTTCTTTAGGCTTGTAGGTGGCGTAGACGTGATCGAAGCTGCGGTTTTCACCGATGATGACGATGACGTGCTTGATGGGAGTGGTTGTTTCAGGTGCGGCGGTTTTGGCGTAAGCGGACTGGGGTAGTCCCGCAAACACTTGTAGCGCGATCATCATCATCGCGGCACACTTCAAAGTCCCGTTTGGGGCGTTGACCATACAATTTGATTTCAAGGGAACCCTCCAAGAAAACCGAGGAGTATTCGCCGTTTGGGCAATACAACCTCAGTGGAATAACCCTAGAGGCTTTGGGTCGCGCCATACATCAAGAATTAGTGAATTCACGAATTCTCGCGCTAACATTTCGGGTGAAATCAGTAGTCGACAATTCATACAAAAAACGTCAGCCCATATTGACTTCATCGCTCAATTTAAAGTTTGATCTACAACGATTAGCGGCGTCTAGACGATGACCTTGTACGGCCTCATCATCTCGTTATCTTCATGCTCGAGGATGTGGCAGTGCCAAACGTAGAGGAGCTCTTGCCCGGGAGTGGAAGGTGCTCCGTGAGGTAGATCGAAGCGTTGGATGATGCGGGTTACGTAACCAGGGTAGGACTTGATGGTGTCCTTATGTGCGGGACGCTCGTTGCTCTCCGGCGCCATGGGCGCACCGGAAAAGACCAGCTTGCCGGTTTGCTTATAGGTGGCGACGTTGAAGGCCTGGCGGTTCAATACCTGGAACTGGACCAGATGAACATGCAACGGGTGAACGTCCGCCGTGATGTTGACGAAGCTCCAGATCTCTATGCTGCCCGCTTTGGGGTCTTCGGTGATGGGCTCGTGCCAGCGCGCGTTTCCCAGTAGCCCGGTGATGACGTAGCCGTCAGATGGGCGCTCTTTTTCGGAGACGAGTAACTGACGATCGCGCTGGGCGTGCGTGGGATCGAGGAGCTCGAAGGGAACGAGGGTGTCGGGCAGAGTGCTGGTATCTTTGCCGCTGAGCAGCTTGGTGACCTTGAACAACATGACGTCGGGAGGAACGAACTGGCCGCCCATGTTGTAGGGGGCGGGAGAATCGTTGATGAGGGAAAATGACTTTCCGGCGAAGGCGGAGAAGTCTATGACGATGTCGAAGCGTTCGGCGGGGGCGATGAGGAGATAGTGCAGTTCGAGGGGAGACGGGAGCAGGCCGCCATCGGTTCCGATCTGATTGAAGGCCGGGACTTCGATGGAGTCATCGAGAACTTTTCCGGTTGCGTCGGAGTTGTAGAGCCGGAGGTGATAGAAGCGCGAGTTCGAGGCGTTGAGGATGCGGAAGCGATATTTTCTGGGCTCGACTTCGAGGAACGGCATGACCTTGCCATTCACGCAGTTCATGTCGCCGTAGAACTCCTGGATCCAGATGGGGTGTTCGGCGGGGCCGTTCACTACCTTCGGGTAGTAGAGTGAACCGTCGCGATGGAAGAGCCGGTCCTGCAGCATCAAGGGGATTTCAAACTCGCCCTGAGGCAGGTTGAAGGATTTCTCCACGTCGTCGCGGATGAGATAGAAGCCGGAGAGGCCGGCGTACACGTTGAGCCTCGTGATGCCCAGGCAATGATCGTGATACCAGAGCGAGGTTGAAGGCTGGCAGTTAGGGTAGGACGACGGAGCGGGGTTGAACTTTGGTCCGTGTTCGCCGTGGGCGGTGAACCAGGCCTCGGGATAGCCGTCGTCGTCGGGCAGTACGCAGGCTCCGTGGAGGTGGGCCACATTGCGGACTGCGGGGAGCGTCGATTCCGCGCCATGGATGGTGTGATCGATGGGCAGGAGGTGGGTGGTAGGGAGTTTGCTGACCCAGTTGATTTTGAGTGTCTTGCCGCTCTGGGCTTCGATGGTTGGGCCGGGCCATGAGCCGTTATATCCCCAGAGGGGTGTGGGGGGAAGGTCGCGATGTACCTTCTGATGGAACTGACGCATTTCGATGTCGATGATCTCGTCGGGGTCACCGGTAGAGCGAATGACGGGGGGGATGGGCAGTGCATCGACGTAGCGGGTCAGTTTGACATCGCTGCGGACCTGACGCGGCGAGGCCATTGCCTGACCTAGAGCCGGCACCCCCTGGCGGAGCGTCAATCCCGCTGCTGTGTAGAGACCACGATGGAGAAGACGGCGCCTGCTCAGCATCGTTCAACATCGCGGCCGATGCCGCTTCCTGCGGATGGAATTTTCATTACCCCTGTTCTACGAGCTCCGCTGTGCGCGATAGACTTTCTTACCAAAATACTAGCTAGAGTTTGTTACGAACGCGTGAATAGACTAACTGGATGGAACCAGATAGGAGGGAGAAGAGCAGGTGCCATTGTGAGGCTGGTCGATTTCCTAACGGCCGTCAGGTTTTTCCGAAATCGAAGGATTAGCTCACCCGTCGGCTTATTGACCGACCACAAACCTGTCATTGGCGACGAAATGCGATCGGTGCAGGTTCTTTCGCTTGCCGTGTCGAATCAACCACTCTTCGCCCATCTGCGTAATAAGATGTTGTCCGAGATATAAGGCTTGGGTCCGTCCGTCACCCGCACTGATTTTTTTCGAGGAGTTTTCTTCGCCTGAGCGCGTTGATCGCATGACTGGTGAGATGAGCGGATTTGTGGGCCTGCATCTCCATCTCCAATGTCCAGGGGCTGAGGCCATCTCCTGATGTTTTGAGATCGTAGGCCGCTCCTGTCATCGCCTTGTGCGATCGTGGACACCTGGGAAGATCTCTGCGAATCTCCGACAGCCTCTGGCAAAAAACCTGGCTATCAGTTCAACCCTCTGGTCGCTCTGATAGTCGCCGCTCCTGAAGCTCAGCCTGAGATCGCTCCAGCTTTTCAGCGATAATCTTTTCGTCTGGCAAAACGGTCCGATACTCCGCGGCGAGAATTTTATTGGGAAGACTATCGAGAGCGTAATGGGCCTAGGCCACACCCTTTTCCGTGCAGAGGATAAGACCTACTTAGCAGGACTACATCTCTCTGACCGACATGGTGAAGAGCTTCGAGGGCGGAAGCGCCCTGATCGAGCAGTGGCTGAAGAACAAGGACACCGTGCTGTTCCTGGGCGGGTGGGAACAAATCAACAACCCCGCCTTCAATCCCTCGAATTCGAGGGAATTAGAAACGAGGCCGGGCGCAACAGTTCCCATCTGTCGGCAAAGAAATGGATAGATGCCACAGGCGCCATCGGCCTACACGCCAAGGCCGGCCGATACGTTGGCACCTATGCCCACCGCGATATTGCCTTCGAGTTCGGCTCCTGGCTCAGCCCCGAGTTCAAGCTGTACCTCATCAAGGAGTTCCAACGGCTCAAGGATGAAGAGGCGCGCGCGACATCGCTGGAATGGGGCATCCAGCGTACACTGGCCAAAATCAACTATCGTATCCATAGAGACGCAATCAAGGAACAGCTGATTCCACCACAACTGAGCAAGGCGCAGACCGTTACCGTGTACGCCAGCCAAGCCGACGTGCTCAACGTCGCCCTATTTGGCATGACTGCTGCGCAATGGCGTCAGGCCAATCCACAGCAGAAGGGCAACTTGCGCGATGTTGCAACGCTGGAGCAACTGGTCGTGTTGTCCAACCTGGAGAGGATCAACGCCGTCCTCATCCATCAAGGCCTGACGGGGCCCGAACGCTTGGCGCAACTGAACACCATTGCCATCACTCAGATGTGTTCCCTGATTGACGTCACTTCCGTCAAACGATTGGGCAAGGCACCGGAACGCTGACGGAATTTTCTGGCGTTTGGGCTTACATTCCCGCGCGAGCCGATTGAATCGGCGACGATCGAGGGTCAAGGAAACGTCTCTAGGCTAAGTAACCAGCTTACCGCAGTGTAATTCGAGAATGTTGTAACTCCGTGAACGCGAATCTGTCGATTCATGGACCAAGGCTTGAAACTGCCGAAGACTCATCGGATTGAGACCTGATGAGCGGCTGCGGTTCTAGATTTAGTTCGACCGCGCAGCTGTCAGTGCAGACAAAAGCGGTTTACACTAGAGTGTATGAGTGTAAACGAGATTCTTGCATCAATCGACGCTGAAATCAGCAACCTTCAACGAGCGCGCGCGCTGCTCATTCAGCCCGAACCCGATACCTACAAGGAAAAAGCTTCAAAGAAGAGGCCTTTGAAGAAAAAACGTACTCTAAGCCCCGAAGCAAAGGCGAGGATCGCCGAGGGTCAGAGGAAGCGCTGGGCAGCGCAAAAGAAGGCAGCGAAATAGCGCTAGATTTCCGTTAGGGCATCTTGGGCTGCGGGGCACGAGATTCACTCGATTGAGCGATGACTTACCGATTCGATTCGTCGTCAACTCGGGCGCATCCGGTGAGCCTGCCCTGCCGGTTGCACGTCGAAGCTACCATTCCCGCGCCACTTGTTCCGACCTTTGCTCCTTTGGTGCCTGCTGTCCCTCACCGGGACCAGCAACAAAGCACGTGGGTGACGGATCTCCCCGCTCGAGGGGAGCGGGGAAGAGTAATTCTCTTCTCATCCACTCTCATAGGATCATCACCACCCAGCCCGCCAGATAGTCAGTCAACCCCGGAGCGACAGCCACCTTCACGGTTGCTGCCTCAGGCACAGCGCCCACTACCTATCAGTGGTTTGAGAACGGCGTTGCGATTCCGGGCGCCAATACTGCCTCCTTCACCACGCCCGTGTTGGCCGCGAGTGACAACGGCGAACAGTACACGGCGAGCGTCACCAATTCGGTCGCGGCAGCCACATCCACAGCGGCCCTACTCACGGTGAATGCCGCCGCAGGCTCCGTGTCCTCGGCTCCAGCGATTGGTCACCCTGAACGGCCACGATAACGTACTTCAAGACGGCCAGCATCCGTCAACCGTCTGGACCCGCGATGTCACACGAAGCGCCTTGGCTAACTCCCGAGACCACGGTCTGGTCAGCTGTTTCGTCGATCCCGAGACCGAACTGCACGTGATTCTCGCCGCCCGTATTGGCAAAAGCGGAACCGAAGCGGCAACCGATTTCCTCACCAACGAAACGGGTCTGGACGCCTGGTGCAAGACCGTTCACCCGAGATCTGGCGCAAATGTGGAAGTGGTGGTGTCAACAGACCTCATCGAAGGCGAACATGGACCGCCCCACGTCGTTGCGTACTCTCTCTGGTAGATCGTCGGGATTGAGGCGTTTGGTAGCTCGGGCAGCCTTGGTCAGCTCGGTTCGGTGATTGCTCCGGGCAGAATCAGATTCTTTCGCTGCGATTGGCGACAAATCGGACTGCGGAGTCTGTTGATTCTCGCCGGACTGCCGACTCGCCCGGATTCTGGCCTCGCATTTTGATGGACCTCATCTTGTCGCCATTTCCCCACAGAGCAGGGCGACACTGAGCCGGTTGGGGATCAACGATTTTTCCCTTCACATCAATGCCTCTTATCCCTACCCGTACAAGAGGAGCGAGATAGGCCAAGTCGAGGTCTATTCAAGACCTTTGAACCAACTCGGTTGGGCCGCAGAGAAATGGATCGGGTCCGGTGCTGAATGCAATCTGATTCCACCGAGCTTGAACAATCCTCTCAGTTTTCGAGTTGCAAATATCCTTTGGTAGAATTCGACCATGATGGCTTGCACGTCCCTGAGACTTACTCCCCTGGTGCTGATCATCGCCTTGACAGCCGTCCGGCTTCATTGTCAAGAATCGGGCCATCCCACGCCGCCGCCGCCGCCGGCGGGCGCTAAGTCGACCAAGTGTACTGACCGCGTGATTCCGCAGCTGGAAGACGTCACGTCGAAGACCGGCATTACTTTCTCTCATACCTCTTCGACGGATAAGCGCTACATCTTTGAATCCATGAGCGGCGGCGTCATCATCGTGGACTATGACCGCGATGGCTGGCCGGACATTTACTTCACCAACGCTCCAACCATCGATATGACGTTAGCGGGCAAATCGAGCCTTGGGGCTCTTTATCACAACAATCACGATGGAACATTTACCGATGTAACTCAGAAGTCCGGACTTACGAAAGCTTGCCTGGCCATGGGCGGGGCTACAGGAGACTACGACAACGATGGTTGGCCGGACCTCTACATAACCTGCCTCGGCGGGAACATTCTCTATCACAATAACGGAGATGGCACCTTCACCGATGTAACTGCCAAAGCCGGAGTGGGGGATGGGCGATGGTCGGCCGGAGCGGCGTTTGGCGACTACGATGGGGATGGCTATGTGGACTTGATGGTGACCAACTATGTCGACTTTCACCTCAATGATCTGCCGGCGTTCGGCAGCGCACCGTATTGCAAATATCGCGGAATCGATGTGCAATGCGGACCACGCGGGCTGAAAGGGGCCGGAGATGCACTCTTTCATAACAACGGCGACGGAACATTCACCGATGTCTCAAAGAGCGCAGGCGTAAGCGACCCAAACGGCTATTACGGTCTGGGAGTGATCTGGGCCGACTTCAACAACACCGGCCGGCCTGATATCTTTGCCGCGAACGACTCGACTCCCAAGTACCTCTACAAGAATCTGGGTAAAGGTAAATTTGAAGAGATCGGGTATGAGTCTGGAACGGCATTCAGCAGGGACGGCGCCGAGCAGGCGTCGATGGGGGTTGCGGTCGGCGACTATAACCACACTGGGCGCCCTTCGCTGTATGTTACGAACTTTGAAGGGGAGAATGACGATCTTTATCGAAACGAAGGCGGCTGGAACTTCTCTGAATCATCGTACGAGTCGGGCCTTGCAGTTGCTTCTTTGCCTTGGGTGAAGTGGGGAACGGCATTTGTCGATCTGGATAACGATGGATGGCTGGACCTTGTGACCGTAGACGGCCATGTATATCCGCAAACCGATAGTATGCCGTCCGGATCAGGTTATCGCCAGCCGAAGATACTCAGCATGAACCGCAAAGATGGAACCTTTTGCGATGCCAGCACCGAAGCAGGGCCTGCACTGATGGAGAAGCGCGTCTCGCGCGGCCTCGCCGTGGCCGACTTATTTAATGACGGCAAGATGGATGTCGTGGTCAATGACCTCGATGGGCCTCCCATGATCTTGCGCAACCAGGGAATTGCCGGCCGCAATTGGGTAAGTTTCGAACTTGCGGGCACCAAGAGCAACCGGCTCGCGTTGAATGCACGCGTGAAAGTCACCTCTGGCGGCATGACGCAGACGGACGAAGTGCGCAGCGGAGGAAGTTATCTGTCGCAGAGCGATCTGCGACTGCACTTCGGACTTGGAGAAGCCACCAAGATCGATAGCGTGGAGGTTCGCTGGCCGTCAGGAGCCATCGATCATATTGGCACTCTCGACGCGAACCACTTCTACTCAATCTTAGAAGGCAAAGGAATCGTCCCGGCGGAAAGCATTCGGCCTCGACTTGCTGGAGATGCGCGCCAGGCGAACCACTGATAAAACCGTGCGTGCCCTAAGGGTGGGGGTTTGGAACCGGATCGGGTGAGCCGGATGATCTCGGCAGTACCGGCTCGCTCGTGAGCTTGAGAGAGATCGCAAGTTCCTTTTCTGCGTCCTGATTGCGCGAAGCGAGCCTGTAAGCAGCCGCAAGCTCTCGATGAAACGCAGGATCCCCGGGAGTGAGCCGGGTCGCAGTCTCGAGCTCTACGATTGCTGCCGCGGCGTCGCCGGTCTCAACGTCTACTTTTCCAAGGTCGTAGTGAGCCTGGGGGTCGGTTGCGTTCAGCTCGATGGCGGTACTCAATTCTCCGTTCGCCTTTTTCCGTTCTCCCTCCGACTCATAGACTTCTCCAAGAGCGCGGTGAACGTCGGCAATCTCAGGATGTGCCGCCGAAAGCGATTCCATCCGTTTTTTCCCGGCCGCCACCTGGCCGGTCTCGACCAGGGACTCGGCAAACACATATTCCATTTGGGGAATGGATGCCAATTGGTCTTCTACTCCCCGAAACGTGCTGACGCAGCCGCTGAAGTCATGAGTCATAAACTGGCTCATCGCCAGTGCGCCGCGGGTGCCGGAGTCGTCAGGGTGAGATCGGACATAACGGGAAAGAGGCGGAATGGCGTCGGCGAATCGCGACGCCATAAAGGCGGCGCGGCCCCAGTTCAAGTCAAGACCTTCAATCGTTGGATTCCATGCCGCGGCTTGCTGAAAGAAGTGAAGCGATTGAGAGTAATCCTTCCCCGTCGCCGCAATGGCGCCCAGGTTGTTATAACTGTCCGCGATGGCCGGACTAAGTCGTTTCTCAAACGCACTCAGGTCGCTGACAGCTCGAGGATCTTTATCCTGAGAAGCCTGAACAGACAGAAGTCGGGAGTTTGACGAAGCACTGGGAGGATCGGTGAGAGCGCTGGCGGCAGAGTTGTTATTCAGAAGGCCCGCGAGCGCGCCTTGATCATGCGATAGATTCTGATCCACAAATGTGTGCGCGATCTCCATCTCGGCATGCGCATCTTCCGAGCGATGCTCCATCATCAGCACGCGGCCCAGCAAGAAATGAGCTTTTTGAATCTGATAGCGGTTGCGCGAAGGATCCCGAGTCAGCCTGATAGCCTTGCGGAGCGCTGTTTCGGCATCGGCAAGCCGGTGTGTGTCGAAGTACATCTGGCCTAGGTAAAGATATGCATCGGGGTTGGCTGGATTGAGCGATGTGGCCCGCTTCAGGTATCGTTCGGCTTCAGTATAGTTTTGATCGGTTACCGCAAGTTTTCCCAAAGCGGCATAGGTTAGAAAGTCATGGGGAGAGATGGTGAGTTCTTTGTTCAGCTCAATTTCCGCTTCGGAGATATCCTTCCCATCGTCGCGTCCCGAGAGCAGAGACGCAGCCAGAGAATAATGGGCACCGGGAAAGCGTGGGTTCTCCGCAATCACCTTCCTGAACTCGGCAATTGCCAGGGGACCAAAGTCCGAGTTCCCGTAGGCCAGCCCGAATTGCATATGAATGGCAGGCGTATCGCCGAACGAATGCTCCAACTCCGCGAAGACCTGGCTGGCACATTTCCCATCGTCAAGGTCAAGGCAGACTACCGCCAGATCGTAACCATTCTGGAAACTCGGATCAAACTTGATTGCTTTTTCCATCTCCTCTCTGGCTTCACGGTCGCGGTTCATTTTGTGAAGTGCACGGCCCAGAATCCGATGCACTTCGGCAAGCCCCTGAGAATCAGGGCCCGAATCGCTCAACAATGAGCGCGCCAACGATTCCGCCCGCGAGGCATCATTCATCAGGAGCGCAGTTTGTGCGTACCGGAGCCGGATGGGCAGGGAGTCGGGCTCGAGCGCAAGGGATTCTTCAAAGAGCGAGGCGGCTCGCGCGTAATCTCCTATATGTGCGTGCCCGGCCGCAACTTCCCCCTCGGCTTCGGCCAGAAATGCGCGATACTCCGGGGCAGCGCTGGCAAGATTGCCTGTTTGCTGGAAGTGCTGTGCTAGGTCGTAATGCTTTTGCAGATCGGAGGCCCCCGCATCGGATCGCTTTTGCTGTGCCGACAGGAGAGCGCCCATAGAAATGGCGCCAAGGGCTGTCGAGGCGATCAGTTTGACCAGGATGGCCATAGGGAAGGGCTGCGCGGCATTTTTCCGTTTTTCGATCCTCGCCGCAGCTGTTCTATTCTTGCACGAGTACAGGGCGCGCGCCATTGTCTTCCGATGTCCCGTATCGAACCAGAAAATCAGCGTGTCGTGATCATGCCTGAAGTTGCCGGCGAGGCTCAAAAAATGAAAAAGACCGGAAGGCGGGGTCAAATCCGCCTTCCGGTCTGGGCTGAGGGTTAGAAGGAGTACTTGAGGTCCAGTTCGATTACGCGAGCGTAAGGCAATGCCGACCTGACAGTCATCACACCGAACGCGTTCGCGCCCGAGGACGATTGATTGTAGTTCGGCGTGATCGCCTTCGAGTTGTAGTCCACGTTGTAGTTCAAACTGTAGGCACTGGCGCTGGCGAACGACAGCAAGGAATGGTTCATCCAGTCGAACGCGCTTGCCCGCAGCTGAACCTGCTGCTTTTCGTGGAGGTGGAAGGTTCTATAGAGCGCCAGGTCGTTGTCGAAATACGGCGTCGCACTCATATAGGGGAATGCCTGACCGCCCTGCGATCCTACCGCCGGAGCGTTAAAGCACTTCCCATTCAGAACCTGATGGCTGATCAGGCCATGGGTCGGGTTGCAAGTCAGCACCGGCAAAATCGGGAGATTCGTGTCCGTTCCGAAGTACGTCTGAGATCCGACACCATTGGTGAGGCCCACTGCAGCCGCGTTGGCTGGCAAGCCGGTGTATTGCAACCCCATGCCGAAGTTCGGCACGCCGTTCCCCAGCAGGGCAGGAATGTAGCCGCCCTTCTGCCAGGTCGAAATGCCGCTGATCGTCCAGCCGCTGCCCAACTGATTCAGCAACCCGTTCGCCAGATGGAGCGTACCGCTTTTGTATGTGTAGGACGAGTTGAAGACTATGGGCCGATCGTAGGCTGTCGGTCCATAGTTCAGGCCGATCTGATACGGGTTCGCCTGCAGGGCGGTTCCCAGCGTCTTTGCCCATGTCCCATTCAAGTTGAACGACAACCGTCCTGAGGTCTTGACCCATGACCCCTGCAGAGCGTTGTAGTTCGCGTAGCTGGTGTTCTCAAGCATGTAGGTTGAGTTGGTGCCGTACACTTGGCCCAACGCATGGTAGTCAGCAAGCTGATTCCCCGTCATCATCCCGTTCAGATTCTGCCCAACGTTTTGCGGGTTGGTCGAAAGAACGCCCGTTCTCGGGTCAGGCGAGAAGAGGGCGCCCATCGGCGTCTTGTTCTGGTCGGCGAGCTCGCTAAAACTGCTGCCCTCGTTATCCTCGCCGTCATCGACCAGCTGGCTGGTCTGGCTTCCCACGTAGGCAACCTCGACCTGCGAGTTCCAGGGCAGCCTCTGGTCAATCGTGAAGTTGTAGGAATAGTTCAGCGGTTGTCCGTAGTTGCTCGGATCCAACCCTGTCTGCCCGCCCTGAACGCCGCAAGGCGGTGGGGTATTGAAGCTCGGGCAGGCCGCATAAGCCTGGGTGTGGACGTTCTGCAATTGCAATCTGGTTGATCCCGGCGCGTTATAACCCAACACATCGTCTGCGGTTGCTTGCGCGCCCCCGTTGGCGACCGTGTTGACCTGGGTTACGAAGCGATACACGCCCCATCCGCCACGAACGACCGTATTGCCGGTGCCCAACAGATCGTAGGAGAACCCAAACCGCGCATCGGGATAGACAAAGCGGTTGGGTTGGCCGCTCAGCGGCACACCGGCGTCGATCGCATGCCAGTAGTATCCCGGAGCATACTTGCCGGCGTAGTAGTCCCCAAGTACGCGATCCGGGTAGAACACCGCGAGTCCAATGTGGTCGCGGTCATACCAGTGGCCCACGTGCTCCATGCGGATGCCGAGTTCGAGGGTGAGGCGTCGCGTCGTCTTCCAGGTGTCGTCCACAAAGACCGCCGTTGTCTGCTGAGCCACATCCCCGATGGGCGCCGAGTTGTTCTCGCCGTAGCCCGACAGAATGCCGCTGGCGAAGGCTGCGGTCGCGTTGTACGGCGAACCAATGGTACCGTTAGCAGGGTTCGCGAGGTCCGGATTCTGGCCGGCGGAAAAGCTCAGGATTCCATCCTCGTTGACGCTGTCGTTGCTCTGGAAGTTATCCGTGGTCTGCGTGAATCCACCCAGCTTGATGGTGTGCTTTCCCCACACCTTGGTGAGCGTATCGCCGAATTGCGGCGCTTCCTTCTTGACCGCATATTGCCCGGGTGGGTCCTCGAAGATCGAGGCCTGTGAGAAATCAGGGAAGGTTTGGCTTCCGGCGCTGTTATATGCGGGAATATTCAGAGAGTTCGTCGCAAAGACCTTGCCGTAGGGATAGTTGAGCGTGCTCCTGTGCGCCGCCGCCGGGTTCGGCGTCGTGAACGGGAAGCTGCCGAATGCCCATGCGGCCAGAAAGTCGTTGGTCAATGTGGCATTAAAGTTGTGCACGATGTGGCCGGCCAGGGTTTTGCCAAAGTTTTCCTCAGTCACCCCGCCTCCCGGAAATGGGATGGCATTGCCGGGCGTCCAGTAGATGTGCGCGCCATTGCCTTGCGCTAATCCCGAGCTGAATGCCTGCTGGTAGCTGCCATAGATCTTGGTATTGTCCCCCAGGTTGTAATCGAGGCGGACACGATAGATCCATCCATTGTCGACATTCACGATCGGCTGGTAGTAGTTGCATCCGCCGCAGGTGCTCAACGGAGCAGTATTCGCCGTAGGCCAGATCTTGGCGAGAGCTGCGGAGCCCGGATCGAGGAACCCGGCAGGAAACTTCTGGCCATTATCCACGGTGTAGTTGGTCCCGCCGATATTGACCGTCCCGGTGGCCGCCGGTTGCGGCAATGTTACGTGCGTCGTTCCGTTGGCGAGCACCGTTCCCCCCAGGTCGCTGCACCACGAGCCGCCGGGAAAGCCGCTGGGAGGATTTCCCTGGAAGAACCCATTTGGACAAAGGGCGTTATTGTCGGCGTTGTCGTTCGAGAAGTCGCCTTGCATCATCTCCGGGGTGGGAATAAACGACGACAAAACGTTGGCGTTGCCCTGGTTCTGCAGCCACCTCTCATAGCCGGCCCAGAACATCAGGCGTTTGTGCGTCAACGGAACTGGTCCGCCGAAACTGCCGCCCGGATAGTAATAGGACTGCGGCCCCAGCGGAGTGTTGGCGTTTTTTTGCTGCCAGCCATTTGCGTTGAGCACGTTGTTGCGGGCGTTGAAGTAAGCATCGCCGTGGAAGTTTGCGCTGCCGGACCGGCTGATGGTGCTCACTACCACCGGGCCGAACGGCTGGTCGGCGCTCAGGTTGGAGGCTTGTACGCTCACCTGCTCCGTCATCTCCGGGCTGATGATCGTGAGCGCGGAGGCCATGTCTCCGATGTCGATCATTTGCGCCCCGTCTTCGAGAACCCCGGTACCCCCCTTGTACACCGCGCCATTGATGTTAAAGCCGCTGCCGATCGCGCTCTCGTCCACCGTGATGTTGAGGTCGCTGAAGGCCGGGCTGGTCTGGGTAAGCCCCCCTGAGGTGTTTACTACGCCGGGCAAGACTCTCAGCAGTTCGCTGGTGTCGCGGCCCTCGAGCGCCAGATTGTTAATGTCCTCGCTGGTTAAAACCTCGATCTTCTGGCCGTTCTCGACGGGAATCATCTCCGAGTCGGCCGCGACCGATACCGTCTCGGTTGCGGCGCCCACGGTGAGCGCCAGGGCGGGAACTGTTCTTGCATCGCCGGCGTTCAGCACGATTCCGGTCACTTGTCTGCCTTTAAAGCCGGCGGCAGACGCCTTCAGGTCGTAGGTGCCAGGCACCAGCGACGGAAAGGCGTAGAGGCCCGTTCCGTTGGTTTCGACCACGCGGTTGTCCTTCGTTGCTTCATTGGTCAGGGTAACCTCAGCCTTCGGAATCACACCGCCCGACGCATCCTGTACCGTTCCGGAAAGCAGCGCGGTGACCTGGGCGACTCCGGCGGGTGAAAAGGCAAAACAGAGGATTGCCAGAGCGAACGGCCATAATGCCGTCCGCCAGCCTGCCAATCGCGGAAATTGAGGGGTGAATTTTTTCATTTGAACGTCACGTCCCGGCCAAGCAGGCGCCGGGACGCCTGCACACAGGTTCCTTTGCAACATGTTCCCTCCTAAGGCATGGCCCGGCCAGAGTGCCTTCCTCTGAACCGAGCGTGCTGATGAATCTGCTTTTTCTTGAACACTTTGGAGAACTCAGCGCCGAGAACTCAGCGCCGCACGAAATATTGGCAGCCAAATGAATGCCTGTCAATGCCAAAAAAGCATAAGTGTCATAAGAAAAGCGATTTACCAAGCATCTGATCGTGAAACATGACAGGTACTAGGACATGTCCATGCCCGACATGTCCGGTTGATATCTTATGTGTCACCATACATTTCCGGGCAATCCGGCATAGCCAACCGCCGCGGGCTCATTCGCATAGAGCTCTGCTGTCATCCCCCCGTCCCGGACGGTCCGTGACGGTCCTTTTGGACGGATCGCTGGGTCCAATCATCCGAGTTTGCCAACTGTTCGTCTCAACAATATGATGGAGCTCGGCCTCCATCGCCCGGTAGAGACGCATGCCTGCCGCGGACTGGTTCGCCAAAGATTCGCTCGCGCGCTCAAGAGCAGGAACCGCAGTCATGCCGATCGATTTCTAAATCACTCTTTTCTTGACTCATGTGGTCCGCCTAGCTAATGTAAGAACCGACCAGCGTCGCTTCGCTCCGATCCTGGCCCAGATCACGGAATACGTTATCGAGATATAAAACTGGAAGTGAAATGCCTCGCATTCACTGGGAACGATGCTGGTTCAAAACCCAGTTGACCGCTCAAGTTCGCCACGTATAGCCCAATCGGACGCAAGGAACAGCGATGATCGCAAACAATTTACAGGAGGCCGGGCCGGAAGAGCGTGCGCGGAATGGAGTCTTCAGCCCAGACACAGATTTGGAACGAGAGGAGGTGCGCAGCCAGCTCCAGCGGGTTCTGGCGAGTCCGGCCTTTCACAACAGCAAGCGCTACGCAGCGGTCCTCAAATATGTTGTCGAGCAGACACTCGAGGGATTCGGCGACCAGCTTAAGGAACGGACGATCGGGATCGAAGTCTTCCAGCGCCGTCCCGACTATGATACTTCGACGGACCACGCCGTCCGGAGCGCTGTGGCCGAGGTGCGCAAGAGACTCGCCCAGTACTACGTGAACGACTGCAATGCAGAGTTGCGGATTGAATTGCAGCTTGGCTCTTATATGCCTCAATTCCGGTGGGTCGATGAGGGCCCCCGGCGGACTGCCGCTTCCGCGCAGATTGCCGCAATTGCTGCCAGCCCCACTGCCCCACCAGGGCCGTCCGCACCTGAGCCTCGAAAAGTGTGGAGCGGTGCTGCGTGGGCTGCCGCCGGCTGTGCGTTCGTAGCCACCGCGATTGTTGCCGGGACCGCATTTTCGCAGGCACGGGCCCCGTTCAATCGTTTTTGGCAACCTGTGCTTTCCTCGCGCGCTTCCGTTCTGCTCTGCATCGGCGACCTGGAAGGCGGCCAACAAGTGCCGATCGAAGACCCTGGCCCGCTCCACGACTTGACGCTGTCCAAGTTTCAAAATTCCGCCCAAACGATCGTGAACGAATATGACGCCTTTGCGCTCGCCAGACTTGCAGGGCTGCTCGAGGCCAGAGGGAAAATGTTTCGGCTGGCGTCGCAATCCGACACTACCTTCACGGATCTGCAGAATGGCCCCGCCATTCTTGTCGGCTTGCTGAATAACACCTGGACGGAACGTCTGCTCGAGAGGCTTCGCTTTAATGTGGATCAACCGGCACCGGGCAAGTTCGTGATTCGCGACCGTGATAATCCTCTCAAGAATGATTGGTCGGTCGACTATTCAACTCCCTATCTCGATCTGACCAAAGACTATGCTTTGGTATTGCGCATGGTCGACCCGAAGACCGAACAGACGGTAATCGTCGCCGCCGGCGTTACGGTATTTGGCACCGCGGCAGCGGGAGACTTTCTCACCAGCAAGAACGAAATGGAAAAGCTGGCCGCTATCGCGCCTCCGGGTTGGGAGAAGAAGAACATGGAACTTGTGCTATCGACGGACGTGATCAAAGGCAGATCGGGTCCCGCATCGATCGTCGCCGCTCAATTCTGGTAACCGTTTACCGGGACCGCGAACGT
Organism: Occallatibacter sp.; assembly: GCA_036519195.1. Taxonomy (GTDB): domain Bacteria; phylum Acidobacteriota; class Terriglobia; order Terriglobales; family Acidobacteriaceae; genus Telmatobacter. The sequence continues at coordinate 17,531 of DATDLS010000347.1, read as the reverse complement.
ACGTTGCCGTTGGACCATCCCACTTCAAGCTGCCGAAGCAGCCTGGAGACGTGAACTTCGTTTGCCACGGCGCATTCGTTCGAGAATCTGCGCAGAATGGAACTCTGGGTCGACGGCAGCAAACCTGGCGAGCAACACAATACCTGGGAAGGCAACGCCTGTTTCGACTTGAGTACGACGCTCTCGCCCGGCACGCACTCCGGAACGTATTTCGCAGCCGACTACGACAACAGGCTCATTCAGTACAACTTCAATTTCACGGTTCCTTCCAGTTGCACTCGGCCCACATCAGCCGGCGTAAAGATTTGCGCCGCAGCGAACGGCTCTTCCATTTCCTCGCATTCGGTAGTCGTGGAGGCAAGCGCGAACATAACGGGCACTCTGGGACACATGGAGATCTGGGTAGATTCGACCAAGCAGTACACCGGAACGACATCGACTTCGCTTTCCGCCGCGATCATGGCAAGTCCCGGAACAGACCAGTTCACCGTCTACGCGGTGAACACAGATGGCAGGGTTTAAAGCCAGGCCGTCACCGCGACAATCCAGTAGATCGTGCAGATGGATGCCAACGATTCTCACCTCGGGGGCCGGCGAGCAGCAGCTTCGATAGCGAAATGCCGGCCCTCATTCGGAATTACGAATGGAACTTCCGGATGCGCGCCAACTCGAACGGATTGTCATGCCATGGACCCAACGTTTAGCCTGACTTGATGAGAACTATCACACTCGAAGAGCACATCTCGACGGCCGAGTTTCTTAAGGCGACCGATGCCCACGGGCAGCGCGATCTCACGTCTGAGTACTTGCGCAAGCTCCGCGTCAAATTGCTCGACCTCGGTGATGGCCGCATCGCCGACATGGATGCGGCAGGCATCGACATGCAGGTGCTTTCCCTGGCCGGTGGTGACATGGACCGGCTGGACTCCCTAACGGCCACCCTTGTTGCGCGCGATGCAAACGACACGATGGCCTCGGCCGTGCTGGCGCACCCGGACCGCTTTGCTGCCTTCGCCACGCTCAACCTGCAGGAGCCGGAAATCGCAGCGCGTGAACTGGAGCGTTGCATCCGGCAACTCGGCTTCAAAGGCACGATGGTCAACGGTACCACCAGGGGTCTGTTTCTGGACCACCCCAACTTCACGCCGCTCTTCGAGGCGGCCGAGAGCCTCGATGTGCCCATTTACCTGCATCCTGCGCCACCGCCCGCGGCGGTGCAGCAGGCCTACTTTAGCGGCCTCGCCGAGGACCTTGGTTTCTTGCTCTCGACGGCCGGTTGGGGCTGGCACGTGGAAACGGGGATGCATTGCCTGCGGCTGATCGGCTCGGGGTTATTTGACCGTTTTCCGAAACTGCAGTTCATCATCGGCCACATGGGCGAGGATCTACCCTATTCGCTGGCCCGCGCCGATTCGGTTCTCACCCGCAGTCGGCACAAACTCCGTCGTTCCATTGCCGAGTATTTTCACGAGCACTTCCACATCACCACCAGCGGCTACTTCACCACGCCACCGCTGCTATGCGCACTGCAGGTGGTCGGAGCCGACCGTATTCTTTTTTCCGTGGACTATCCGTTCAGCCCGACCGAAATAGGACGCCGCTTTCTGGATTCTCTGCCTCTCAGTCCCGCAGACATGCGAAAGATCACCCACCAAAACGCTGAACGCCTTCTCAAAATTCCTTCACAAAGCAAATAACAGAGAAAACAAAGAGTCTAGGGATTATGCTTTGAAGGCGGCAGCGGCGTACTCTCGATGGGCGGTCAGGAAGACAACCGCCAGAGAGATCGCGGCAATCTGGTATCTCTTCTAAAACCGCGACACAGGTTCCAGGCCACGCTCTGCCAGAACAGCATACCCACAAAGCGGGGCGAGGCGCGAGCTATGTGCGCTCACTCATCGCTGGCCTGCCTAAACGGAATCCAGACAGGCTCGATGAGAAGCAGAATCTATATTGAAACCCGACGAATTAAGGGCAAATCTCAACATGTTGAGATTTGCCTCAGATTGTTGAATTATTTCTGTCGATGATTTGGGGCGCAAGAATCTAAGCCATCAATTCTGTCAGCCAGGGACCTGCGGTTCGATCTCTCACTTCCGAAAAGGAGCCGCAAAGCACGTCTCCATCTTGAGCGTGATTTCATTTACCTCCGCCGTGTAACTGAAACTCTGGTCGAATCCCTCCCGATTCGCCTTCTCGCGAGCAGCCTTGAAACACACTTCGTCCGCCTGTATCTGCCCGGCCGCCGTATGGATGCCCACCGCGAACTGCTCGGGGCGAACCAGGTGCAAGTACGAATTCTCCGCCGAATTCAGCGCGTTCGGCTCATACACTCCGGTTTCCTCGTTCACGCGGCACTCAATCAGTTCGGGAATAATACCGTCCTGCGCGATGAACGCCGTGTCCGGATGGGCGGCTCTGATGCGATTCACATCGTTCTGATCGATCAAGAACGAAACCGGCTTCACCTCGGCTCTTTTTGCGCAAAGAGCCTCTTTCCCCGGATCGTTTTGAATTGCGCTGCTTGAAACGATCTGGCCGTTTGCAACCATGGATGCGAAAACCATTGAGTTGGCGAAGACAAGTAACCCCGAATCCTTGTCGTGCCTTCTGTTCGTTGAAAAAGCCTTGGGTCGCGTACATGACTACTAAATAGAAGATGATTGTCGCCACCGAACGCAAGCAGCGCCCCTTCAAAGGCAAGCGGAAAGATTGGCATCGCCGTGGGGAAGGCTCTTGGCCTTTACTAAATGGGCAAACACTCTTCAGTTGACTATCGAGGAGCAGCCACTTGCAATCCCCAAGAAAGAAATCTGATCGAGTCCCGCAATGAGATCAATTTCAATGCGACCATCCCGGCTTCAGGAGTGGGCCCTCTGGCGCACTGTCGTGCGCCAGAGGTTTGGTTTTTCTGCGCATCATTCCAATCGACTTCTGCCGCGCGGCCGACGTGCCCCCGCGACGCCAGAGCGGCCTTTGGCCCGGTAACAATCACGCTTTCTGGTGAGTGCGTAGCCCCCAATAGTAGAGTAATTACTGACCGAGTCGTCTTTTACTCTAGGCTTGCACGTGTTTGCCGGTCAGAGTTTTTCCGATTCAGATCCCGGTAAAAGCATGGGCGGCGGGTTTGGTGGTTAGCGGATGCCTTCAAAGATACTGATTGCAGATGACGATAATATCAGTCGCGAGCTATTACAGGAGATCCTCACCTGCGAAGGATTTGAGGTGATTCTGGCAGGTGATGGTCTGGAGGCAGTTGATGTGTTTAGCCGCTTACGGCCCGACGTCGTCCTGCTCGATCTGCAAATGCCGCGCCTTGACGGCCTCGAGGTATGCAGAAGAATCAAGGCTGATCCAGACACCCGGCTCGTTCCCATTGTCTTGGTTACTGCGCTTTCGCACGTGGACGACCGCGTGCGTGGAATACGCGCCGGCGCCGATGATTTCCTGACAAAGCCCATCGAGCGTCATGAATTGGTCGCCCGCGTTCGTTCTTTGCTGGGATTAAAGGCCTTTACCGATGAGTTGGAGCGTGCCGAGACGGTGTTGCTGGCACTGGCCCAGAGCATTGAAGGCAAGGACCCGTATACCTGGGGACATTGCGAGCGACTCTCGCGCTATTGTGCCCGCCTGGGTGAACGGCTTGGCCTTCCCGAAACCATGATCAGAGACCTGAAGCGCGCTGGCTTTGTTCACGACATCGGCAAAGTCGCAGTTCCGGACGCCATCCTGCTGAAAGCTGGACCACTCACGCAGGAAGAGATGGCAGTCATGAAAAACCACACAATTGTGGGAGAGAACATCTGCAAACCCCTCAAGAGCTTCGCCTCCGTATCAGCGATCATCCGTCACCACCATGAAAAACGGGACGGTTCGGGGTATCCTGACGGGTTACAGGGGACCGAGATCCCTCTTGGCGCACGCATCTTACAGCTTGCGGACGTCTATGACGCCTTAACGACAGTTCGTCCTTATAAGGAGGCACTCTCCTTCGCCAATGCACTCGGGATCATGAGCGAGGAAGTCGACAAGGGCTGGTGGGATCCGGAACTCTTTCCGATTTTCAAGGAGCTCGTCGAAAAGGAATTCTCACGAATATCTCCCGATGGGTCGCAATCTTGAAACCGCATCGAGCAGATAGCCGGTTTAATCGGTTGCGGGGTTGGCTCCGGAACCGCACCTCCAGAATTGTCGGCACTTCGCTCCTGCTTGCCGTATTGCCCCTGCTCGTGTTCCTGTTGGCGGCGCACGTGCTCTTTATCCGCCAGTCGATGCGCACGAATTCGACACGATCGATGCAGTCGGCCGCTGTTATTGGCCAGGCACTCGGGACCCAGTTGGCCCAGGACACTGATCTGCTAGGCTCGTTCGCAAGTCGCCCAGCAGTGATGGACGCATGGCGGCACTTGAATTCAGTGGCTATCGGCAAGGAACTGGAGGAAGCGCCATCGCTTCAGCCAAAATTCCCGCGACTTGCGGCTTTTTCGACCGACGGTAAGCTACTCGCTTGCTATCCAGAGACTTGTGCGGGCGGCCCTGCCGCTTTCGCTGCGAATTCCTGGTATCAACACGTAGCCAAAGCGCGGCAGCCGTACATTTCGGCGGTTTCTCAGACGTCTCCTTCTGATCCGTGGTCGTATGCTATCGCCGTTCCGGTAAGCGACTCAAATGGAAAACGAATTGGAATCCTGGCAGCATATGAGGCTTTGGATTCGCTCACCAACCAAATCCGTCTGGTACAGAGTACAACCCGCATCTTCCTGGTTGATCAAACAGGAGATGTCTTCGCGAAAACCGGCAGTACGGTGACGCGCGCCGAGAGTTTTTCAAACGTCTATCAACGCCCGGATCTCAATTCAAGGCCGGGCGGCATCCAGGAGGGTAAGACGGGCGCACCCCAATTTGTGCAAGGGTATGCCGATATCTCTCCCTCCGGGTGGAAAGTCGTGGTTCAGATACCGGTCTCGGCGGTGCGCAGGGATGCCTGGCAGTATGAGCGGGGGCTCAGTTACCTGGCGCTTCTCGTCGTGGTATTGGCACTATGCGGCGGAGGCTTCATCGCGTCTGTCTATAAGCAGTTGGGCGACGCTGAACGGCTGATGGACGTGATTATCGATCAAGCCTACGACGCCTTCATTGCCACTACCGAACAGGGTGTCATCACTCGATGGAATCAGCAGGCAGAATCACTCTTTGGCTGGACCTCTGCTGAGGCGCGAGGAAGAACGATCTACGATCTCATCCTTCCTGAACCGCTCGGACAGCAGTACCGCAGTGAGATGGAGCGCTTCCGGTCCACGGGAGAAAGCGGGTTCTTTCGCCAACGCCTGGAGTTTTCCCTGTTCGGTCGGAATGGATGTCAATTTCCTGTCGAAGTTTCGATTTCCCCGATTCGCCAGGGGCGGCATCACCTCTGTGCGGTATTCCTGCGCGATATCACGCTACAGAAGCAGAATCAGGCGCAGATGGAAGCGCATAATCGGGAACTGGACCTTCGCAATCGCGAGGTTGAAAACGCGAACAGAATGAAGACCAGGTTTCTGGCTGCAATGAGCCACGAGTTGCGGACGCCGCTCAACGCGATTCTTGGGTTTGCCGATCTGTTGCGGGATGACGTTGCCTGGTCTAAAAAGCAACAGCGATGGCTGGGCCACATCCAGAACGGTGGTCGGCATCTCCTTCAACTGATCAATGATCTTCTGGACTTTTCCAAGATCGAGGCCGGGAAGCTTGATCTTTTCCGCGAGCCGCTTCTACCCGAGGCTCTTATCCCCGAGATCGTGGCTGAACTGCAGCCTCTTTTGACGAGCAAGAAGCTCCGTCTGACTACCAGCCTGTCGCCGGGGATGGTCCTTTACGCTGACAGAATCCGTTTCAAACAGATTCTGTACAACCTGCTCAGTAATGCAGTGAAATTTACCCCGGCAGAGGGTGAAATCTCGATAGATCTGCAGCGTTTGGAAAACACCGCGTTGGTCGAGGTGCAGGATAACGGGGTAGGAATTCCTCGTGAACAGCAGGAATCCATCTTTGAAGAATTCAAGCAGATCACCGATTCAGAGTCCGAGGTCCGGAATGGCACCGGGCTTGGGCTTGCGATCACCAAAAAGTTGGTGGAACAGCATGGAGGTCAAGTTCGTGTCGAAAGCGAAGTCGGGCGTGGAAGCCGGTTCAGCTTTACGATTCCACTCGCGGACTCCGCCCCGCGGACCACTCCCTTGCATGGGATGGCCCGAGACGGGGAATCAGCGCGATCTGAGTCCGCGTTGATTCTGGTCATTGACGACGACCGTCACGCGGCCGAACTGCTGTCTCATACTATTGAAGCTGCCGGATACAGGGTTGAAACGGCTGGCTCGGAGGAGGAAGCCCTTCGAAAGGCAACCCAATTAGAAGTCGCTGCGATTACTCTTGACATACTTTTGCCGGGTGGAAATGGCTTCAGCATCCTGAACCTGCTGAAACTCAAACCGGAGACAGCATCGATTCCCGTGATCATCGTGTCAGTGGTGGACCAGAAGCCTGTCGGTCTTGCGATGGGCGCCGCCGAATACTTTCTGAAGCCAGTCTCTCAATCGGCTCTTACGGAAGCACTGCGGAGGCACATAAGAGTTCCTCTCGCCTCCCTTCCTAGAGTCCTGGCAGCGGACGACGACCTTCCACGTTGAAACTGATACAAACTGTCCTGCAGGCGCATTCCAACGATGTGCTCACAGCAAACAGCGGCGAGGCAGCTCTTGCTATCCTGCTCAAACAAAGAGTAGATGCCATTATCCTCGACCTGTTGACGCCAGTTAGGAACGGCTTCGAGGTTACCGACAGGATTCCGGAATCAGAAGATCTCCGGAACAATCCACTGTTTATCTTGACTGGGCAGGCATTCACTGTCGGGCAGTGCGAAGCTCTGAAAAGGTATGCACAGAGAATTCTGCATCAGGCAGATGCATCGGATCAGCAGTTGTTGCTTGAAATTGACACTGCTGTTAAGGCTCAACCAGGTTTTAGCTTAACGTCTTAAAAACAATGCGTAGAGCCGATGACGATGCCGCCAATTTGAAGCTTGCACGCGAAATCCGGACAAACGATGGCTTTCGTGCCGTCCGGCAAAGCATGGGCGAGGTGTTGGACATGGCGCTGCCACCGGGCTTCGATGACGGCCGTGATCTCGGTTGACAAATCGAGTCATCATCCTGTAACACAACGTCTTTAGTGTGGAGGGGCTAACTTGCGAACTCTAATTTGCGAGCCCTGGGAGGGAGCCCAACCCTGCCTTTGGAGAGGAGTGCATACATGGGGCACCACATCAGTCGGACCCGTCTGGTCACGTATCCCCTGGCGCTGATGACCACAATGGCTGCGTTGACGTTTGCGGTTGCCCAATCGGGGGCGCCGGCCCTTGATGAATCAGGGTCGACCTTAATGTACCCGCTGTTCCAGACCTGGATTACCGCATACCGGCAGGTTGATTCCAAGCTGCAAATCAGGGCCGCCGCTACTGGTTCGGGCGCGGGTATCGCTCAAGCGATCGCAAAGCAAGTGCAGATCGGCACCTCGGATGCCTATATGTCCGACAACCAGGCAATGGCCAATCCGCATATTCTCAACATCCCGCTTGCCATTTCTGCGCAAACGGTCGATGCCAACCTGCCCGAGTTGCGCGGCAGATCCTTGAAGCTGAGCGGGCCGGTGCTGGCCGACATTTATTCCGGCAAGATTCGCCAATGGGACGCCGGGGCGATCGCGGAGTTGAATCCCGGAGTGCGTCTGCCACATAACTCCATCGTCCCCATTCGCCGCGCCGATGGCTCTGGCGATACCTTCATCTTCACGCAGTTCCTGAGCTTTTCTACGGCCGAGGAGGAAGATACGACCGGGTACGGTAAGTGGGGAGACAAGATCGGCTACGGCACGACGGTGAACTGGCCGGCGGTACCGGGAATCCTGACGGTATCGAGCAATCAGCAGATGGTCGAGACGCTGGCCAAGACGCCGTATTCGGTGGGCTATCTGGGAGCGAGCTTCCAGGCCGAGGCCGACAAGGCTCAACTCACGACCGCAATGCTCGAAAACCAGGACGGGAAATTCCTGCTTCCCAATGCCGAGTCCATTACTTCTGCGGCTGCCGAGCTCACACCGCGCACGCCCCCCGATGAGCGGCTCACGCTGGTGTTTGCCGCCGGCGCTAATTCCTACCCATTAATCAACTACGAGTACGCTATGGTAGCGGACCAGCAGTCGAGCCCACAGGCGGCCTTGGCCATCAGCAATTTCCTGCTCTGGTGCATCTCGCCCCAGGGAGGCAGCGCTTCCGGCTTGCTCGCCCCCGTGCATTTCATCCCACTGCCGACAGCGATCCGGGCGCGCAGTGAAATCCAGATCGCTAAAATCAGGTAGTCAGTCGCACGTCCGTCCCCAAAACAGGAGGTCAGCATGGCGAAAGTTCCCAATCCCCCGTCCGGCCAGTCCGAACCGGGTCTTCGGCCCCGCACCGTTCAGGACTATATCGATGAGCGGCCCACCTGGCCAGATGGTACGCACGTTCCATCCGTGCCGATGACGAAGATGCAACTGCGCATCTGGATGCTGGCCGCGGCCGGCAAGTTCTTTGAGGGCTTTGTCGTCTTCATGACTGGCGTGGCACTGCCTTTGATCGCGCGCCAATTCGAGATCAGCTCAGCGCAAAAAGGCCTGGTGACCGCCGCCAGTCTGTGCGGAATTTTGATCGGGGCCGTCGGCCTCGGCAGCCTGTCAGACCACTTTGGGCGCAAGTCGATGTTCGTTGTGGAGATGATTATCTTCACCGCGTTTCTGGGCGCGGCGGTCTTCTGCACCAGCTTCCCTTCTCTTATATTTTGCCTCTTTGGGCTGGGACTGGCGCTCGGCTGCGACTATCCTACTGCGCACATGATCATCTCCGAGAGTATCCCCAGCACCAGCCGCGGCCGCCTGGTCCTGGGCGCCTTCGCTTTCCAGGCCGTAGGCGCGCTCGGCGGCGCGGCCGTCGGCTATGCCGTGCTGGTGGCTGTGCCCAACCTCAACGCCTGGCGCTGGATGTTTGCTACCGCCGTGATTCCCGCCTTGATTGTTACTATTGGCCGGTTTTACATCACCGAGAGCGCCAACTGGCTTCATACGCGCGGCGCTACGGACCGGGCCAAAGTCGCAGCCGGCCGGCTCTTGGAGCGCAAGCCACAGTATCCGTCGAACATCGTGCTGCTGCAGCAGCCCGGCACAACCACCGGCCACGGGCACGGTGGGGGTTCCATTCTGTCCCTTTTCCAAAAGCGCTACCGCCGCGCCACCATCCTTGCCTCCGTGCCCTGGTTCCTGCAGGATCTCAGCACCTACGGAATCGGCATTTTCACGCCCACCATCCTGGCCACGGCCCTCGGCCACCACGCTGAACACGTCCGCAGCATGAGCGATCTGATTGCCAACGCGACGGCGGCCGCCAAAGGAGACGCGATGATCACGCTGCTATTGATCATCGGTATTGTCTTTGCCGTGATGCTGGCCGATAAACTGGGCCGCATCCATCTGCAGGTCTTCGGCTTCATCGGCTGCGCGGTGGGCCTGTTGATTGCTTCGCTCTCGGTCGATTTCACCGGAAGCCTGAAAATCACGCTGATCTTCGTCGGCTTCATGCTGTTCAACTTCATGACCAACCTTGGCCCCAATGCGCAGACTTATCTGCTGTCCGGCGAGGTTTTCCCGACCGCAATCCGCGGTTCGGGCGCGGGTTTTGCCGCGGCCTTCGCCAAGATCGGCGCGGTGGCAACGGCGTTCCTTTTCCCCATCCTGCTGACGACCATCGGCACGCGTTTTCTGCTCTACGGTCTGGTCGTTTCCTCTGTGCTCGGGGCTGTGGTCACCTGGATGTACCGTATCGAGACTGCGGGCGTAAATCTGGATCAGATTGGAGAAGAGACCAGCCAAGCGGACGGGGCCAGAGCGATCGCTTGAACGCGGCGGGCAAGCGAGGAACAAGGGTAGCGGATCGTGACCGGGCAACCGACAGCTGAGTGTGGGGAACCAAAAGCGGCGAGGCAATGGTCATTTTATTGAAATAGACGCTCCGCGCCGAAGCTTCTGTCCTGGGTTTTCAAATTCGACGCGTATTCAAGTTCAATCGACAACATCGACTCGCGCAATGACTCCGCGAGTCGATGTTATCGATTGAACTTGCAGACGATCGGAGTCAATTCCGCGAGCTGGTGAAGCAGTCTGATGATGTCGGAGAAATCCGGTCTATCGTCATAGACAGGCTGTTCAGCACCACACCGAAACGGCGAAACATCGCGAAGCCGGCATCCATGAGAAAGAGGCATATCAGGCGCAGGTTGCGCACGCGCGCCATCTCCATGCCAGCGACCAAGCGTGCACCCGATTCGCGAACATGCCCGAGCCCGCGGCTAGAAGTGAACCGATGCGGTGCATCACAGTTGGCCGTTATTCACCATTCATGCGGGCGGCCGCAACATTCAATCATCTCAAGCGCGCAGATTCGAGAGCCGGTCCTGCAGTCAATTGCAACTGCCATCAATAGACATCCTTGCCTCCCTGAAGGACAGTGCCTCCAGCAGCCCGACGACGGTATTTGCAGGCTCGGAAAACCAGGTTGCTGCTTCCTATGCCGATGAGGTGATGGTGGTGACCGAGACATGGGATCACGCCGCCCGGCTGAAATCTTGCCGGCTCGATGCCGAGGTCCGAAAAGAGATTCAAATTGGCAGCAAACACTGTGGCCGCAAAACGAACATCTCAATCAAGAAGAATCCGGCCCCGGATGAGTCGCAAGACCCTTGGCCACATCTAAACAACCGCAAGATCGATCTCAATGTGAAAAGGCGGTTATGAAATACAACACCCTGGGCCACACCGGCCTGCTTGTCTCGGAACTTAGTCTGGGCACCATGACCTTCTCCGCCAGCGACGGTATCTGGAAGTCGATTGCCGGAGTGGAGCAAAAACTCGCGGACCAGATGCTTCGGCTCTCCCTCGATGCGGGCATCAACTTCGTCGATACTGCGGATGTGTACTCGAACGGCGAGTCGGAAAAGGTTCTCGCGCAGTCCATCGCCAATCTCGGTATCGCACGCAAAGACATTGTGATCGCCACCAAGGCTTACGGGCGCACCGGCCCGGGGCGCAATGACATCGGCGCATCGAGGGGGCATCTCATGCAGGCCGTTGAAGCTTCTCTGGCACGTCTCAGAACCGACTACATTGATCTCTACCAAATTCACGCATCCGACTCGATCACTCCCATTGATGAGACCCTTCGCGCGCTCGACACGCTGGTTGAACAGGGAAAGGTTCGCTATATCGGCTGTTCCAATTGGTACGCCTGGCAAGTCATGAAGGCCAATGGAATCTCCGAGGCGAGGAATCTAGCCAGACTCGACACACTCCAGGCTTATTACTCAATCGCCGGCCGCGATCTCGAACGGGAGATCGTTCCACTGCTCAAGGATCAAGGCACCGGATTGCTGGTCTGGAGCCCTCTGGCCGGCGGACTTCTTTCCGGCAAATACACCCGAGAAAACCAAAAACCGGAAGACTCACGTCGCTCGACGTTCGATTTTCCGATTACGGACAAGGAACGTGCCTGGCGCATCCTCGATGTACTTCGCCCGGTCGCCGAAGCGCACGACACCAGCGTGGCCACGGTTGCCCTGGCCTGGATTCTCTCCAAACCATTTGTCACATCGATCATTATCGGAGCCAAGCGCGAGGATCAGCTTGAACAGAACCTCGCGGCCACGGAGCTTCAACTCACTGCAGATGAGATCAGGCAGCTCGATGAGGTGAGCACCCTGCCCCCGGAGTATCCAGGCTGGATGATTCCTTTCCAAAACATCAACCGTCTTGCCGATGTTCCCCGCATTTAGCCGGAATCCGGCCTCCGGCAACAACCGAGGCCGGTCTCAGCTGACTTCCGATTGGCATTTTTCTTTCACGTAGCCCGTGGAGTCCTAAGCTGCAGGGCAACCGCTGGACCTCTGGCAATGGCGACTCCTTCATCGGGGCAACTGTCATCGGTGATGGAACCGACAGCGACTGGGGTCCGCCCCATGCCGAACTCCGCCGCCCTTAACTGAATGCCGAAGTGTTTCAGAAAATCATTCCACCGAAAGGGCCGAAGCCCGCAAGCTTCGGCCCTTTCCTCTGCGTTGCCAGTTCGGGCCGGCGCTCGCGCAGCCCGCTCCAGCCGGGCCGATTTCTATCGCTTCCCCACTCAGGCAGCGTTTCTAACAGCCCGATCGCGCGTGATCGTCACAACCGTGATGTCATCTTCCTGCCCAAACCTCTTGGCCGCCTCGACAATGGCCGCCGCCGGCTGGGTTGAGATCGCTTGCGCGCGCTCGAATCCGAACAGTTCCCCATGCTCATTCTGCGCTTCGACCACGCCGTCGGAATAGAACGTGAGCCGGCTGCCTGGACCAAGAAATGCGCGGCTTGCCTCATACCTTGCCCCGCTCATCACGCCCAGCGGCAGTGCACCGGCCAGTTCCACTTCGCTGCCATCCAGGTAGGGCGGCAGGTGCCCGGCATTGGCAATCGTCACCGCCCCGCTCGCAGCAATGTGCGCCACCAGCGCCGTCGAAAAGCTGGCTCCGCCGCGCCCCACCAGCCGTTCATTCAGGCTGGCCAGCAATTGGGCCGGATCCCGCGTGTATTCCGCCACGCCGCGAATCGCTCCCACCAGCACCGAGACCAGCATCGCTGCCGGCAATCCCTTTCCCGCTACATCTCCCACCACCAACAACAGGCCGCCCTCGTCGGCGGGCAGAATCTGAAAGAAGTCCCCGCCCACCTGCTGCGCCGGCTGATACACCGTCTCGACCGCGAACCCCGGCACCGTCTCGCCCTGCTCCGGCAACAGCACCTGCTGGACCTGCTGCGCGGCTGCCAGCTCGCCCTCAAGAATTGCCTGCCGCCGGCTCATCGTCGTTGACCTGAGCAGCATGATGATGGCCAGCGACAGCGTGGAAAGGATGCTCGACACATTATCGAGCGAGATCGAAAATGGCCCGGCCGGGAAGCGGTCAATGAGATTCAAGCCACGGAGCGCCAGGTCGCGCTGCGCCGTGAACTGGAACATCGCTTCAAACCCCAACTCGGCGTAGATGTAAAGGCTGAACAGCAGAGCCGGAATGAGCAGAATTCCCGCCTCGCGGTTGCCGCGCCGCCAATGGACGGTGAGCATGATCGGAATGACCACCGAGAGCAGCACCACGTAGGGCATGCTCACGAGAAACAGCGCGACCGGAGGCAGGTTGAAGAACAGGTTCTCAAGCCCGCCGAAGGCGTTCGTGATTCCGGTGAAGATCAGCAATGCGCGCCATGCCCAGCCGATCCTCTGGCCCACGATGGAGAAATACAAGGAGGCCCAAAGGAATGGACTCGCCACCCTGAGCAGGTCGTTCAAAATCTCCCAGTGCAGTGCAAGGTCATGGAAGATGGCGACAAACGGCTCGACGGATTCAACCAGGGTGAAGAGACCCAATGCCCAAATCCACAGATACTCCTTCTGCCGGCGCTGCGCGGCAAACAGGACCAGGGCCACCGATCCCAGACCAATCATAAGCAGATGATCCAGCCAGAGAAACGCGTGTTGGCCAATCACCGCCAGCCAGTCGGCCGAGTAAAGCGCGCCCCATTGCCCCAGCATGAGGTTGCCGGCGGTGTAACCTGGGCCTTCTGCAGCCCATTCCGGGCCAGAGATATGCACGCGAATCGCAATCACCAGCCAACCGGTCGCCACCATGCGATCCGGAATGTGCCGCAACAGCCGCGCATCCCAGGTGTAAGGAACAAACGGAGAGAACTGTCCCATCGCCATCAACCTTCCGCCGTTGACGTAGACTTCGAAAGCCCGCGCGAGTGTCTGCTCCTCCAAGGCCAGCCCCGATTGCGCCGGGTTGACCTTCACACGCAGCCGGTACCAGAGCACCTGCGGAGGTCGACCCCTGAAGATCTTTCTGATATCCGTATGGGGGTCAAACTTCATCCACTCGGCGTCGTCAAAGTCCGGCCGCGCGTAAGCCGGGTCATCGCCCTCATGCACCAGCCAAACCGATCCCAGATCGCTGGGCTCGGCAAGTTGCGTCGCATCGAACACCGGCTGCCGGCTCTGGGCTGCCGCATGCCCAGCGAAGACCATCAATACGAAGAATGCGGCCGTCACTGCCGCGCGAAACCACCTGCCGCGGCTGGATGTTTTCTGAAAAAGGTTTTCACGAGACCAAAGCAAGCAGCCTCCGGCAGCATTCGGTTCCACCCTAACATCTTTAGAGTGAGGCGTTCAAAAAAGTCACGGTCCATTCATCGCCCGATGCCAACATAGTTCCGCAGTTGACAGTTCCCCTCAGAGTCGCCCAATCTGTTCCGCCAGCAGCGAAAAAACGCTCACTCCAGCGGCGGCCCGAGGCGCTTCCTGAGGAATCGGTCCTACATTAGCGCTTTTCGAGCGTGGCGCGATGAATCGGCTCGGAGCGTTTGCCATACCGTCCGCGCAGCGCATTCCAGCGGATGGTGGCAATCTCTTCCAGCATCTTGACGCCGTCCTTGAGGTAGCTCATGCGGGTGCGCTCGTCATGCGCCCAGCTCACCGGCACCTCAACCACCTTGAAGCCGCACATCAGAGCGATGAACAGAATCTCCGGATCGAATCCCCACCGCTCAATCGTCTGCAAGGGAAAGACCGTCTGGGCCGCGTCCCGCGTAAATGCTTTGAACCCGCACTGGGTATCAGCAAAATTGAGCCCCATTACGCCCCGCGTCACCGCGTTGAAACACCGCCCAAAGAATTGCCGGTAAAGCGGCTGGCGATGCATCTGGCGCCCCTTTTCCAGCCACCGCGATCCAATGGCGATATCCGCGCCCCGCTCGATCGCGGCAAACAACTGTTCGGCTTCCTCAATCGGCGCCGACATATCCGCGTCGGTAAACATCACCACGCCACCCGAAGCCTCTAACAACCCGGAGCGCACACTGTACCCTTTGCCGCGGTTGCCAGGATTTTCCAGCAGCCGCACCTCCGTAGCGGTTCGTGCAAACTCCAGCACCAGGCGCGATGTCGCATCCGTCGATCCATCATTGACCACCAGCACTTCGGCGTCCCATCCGCGCTGGCGTACGCAGGCTACGACTGCCTCAAGCGTGGCCAGGATGCGGGCACTCTCGTTAAAGGCCGGAATGACGATGCTGTACTGCGGATACTGTGCCACGCGAACGAACCCCGCCTGCCTGACGTACGGTCGATTCTGAGCCGCACCCCGGGCGAGAGACTGCAGCCATCATACCCCAACTTGTGCCCCTCACCACTCCAAACTCCGGAGCGCGCCCATTTCGCCATCTTATTGATGCGCAAAGGCTCAATTCCACAACTCGCGCTTTTTTTTGGCGCGTTCCGAGGTAGAATCCGGTTATGCTGTGAGCGGAGGCCTTGAGGGATATGACTAAAGCAGACCTAGTGGAGAAGGTGACCGGATTGGGAGACCTGACACGGCGCGATGGCGAAGTCATCGTTGAAACCATCTTCGGTTCCGTAATTGGAGCCCTGCAGAGCGGAGACAAGATCGAAATCCGGGGCTTCGGTTCGTTTCGCATCCGGCAGCGCAACTCCCGCATTGGGCGCAACCCCAAGACCGGCGAGCGCGTGGAAGTCCCCGCCAAGCGCGTTCCCTACTTCAAGCCTTCCAAGGAGCTCCGCGACTTGGTCAACCCCGACGAGGCGGAGAAAACAGCTTGATCGGTGGCTCTCGTAAATATCTGAAACTGCTCAGATTATCTTGATCGAATGCCGATAACGCTCATCATGCGTCCGGCGTGTCCCGCTGATGCGCGATGGGAAAAAAACAGCTCCCGGTGGCAGCTTGTGCAACCGCCTGTCGAGTAGATCGACTGCTTGCCTAGCCCCGCATCGAGCAGCTGCCGCCGGTTGGCTTCCACCAGGTCCACATGCAGACTGGGCCCAATCGGCGAGTGCCCCGGCGCCCGCTGAGAGAGAAAAAGCATCGGGTATTTGATCCGCACCGGGTCCGAATCGCATACCTCGTGAAACAGCTCGCCGGCATATTGGAACTGCGACTCGAAGCTGGACCGGACTTCATCGCCCACCGCATAGCAGCAGGCTCTTACTCCGGGCCCAATCGCCGCCGTCAGGTCTTCGGGCCGGCAACCGAACTCGAGCCGCATCCGGCCCACCCCTGCCTCCACAATCCGCTTCACCGTCCCGCGCCATCCGGCGTGGAACGCTGCGACCACCCGCCGTTTCGGATCCGCGACCAGTACCGGAATGCAGTCCGCCGTCTGTACACCCACAAGCATCCCCGGCTCGTCGGTCATCAGCCCATCGCCCTTCGAGGGAACCGAACGGCTCGCGCCTTCGCTCGATCCCACGACCAGAACACTGGAGTGAATCTGCCGCAACGTCACCAGCGGCGTCGCCCGGTCACCCGTAACTGCTTCGACCAGCAGGCGGCGATTGGCACCCACCGTCTCCCGTTCGTCTGAAGCCGTAAACCCAAGATTCAACTCGCCTGGCGCGCCCTCAGCGGCATAGCAGGTGCTCAAGCCGCCCGCTCGCGTGCTGAAGCCATGCCAGATCCGGGAGCGCATCGCCGGCTGGTTCCAGGCCGGAATCTCGAGCAACTGAACTCCGTTCGCCGCCACCGATACAGCCGGCGCTGGTTGCCTGAGCTCCTGTGGCGAAAGCCGCTCGGCGCGCATCCGCTGCGTAGCGCCGACCGCCTTTCCGCGCAGACTGCGCACCAGCCCTCCAGTTTCAAAGAGAGAATCAATTTCCTGGATTGAGTCGGCCAACGCGCGATCAGCAGAAACAGCAGCAGAGTTGGACTTGCGGGACGAAGGAGCCGTGAGTTTACGGGAAGAGGACATCTTGCTCTGATTCTACCGGCCGGAGAGTGGCGAACGCGGGTGCAGTCCGGGAAACAGGCTCCATCTTCAGCAGAGGGGGGGAGGGTCGACTCTCCTCTCGCGACGACACCCTTGCCGCGGCCATCTCATCTTCCTCGACCCGGATGAAACGGGGACCGACGCCAAGCTGACAGACAGACATAGACGGGGTAGAAGCATGTGGGCCTGCCTTCCGGCAGGCCCGCTTGAGAGGCATTATTAGGAGGGGGTCCAGGGGGGATGGGGGGGACAGGTCTTTTGAAGGACCCGAAAGAGGTTACAACCTTCGTGGAAGGGTTAATTTCGGGGAAGCCTCTGCTTGTTAAATAGGTAGATGCGAGTTATAGAAAAAGGTTGCGCCACCCTGACCATTTGGCCGGAATTGACTACGCACATTATGGGACGCTGAAAACAAACATGTTTCTGCCACCTTTTCCCGGCAAACCGGTAAAGGGATTCTCAAGTATTTTTCCCCTCTGGAGGGCTAACCGGGCAGGGCGGTGCGCGCTTTCAGTCCCCGGGAGTCTCTTCAGTTCCAAGCATGAAGATGGAGCTCCCGCCCCCAAGGGCAGCGCAATTGCCGACAGCGCGACGGCGAAGGTCGGCAT